>NZ_JBVVXU010000023.1:0-66406 GCF_055902035.1 Leisingera sp. SA215 | reverse complement strand
CTGAGCGGCTTTGTCGATGACAGGCACTTTGCACAGCTGCTCGATGGTGAAGCACCGGACGGCAAGCTGATGGGCCGCTATGTGGACGGCGAACGCCAGCACCGCCCCGGCCTTGACCTTACCTTTTCTGCGTCCAAGTCGGCTTCAGTGGCCGCCCTGGTGATTGGCGACAAACGCATTATTGAGGCCCATGACGCCGCAGTGCGCGCGGCTATGACAGTGGTGGAAGAGCGGTTTATCAAAACGCGTTTCCAGCAGGACGGGGAAATCGTCACTAAAAACGGGGAAGGTATTATTGCGGGAATTTACCGGCACGATACCTCCCGCGCGCTTGATCCGAATTTGCACAGCCACGCCGTCATTGCCAATATGGTCAAAAACGAAAACGGCGGATACTCGGCAATCCGGAATGAAGCCGTATACAAAAATCAGAAACTGATCACTGAAATATACCGATCCGATTTTGAGAACCGGGTGGCTGACCTGGGCATTGCCACGGAACGCGGGAGATTTGGAGAAGTGAATATCTCCGGAATTTCCCCGGAAGTGACCGAAGCCTTTTCCAAGCGGCGGCAGGAAATTCTCAATGCCCTCGACAAAAAGGGAATGGATGTTTCGCCGGAAACAGCGAGCAAAGCGGCATTGGCCACCCGTGCGGCCAAGCACAAAAATCTGGACCGGGACGCGCTGCGGGAAACCTGGCGCGCAGACGCACTCGCAGCCGGTCTTGGCCGGGATCAGCTGGACCTTGGCCGGGTGGGTCACGCAGCCCCGCAGCCCGTAATACCGCTCGACCAGCAGCGCCCGATCGACCCCCTTGCGGAAACCGGCCAGCCAACTGGAATGTTCGAAAAGGCAAAGTCCATGCTGTCCAGTGCCGCAGCCGTGGCTCGCGTGGAGACTGACCCCAGGCAGGCCGTTAACCGCGCCGTCGAGCACATCAGTGAACGGGAGTCCGCCTACAGCAGGGCAGATCTCACGGTGGCCGCAATGCACTTCGCTTACCGCTCAGACTTCAAGGCGGTGGACGCAGAAATCAACCGGCAGATCAAAGCTGGCCGGCTCTTCGAAAGCGGCGAGGACGGGCAGATCCTGACAGATAAAGCATCTGTGGATCTGGAACGATCTATCCTGGCAACTTGGAGGAAAGCGGAAAAGACCGAAGGTCTGGCCCTTGCGCCTGAGGCTGGTCGAAGCGGGGATAGCCTCCTGGCCCGCAGGCTGAGCGTCGCCCGGTCGCTAACTGAGGGCCAACGTGCCTCCATAGAAGCCTCCCTAACCGGTTCAGGCAGGTATGCCGGGATCCAGGGCTACGCCGGTTCAGGCAAAACCTTCATGATGGAGCGGATGGCTCACTACGCCGGTCAAAGCGGTTACGAGGTCAAGGGCTTTGCTCCAAGCCACCAGGCCGTTCAGGAACTTGCCAGTGTCCTCGGCGGTGCGGAAACCCTCGCCAAGGTCACTACCGCTGAGCGGCATCATCCGCAGGACGTGGACAACAGCAGGACCATTCTTGTGGTCGATGAAGCCTCAATGGTGTCCGCCCAGGACATGCGCAGCTTCATGGATTACGCCGAACGCACCGGCGCCCCGCGCGTCGTCTTCGTGGGTGACACGCAGCAGCTCGACGCGGTTGCGGCCGGTCAGCCCTTCGCCCAGATGCAGAAAGCCGGGATGCGGACAGCGGTCATGGATGAGATCCGCCGCCAGCGGGACGATGATCTAAAAGCAGCGGTCTATCACTCGATCCGGGGCGAAATCACGGCAGCTTTCAACCGCATGGAGGACAATGTTCTGAAGGTCGACGATCCCCGGCAAGAGGCCGCAGAAAGGTTCCTTGCTCTCACCCCGGCCGAGCGGCAGGGAACCCGGATCCTCGCCCTCACCAACGCCGCCCGCGCAGAAATCAATGAGGCGGTGCGCGACGGCCTTCGGCAGGAAGGCCGCATCGCGTCCGATGAGGTCAAGGTGAACGGTCTGCTGAACCGCCAGCTCACCGAGGCAATGCTTGCCGACGCCCGCAGCTACGCCCCTGGCGATATCGTCATGTCAGTGGCGACAAGCAAAGAATACGGCCTCAAGAAGAACGGTCTCTATGTGGTTCGGGAAGCTGATCACAGGGGCAATAAGCTGACCGTTGAGCAAGAGGAAACCGGTGTCCGGACCACCCTGCCCCTGGCTGCCAAGTTCAATCAACGGGAGCTTGGAAAGGCGCTGGTAGCCTATGAGCGCGAGGCCAGAGGCATGGCTGAAGGCGACCAGGTGCGGTTCCGGATCACAGACCCGGAAAGCGGCATCAAGAACGGTTTGCGGGCTGAAGTCAAATCAACAAAGGGGGGAGTTATTGAGGCCGAGACACAGGAAGGATCGCGCATCACCATTCCCGCTGACAGCCTCGCAGCCCGCGGCCTGGAACACGACTACGCAGCCACCGCTCATGCCGTTCAGGGCGAGTCCGTTGACAGGGTGATTGTGGCGATGCGCTCCACCGAACGGCTGGCGACCCAAAAGAGTTTCTACGTGGAGATCAGCCGGGCGCGGGATGAGGCGATGCTGCTGACTGAAGATCCGGACCGGCTGTCCAAAACCATCGAGAACGAAACCGGGATCCGCCAGACCGCGCTCGATGCCTGGCTGGACGGCCGCCTCGCTGGCGCCCGCGCCCGCCAGCCGGAAGAGGAACAAACCCGCGAGGAACCACAGGAGAAGCCTGAGGCGGTGAAGGAAAAAGTGGCCAAGGAGAAAGAGCCGGACACCCCTGCCCTGCCCGGCCTCTTCGATGAGAAACTTAAAGAAGTTGAAAAGCAGGCTGAAATCGTCCTGCAGCGAGACAAGGACATTGAACGATGAGCGAGACACCTCAGAACGTCCGTATCGTGCTCGGCCCTGTGGCCCGGCAGCTGATCGACGGCGCAGGAGAGAACCGCCCCAAGGCATTGGATGATGCGATTACTGCCCTTCTGGAAGGGCAGAAAAGCGGGCAGGCAGAAGCCCCTGAACAGGCCCCGCTGGACACTCGTTTGGCGTCCCTGGAGGCTGCGATGGAGCGCCAGACCGAAGCGCTCCGGAACCTCTCCTATACCGCGTCGCTGGAGCTGAAAATGACCCGCATCCTGATTGCCTCCCTGATGAGTGAGGGCAATGGGGATCAGCAGACACTCCTTGCTTTGGCCTCTCAGGCCACCGAAGAGGTTCAATCAAAACTGCAGTTGCTTGGAGAGTCCGAGATCGAGAAACTGCGGGAAAATGAGGCATCAGTTCAAACGGCGATCCTGCGCGACCTGGAGCGTGGAGGGATGGAAAACGAACCGGCAGCTGAGGCGGAGATCGAGCGATGATGAACTTCCTGACACGTGCCGAAACCGGCCAGTTCCCCAATGCCATCACGTGCCATTCGCGTGGCACACCGTGGCACGGCCATGCCTCACCTCGTGCCATGAGCCGTTTTCGAGCCCTTGGAACCCCTAAAAATAGGGCTCCAAAAGGTGCTGCCACCCCCCCAATTGACAAAATGCCAATTTTGGCAATTAAATCAGCGTCTTGCGCTGATTGCAGCTTTGCTGCGTGAGGTGTGGACCTTCTATGAGGACCGAAGGGCCGAATTGGGCGTTGCTGGCCCGAACCATCAGGGAGGGCTGAGCCAAAAGCCTGCAAACGAGGCGGCGCAAAGCGCCTCAATTCCCCTCTGGGGTCAGAGGCCACGGACTGCCCTTTCAGCCCTCCTGATGGCGCTCCTGGCTCCTGCAGCTGTCTCTGCCGGTGACTGGTCCAGCTCCGGCAGCTTCGACCTGAAAGAGACCACTGAAATCCGCGAAAGTCTGGCCTCGGCTCCGGCTTCCTCCCAGGGCGGCTGGAACTTCGCCACGAGGGAAAGTGAGTGGGTTGCCCTTGATGCCTTTGAACGCTCGCGGCCGGGAAAGCAGCCCCCTGCCCCGGCTGCCTTCCGCCTTCCCTCCGGCTCCAATGTCGAGCAGCTGTTTGCCCTCATTGCATTTGCTGAAGCTCCCGGCGGCCGCTATGACGCGATCCATCACGGCGCCAAGGTGAAGCCCGGCAATAAACCCTCGCAGATGACGCTTGCGGAAATCTACGCCTGGATCGACCGCACGCCGGGCCAGCCCCATGCCATCGGAAATTTCCAGATCATACCTTCGACTTTGCTTAACTTGCAGAAACGTCTCGGCCTGCCTGACGGCACGCGGTTCAGTCGGGAGACACAGAACCGTATGGCCGCGCTTCTGATTTCGGACGCCGGGTATCAGAAGTTCGCGGCTGGCCGGATTTCACGCTCTGCTTTCATGGACAACCTGGCGCGCATTTGGGCTGGTCTTCCGCTGGTGTCCGGCAAGTCCGCCTATCATGGGTATGCTGGAAACCGCGCAACCATCACGCGGGTTTTCTACAGTGAGCAGATGAAAAGGATCTTTGGCACGGGAAAAGCCCGGACAGCGGCTGCATCCCAGGCACCACGAACGCGGGCACTCTCCGCGGGATGGACAGGTCTGGGACAATGACTGGCCGCTCTATGAAACTGCGGAAAGCTACGGCCTCTTGCAGGCAGGCGCCTGGGTTCAGAAAGTCAACCTTAAGGGGATTCAATCGGCGAAGAGTGAGAGCACCCGTCCGGTCAAAAGAAACCCAGTCTGACCGGCTGCACAACATCTTCAAATGCGACATCCGGGCAGCCGACTATGCCCTGAAATCTGCCGCGCTGCTTTTGGCATCAGGCGCCCTTTCAACAGGGTCGTACAGCGTCTTGAAGTCGGCAGACAATATATTGGAGGTCTTGAACCCGCACCGCGGCTTGTATGTTTCAGGGGTGTCATAACCCACAAGCCGGAACCGATCGCTTCCAACGACGGCGGTGTCACCGTCGATCAGATATTTTTCCCGGCTGCTTAAGGGTGCCGCCTGAGCCACGGCGGCCGAGACAAAAAGGGTATTGCAGCAAGGAACCTCATGCCGGTGGCCTCGAAAAGGTGCGGCGGATCTGGCCTGGTCGAGGTCGACCCAAAAATCTAGAAACATTCTGAAACCTATATACCTATGTGTGGTGCCCGGTTAGCGGGCTTTTGAAATCACCCCGTTTGTCCGGATCGCCGCGAAGTCTGAGGCTGTTCGCCTGCACATCTCCACCCCGTCTCCTGACATGATCGCTTCGACGTGATCAGTCACTTTGATCACGGAGCCGTCGGCCTCTATAGCTGTTAGATCTCCATCCCGTGTGTGAGAGACAGACCCATCGGCTGCAATGCGGATCCACGCGCCGTTGACCTGGACAGCAACCTCGTAATCATCGACCTTGATCCCCTGCCATCCTTGAGCTGGATCCCGGCGTAGGACTATTTGATCCGGGCGCAGTTTGATTTGCACGTCGCCGTTTTCAGTTTGATCAGACGCTTTGACCACCACGAACGCCTCTTGCTCGGCCGGATCCTGGTGAATAGACGCGTTGCCATTTCTGGGCGGCCTCCCGCTGCTTTCCTGACTTGTCCTTGTGAAATCCGATGTTCATCTGCGCCGAACGCCAAGTCCGGTTCAATCCTTCAGACAACATGTTCATGACTGCCAATCCTCATATTGCAGGCCCGGGACTCTGCTAAATTCTTTGACGTTGTGGGTGATCAGCACCAGAGACCGAGAAACAGCCTGCCCCGCAATCAGCACATCATAGGGGCCAATCGGGTTGCCCTGCCGTTTCAGCTCTGCCCGGATCTCGCCTGCCGCCCTGCCGTCGCTTTCTGAGAAATCCAGAACTTCAAACCGCAGCGCCTCAATGCGTGCAAGGTTGGCCTCAACCTTCTGGCTCTTATAAGCGCCGAAATACAGCTCGTGCATCACAACAGACGGGACGCCAAAGTCCCTGGGTGCGAATTCGGAAAGCCGCTCGATAACATTGCTGTTTCCAGCGATGATGGCGATGACAGCATTGGTGTCGAGCAGGAACTTCATTCGAAAACATCCAGTCCTGGCCGGTCTTGCTGAGGCACTTCTTCAGTTGCTGCATCCACCGCATCTTGATCCAAAGGTCCGAGTTCGTGCAGCTCCTTCAGCCAGCCCCAACCCTCTTCGATAGGCTCCAGGATGACTTTGCTGCCCTCCGCCCGGATACGGACTTCATCCGTGCTGAAGCGGAAATCCTTTGGAAGCCGGACCGCTTGGGAACGGCCGGTCATAAAAACTTTTGCTGTAGATGGTTCAGGGGTTTGTGTCATTGCGCGGCCTCCGTGGTATGTATCAATAATATATACCAGCGACCAAAGAACTCAAGCAACAACGCTCTAAAGAGTGTGGAAATATCGTCATTTTTCAGCAAACCCTCAGATGTTTGATCCCACGATTTGATGGTGTGATCCTTTCTCAAGCTTGGAAGGAAGCAATATGGGACAAGTTCGTCATGGGAGCGCCACGACCACGCACGCCATCAGAGCTGCAATACAACGATCGCAAGCTTCGCTCGCGACGCTGAGCCGGGAGCTGGGGATCAATCCAAAGACGGTCGCGAAGTGGCGAAAAGGCCAGACAGTCGAGGATCTAATGACGGGGCCGAAGCAGCCACGTTCGACAACGCTGACCGAAGCGGAGGAGGCGGCGATCGTTGCGTTCCGACGGCACACGCTGCTACCGCTCGATGACTGCCTCTATGCCCTGCAACCGTCCCTCCCACACCTGACACGCTCAGCACTGCACCGGTGCTTGCAGCGTCATGGCATTTCGCGCTTGCCTGACGTCGAGGGCGACAAGCCGAAGCGGTCGAAGTTCAAGCGCTACCCTATCGGCTTTTTTCGCATCGATATCGCCGAGGTGCAGACCGCTGAAGGCAAGCTATTTCTGTTCGTCGGCATTGACCGCACGAGCAAGTTCGCCGTGACTCAGTTGGTCGAGAAGGCGAACAGGAAGACGGCTTGGGAGTTCCTGCAGCACATGCTCGAAGCCGTGCCTTATCAGGTTCATACAATTCTCACCGATAACGGCATTCAGTTCGCAGAGCAGCCGCGGAACCGAAACACCATCTACTCCAGGCCCATGCGCTTCGACATGATCTGCGAGGCCAACGGCATCGAGCATCGCCTGACTAAGCCCAACCACCCTTGGACAAACGGCCAAGTCGAAAGAATGAACCGCACGATCAAGGAGGCTACAGTGAAACGCTTCCATTACGACAGCCACAACCAGCTGAGAACGCACCTCTCCGACTTCATGGCAGCATACAATTTCTCGCGCAGGCTCAAGACCCTCGGCGGCCTCACGCCTTACGAATATATCTGCAAGATCTGGACATCAGAACCAGACAGATTCATTCTCAATCCGATCCACCAGATGCCGGGACTGAACACCTAGGAAGTCATTAGCGCCAATGTCGGTGAAGTCCTCAGAAAGGAAGAGCGTGAGGTTCTGGAGAAGTTCCGCGCCGAGCGTGAGACTGTCGATGATGATGAAGAAAGCGAAGCCGTCTAACGGGCGGTTTCCCATTTTCTATTTGGTTATTCTTACCGAGTTCACTTGAGCAATTCAGATCTACCCTATGGTAGACCCTGGTAGCCATGCAATTGCTACCCATTACACCGCATGACTTCCCCACCAATGGCCTGCAATGCACTGTCAGGCCATTCCTGCGCACCGCATGTCATGCCCTCCCAAGCCCACCCACCCCTACACATGCGCTGCCATTGCCTGCGGTGGCATTTCTTCGCAGGCAATGCCTTCCCAAGCCTTCACACCGCCTGTGATGGGTTCCCTGCCCTATCCATGACATGGCTGGGAATGTCCTCCCACCGCTATGGTAGAATTGCCACTTCTACCAATGTCATGACACGGCTGGAGAGGTCACTGCTGGACATGACCTGCCTTGTCATGGATAGGGTAGGGCAGAGCAGACAGAGAGAGCAGACAAATGCCAGTAATTTCCTTTGCATCATCGAAGGGCGGAGCAGGGAAGACCACATCCTGCATCGTCCTCGGGTCCGAGATTTCCGAGTCCACCACCGTTGCCATGATCGACGCCGACCCGGCTCAGCGCATGATTGCCTGGTCAAAACGCGGTCAGCTGCCGGACAACATTTCGATCATAAGCTGCACAGATGAGAACACGATCATGGATGTGATCGCAGACGCTCAGAGTCGCGCGACAGTCGTGCTTGTCGATCTTGAAGGGGTCGCATCACGTCTCAATACTTTCGCAGTTCTGCGCTCAGACCTCGTGATCATTCCCATGGGCGACGAGCAGCAAGACGCCGATGCCGCCGTTGATACGATGGCCCAGGTTCGCCTGGACGGGCAGGGGGCCGGGCGCAGCATCGAAACCCGCGTTCTGTTCACCCGCGTCAAGGCTGCTGTGAAATCCGAACTAGAGGGAAAGATCAACGCCTCGATGCGAGCGAACGTGCCTTGCTTCAGCACGGAGCTCATTGCCCGCACGGCATATTCCAGCCTTCACAACCAGGGCGGAACGCTGCGCAATTTGGAGAGGGTAGGGGGCCTGGAAAAGGCGATCGTCAATGCGGAATCCCTTGCCGCCGAAGTCCTTGAAGTCCTGGTCGCGGAGAATGCAGCATGAAGAACCCAGTCGATTTCGCCAAGCTTAGCGCAGTGCCGCCTAAGCCCGAGGCCAAGATCACCCCGGCGCCAAAGGTGAGCGCGCCGTCCCGGCCCGTAATCGAGGCCAAGCAGCCCGACGTGCAGATCTCCGTGAAGGGGCCGGAGAACGTTATTCAGCGGTTCAAGGAAATGTGCAATGTGGACCCCAGGCGGCCATACTCATACTGGCACATGCTCGAAATCCTGATGGATGAATACGAGAACAAGAAATAGGGAAGGGGCCGCGAGGCCCCTTTATCCATTCTCAGTTCATAACCCCTGTTTTCTGAGCGGCGACTATCTGCTCAACAGGATTCACATTTAGGGACTTTCTATCCATCACTCCGGCCGCCAGCAGGCCATTCAGCTTCTGCGCACCGGCGCTGGCGTTCAGCCAGCCCTGGGCTTCATCGAAGCTCATCTTGTACCGGCCATCCTTCTTGGACTTCAGCTTCACCTCGACGTGGAGGCATTCACTGATCTCGCTCAGCCGGTAGAGGCCGCCGGCATACGGGGCAGGGAGGTCTTTGGTGCGCAGGGTCTGCCGAGTGACCTTCAGGTGAGCGGCAACCTCCTGCAAGCTGACCAGGTCCGGATGGATTTCGTGCAGCTCCGAACCTTCCGGCAGGACTTCCAGGATACGTTTGGCCGCGTCGATGATAACGTCCTCAGCGCTTTCACCTTTCAGCTCCAGCATCACGCCGATCTGATCTTTCCGACCCAGGCCAACGAGCGGATCATCTTCCGGGAAGATTTCCCAGATGATGTCGTCCAGCGCATCCATGTCGTGTTCTTCACCTTTTGGCAGGGTGAAGGCCAACTCAAACTCAAACGTCTGAATCGTCCTCTCTTTTTGCATGACCTCTTTTCTCCCGATTATCTTCTTTGAACTGACACCCATTCACTGCTGAAAGGATCTTCTTTGCCCGCGCCTCCGGGTTCCGGGGCGTGGAGCGAATGTTGAAGTAACAGTGAAGGCCGCCTCTGCAGTCCTTGTTTGCCGGACACTTCAGGCTGCCGAATTTATGGGCGTGACCACCTTTTGGCTTCTCAAATTTCCAGCCAGCGTCAATCGCCGCCTGGATTGCAGCTTCCATTTCCTTGTTGGTATGTCGTTTTCTCTTGCTCATATATAGCCCCTAATTATTACCTGTCAATTGACAAACAGTTCCCTGCATTCTTCGCTTTACTACCCGTGTCGTCAAGGTGTCACTTCTGGAAGTTAATCTTTTGTTCATAATTTGTTCCAGGACGATCCTGGAAGGCGAGCCTATGAGATTCTCCCTGAGCTTCAAGCTCCAACGGCTCGGACACTTCTTATCTATTCTAGATTCAAGATTCCAAGATTCAGGAGAGATTACGGCAATGATTTCAATGCCTTGAAAGCCTAAGTGTGAGAAGTTTGAACCAATCGGTGAGGTTTTCGAACTGAAAGGTGAGGAATTTGAACACAAAGGTGAGGCCCTTGAACGTCAAAGGTGAGGTCTTTGAACAGGGCAGGGTAGGGGCTTCCGAGTTATCCACAAGGCCACTGATCTGCGGTTCTGCTGCAATACGCTGCCCTTAGAAGCCTAAATTAAGCCTGTTCTGATCGTCTGAGCGCCTAAAGGTGAGGAATTTGAACATCAAAGGTGAGGTTTGCGAACATGAAAGGTGAGGAATTTGAACATGCCCGCCTGGTGATTCCCTGAAGTGTGAGGTCTTTGAACAGGAAAGGTGAGGTCTTTGAACACCGGCCGGTCGATCAGCCACTAAATGTGAGGTTTGCGAACGTGCGGGCCGCTAATATCGGTAATTTCTCCGATTTCTGTTCACAGTTCACAGGGCGGCGGGTAGATTGCCTGCATGAGCGCCAAGAATCGAGTCATAGACCTTACGCCCAATACGAGCGAGGCGATCAAGCCCTCTGAGCTTATCCAGATCAGCGGGCATCAGAACCTCACGCTCAACGCCAGGCGCGCCATAACCGTTCTATGGCACAACGCGCACCGCCAGGGCATCAAGGAGGGCAGGGACTATACCATCCCCTTGTCCGACCTGCGCTCAGATCAGCACCGATCGGTGAAATCGGTTGAGGACGCGGTGCTCTCGCTGATGCAGACCGTTCTAACTGTGAAACTTGCCGACGGCAAAACCCGCCGGGTCCAGTTCCTGGGCGGCAACGATATGGACGACCCGAACCGGCCCGCGGGTGTTCTGACCTACAGCTTCGACAAGCGCCTGATCGAAATCCTCCAGGACAGTTTCGTCTGGGGCAAGATCACCATGCCGATCCTGATGGCCTTCAGCTCCAAATACGCCGTGTCGCTCTATGAGAACCTGTCGCAGTGGTCGAACCTCGATTTCAAGCACTACCAGGATTTCACACTTGAGGAGTTCCGGCTGACGCTCGGGGTCGAGGAAGGCAAATACCCGAAGTTCGGCCACATGAACAAACATGTCATCCAGCCGGCCGTGATGGAGATCAACGCGCTGGCGCCGTTCAACGTGACGGTCATTCCGATCAAGACCGGCCGCAAGGTGACAGATGTGCGCCTGGGCTGGAGCCGGAAAGATCCTGAGCAGCTGAAGGCAGCCTATGAGGAGGCGCAGCGGCCAAAGGTCGGCCGGAAGCAGAGAATACTGGGCGGGGCCGAGTATGTCTCTGATCCGGTTCCTCGGGTGGAAGATCAGCTCAGGGCTGAGAGAATAGGGCGCCGGCGTTCAAATTCCTCACACTTGGAGGATGACCGGACGTTTCTTTTGGACGATGAGTGACTGGCAGCTTTAACAGACCTGCTGTATTTCGAATTCCGGTTTCTCTCCGTGAGAAACCCGGATGAAATGGAACATTTCGGTGAACTGCTCTCGGTCTGCATCTTTATAGCTAACATCAAGCCGGATCACATCGTCGTGAGAGTCGTCCGCGTAAAGCTCAACATGGCGGTGCTTCGTTTCGAACTGAGGCCATACAACTACCGTATCGTTATTCGGCCTTAACTCTCCGTAACCTATAGTCAACTCAACTTCACAGGCGGTTCCGCCTACGTTTGCAAACGCAAGTTTATGCCTTAGCGACCCCGTCCCCTTTATTTCCCAGGCAGCCCCGCTGCGATCGTCAATACCGAGATAGGTGACGATGAACTTGGGCTGTCTGGCTTTCATAAGCTCCTGCGTCGTCAGAGCAAACTCCTCTTGCTGCAATTGCAGCTGCTCATTGGTTGCCACAGCCAATTTGTTCTGCGCATCGACCGACTGCTTCAGTTCGTCTGTTTGCAGATCCAGAGCCTTGATGCTGTTCCTCAGTTCAGCACCTTGCTGAAAGAAGCCTAGCACCAGCCAGAAGAGACCCAGCGGCCCGAGCCAACCGGCGAGGAAGTCTCCGAAGCTGTTCAGTTCAAGACCGAGGATGTTTGCCAGCTTGTCCTGCTGCAAGTATCCGATCGAACCGATGTATATGAGGGACAGAACAATCCCAAACCAGCCCAGCCGAGACATTAGATAGGCCGATCGCACATGCCGCGGGGCAGACAAGTCTTCAGTTGAAAGGATCTCGGTTCTTGCATTACTGTCTCCTTAGAAGCCGGTCAGGTTCGCGGCATCGAATCCCCTAAACCTCAGCTTGTAAAGAGCGACTTGGGCAAATCAGCGGTAATGGAGGCTCAAGGGTAGTTGCGACGCTTCCTGCTATCCTAGCTTCATGAGTTCCTCCCTGAAGGCTTCAGCCGGTGTGCGCCGTCCGCTTCATCGAACATGCCCTCCATCTGCTCGATCTGTTCCATCAGGGTCTCGATGGTGCCTTCGGCTTGGGACAGGGCCTGGAAGACAGGTGGGAAACCATGCACTGGGTCGATTGGTACAACTCTGCTTCATTGCGCCCATCTTTCTATGTTGTTGAAGAAAATAGGTTTTGCTGATCCGGGTGCGATACCGCGGGGTGTTTGGGGTTTTTCTGCGCCCGTTTCCTGAGTTGTTGGGACGCCGTTTTTGACAGTTCCGCGCGCTCGAATACCCATGGCCCGTCGGCAAGCGGATGATCCGCCTCAATTTCACCTGCTTCCGCCGCCAACCGCAACGTTTTTGGGGCCACCCCGAGCAGCTTGGCCGCGCTGGATAGGTTGAGCCAGGGATCGAGGCCGCCGGGATCGGGCTTGAATACCGGAATTTTGCGGTAGGACCGGAGTGCTGTGATGCGCTCCCTGGTCCAGCGGTTGCCGTTTCCGGTGGCAAGACCGTTCCGGTTCAGAACGCCTGCGATGACATCGTCGCTGGCGATCCGCGCAAGCTGGCGGACAGCCTCAACAATATCCGGCGGTGTTGCATTGCGCTGTCCGCGGCGGCGCTTTGGCAGGCGGATTTCCGTATGGGCGCCGCCGGCCCAATGAACCAGCAAAACGATCTCGGAGACATCATCATCAAGATCTGCCACCACTTCCTGGATCACCGTGCGGACGATGCGCTTCTTAAGCCTGGCATCGGTGGTCGGCGCAAACCAAACGCGTTCGAGATTGGCCCCCAAGACGACCAGGTCTTTTGCCGGCAGTGGTGTTCCGTCCGGGCTGGCCGTGTCGTGCTGCGCGAGCTTGTGCTCGATCTCCTGAACCCGCTGAAGCGCCCGGTTCCACCGGGTTTCCAGTTCGGCGGTCACCAGGCGGTTCTCCGGGTCGGACGCATCATACTGCCGAAAGGCCCGGTCAGCTGTGTATTGGGCCGCCTCCAGGTCACGGCAAAGCGCGCCGCGGACCTGGTCCCGCTGGCTCACTGCTTGCCTGGCGGCCGCCTCTGCGGCGGCGATGGCACCGGGACTGACCACCTGCAGGAGAGCGTGTTCAATGGCATCATCGACCCGCAAGCCACCGAAGGAGATGCAGCGCGCTTCGCCGTTGTCCAGGAGGCCGCGCCAGCAGGAGTAACGCGGGATGTCGTGCTTCTTGCCGGTGTAGCGAACCGTCAGCTTACGGCCGCAGCGCCGGCAGCGCAGCAGCCCGGCAAGAAGGGCAGAGCCGTGTTTGGCTGCACCATGATGCCGGCTCTGAGGGACGTTGTTGCTGACCATTTTACGGATCGCCTCTGCCCGTTCCCAACTCACATAGCCTTCATGCGCGCCCGGCTTCAATGCAAGCCATTCCTCGCGGTCTTTCCTGCGAACGGCCGATGTCCCGAACCCTGGCGATGCCTGGGTTTTGCCATAGGCATAAGCCCCGCCATAGGCCGGATTGACGATCATGCGGTGGATGGTGGCATAGGTCGGGCGGCGCCAGACCACCTCACCCTGTTTGCGCAAGCTGGGCAGTTCAAGGCCATGTTCGAGGAACCACAGGAGGGCCTGCCGTGCGCTCCCCAACTCGGCAACCTTGTCGAAAACCAGGGATATGGCTTCCTGCACGCGGCGGTCCGGGTCTTTCTCAAGCCGGTCCCCGGCCTTTACGAAGCCGACAGGGGCGGCGACGACAAGTTCGCCGCGCCGCGCCTTCTCCTGGCGCGCGGCAAGGGACCGTTGCCTGAGCAGGTCGAGCTCGTATTCGTTCAGGCTGCCCTTCAGGCCCAAAAGCAGCCGGTCATTGCCATCGCGTGGCGCATAAACCGTTTCCTGATCGATCAGCACAGTGTCGACGACACGGCACATCTCTATGAGATGCTGCCAGTCCCGGCTGTTGCGCGCAAAGCGGGATACTTCACGCGCCGCGACGGCGCCGACCTTGCCGAGACAAACATCGGCGATCATCCGGTCAAAGCCTTCCCGCGCGACACCGCCGGCGGCAGAACGGCCGAGGTCGTCATCCACGGTCTCAATCCGGCTCCAGCCCAAATCCGAAAGCCGCCCCCGCATGGCATATTGCAGGGCGCTGCTTTCCCGGTTGTGCAGGACCTGGTGGGCCGATGACTGGCGGACATAAAGGATCGCCTTGCGTTCCAAATGCTGCGGGCCAATCTTCTCATGCTTCATGATCGCTCCCCCTGTCCGCCGCGCCGGCGTGTTCTGCAATCAGGCGTGCCATCAACCGTGTCAGCGTTTGCTGCGTGTCGCCGGGAAGGCTTTGCCAAGGCGGTGTCTGTGTCACGGGCGCGGACTGGGTGTCCGGGAACAGCTCGAGTTGCGTCGTCGTCATTTTGCGCGGCATGGGCCAACCTCCGAATCTCGTGTTCAGAGTCCGATGCTGCGTCATCGCGTGATCGGGAGCGGGATTTATTGAGCGGAATACAAGCGGCATCGGAAACCAGCCCCGCGAGAGCCCTGAGAGCCTCAAGGCCTACATGCGCAGAACCAGAACGGCGGCAGGAAGCACATGCTGCCCGGTCAAACATCCATATGGGAACTTCCAGAAGCCGGTCCGACCGGCGGCCGGTGAGATTGCACCGAAACACTGCATCGCCGGGCTTGTCGATCACAGAATGGACATAGACCGATCTGCCGAACCAGGGATGCCATGGATAAAGAACCTCGCGCCGGTCGGTAACGTGGGTGTTCTGGCGTTCAGTTGTACAATGAGGACAGACCCCACAGTGCAATCGGATACAACGTCCCGATTGCCATGCATTATCCCGATGGCGTCACCAGCCCGTCATCGTGACAGAGCCGGAAAAATCCAGCTTCTGGCGGTCCAAGGTTGGGGCTCAGAGCACAAACCCGCAGACTCTCGTCATGAGCGAGGGACCCGCGGGGAACAGGTCAGATAGACTGACTTATTTAACATAAACAGGATTATGCGCCCGTGCCATGTAGCCGGGCGCGCGCTACCCCCAACTGCGACTCTTGTTAGAAAACAGCATGTTGTCTGACGAGAGGAAACGAAATGGGAGCTGTTTACAGCCAACTGAGTATCACGGAACGACGCAAGATTGAACGCTGGAGGCATGCGAAGGTCCCTGTGAACGAGATGGCGCGTGTCCTCGGGCGCTGCAGATCGACGATATTCCGGGAGTTGAAGCGGAACCATTTCTCGGATCCCTGCCTGCCGAAATGTGATGGCTATTATGGCGCCGCAGCCCAGCTGATGGCGGCCGGCCGGCGCGCGAGGCAACGCAAGCTGATCCGTCATCCGGAGTTGTGCCGCCGTGTCGTCGAGCGGCTGAAGAATGGCTGGACACCAGAACAGATCGGCAACAGGATGATCCATGAAGGCGCCAGGCTGCGGGTCTGCCAGGAAACCATCTACCGGTACATCTATTCCAAGGAAGGTATGGCGCAGGAGCTTTGGTGGTATCTTCCCACCCACCGTACGGCCCGCAGGCCGAGGCGGGCCCGCAAGCGCCAGAAGCCTAAGTTCCATCGTGATGTCAGTATCCTGTTCCGGCCCGACGACGTAGCGCATCGTCGCCAGTTTGGGCACTGGGAGGCAGATCTTATGCTGTTCAAACAAAGTCTTGGACAGTCCAACGTGACTTCAATAGTTGAACGCGTCAGCCGCTTCACGGTTCTCTTGAAAAACCCCAACAAGCGCACCAAACCGGTCATGGGCAAGATCATGAAAGCAATTCGCGACTTGCCTCTTGCGGCACGCAAATCCATCACTTTCGACCGCGGCACCGAATTCGTCTCCTGGCCGCATCTCCAAGCACAGACCGGTACGCAGACTTGGTTTTGCGACCCCTCCTCGCCTTGGCAAAAAGGCACCGTTGAGAACACAAACCGGCGGGCCCGGCGATGGCTCCCGCGGAAGCGCGACATTCGGCAGCTCTCAGATCACGACATGAAAGTAATTTGCGACCGCCTCAACAACACGCCCCGCAAATGCCTCGGGTGGAAGACGCCCGCAGAGGTCTTCAGAGAGAAGATGATGGAAGAGCTGGGCCGCAGCCCCTACCCTGTGAAGTAACAAAAGTCGCGGTTCAGGTATCGCTCACAGGATCGGATCGAAGATCATGTCTTCGCGGTCGTAGCTGCGGGCATGTCGCGCGATGACCTCGCCGCCACATCCGATGACCACCCGGTCGACATAGGCGCGGATCCAGACATCCCGGTGCCCGAAGGCAACCGGCACGGAGTAATCGTTGGTTTTGTAGCGCACCAGTGCGAGCGAGCTGACCCGCGCGGACGCCTGGTCACAGGCTGCAAAAGGTGTGTCTGACAACGGCGCCATCGCCTCCAGATCCTGTTGGAGCCGTTCACCAATCGTCTCGCTGTGCCCGCGTAGCTTATCATTCTGGCGTTTCCGGCATTGCTCTTCGAGCCAATCGTTGAAGGCATCCCAGGTCGGAAAGTTCGGGACCGGAACCATGAAGTTGCGCCGGGAATAGCCGACCAGCCCTTCGACGGAACCCTTGTCGTTGCCCTTGCCAGGACGCCCGTAGCGGTCCCGGATCACGTAGTGGGACAGCATCTCGCTGAACAGCCGCGCGCGCCTGCGGGTTCCGTCAGGCTCGATCTTCGCCACAAGGCACCGGTCGTTGTCGTACAGGATCGACTGCGGAACGGCCCCGAAGAACCCAAAGGCATGGACGTGGCCATCCATCCAGGCTTCCGCTGTCGCCGCCGGATAGGCCCGGATGTAGCAAGCATCGCTGTGCGGCAGATCCAGGGCAAAGAAATGGGCCTTCTGTTCCACACCGCCGATCACTACCACTGCCTCGCCGAAATCGGCTTGAGCATGGCTTGGTGCGTGCGTCAGTGGAACGAACACTTCGCGATGCCGCCGGCCGTGCTCCCTCACATAGTCCTTGATGATGGTATAGCCGCCCTCGAAGCCATGCTCGTCGCGAAGCCGCTCGAAAATCCGCTTGGCCGTATGCCGCTGCTTGCGCGGTCTCTCCCGGTCTTCTGAAAGCCATTGATCGATGATTCCGGTGAACCCATCCAGTTTGGGCCGCCGGATCGGCGCTGAGCGCCGATAGCCAGGCGGAACCGAAAACGCCAAAATCTTCAGAACGCTGTCACGAGATATCCCGAAATGCCGCGCCGCTTCACGCTGGCTCATGCCCTCTGCGCACGCCAGACGAACCTTGCGATATAAATCCACGGTGAAGATCCTCCCGCCCTCCCTCCGTTAAAAAAAGGGCAAAGGTGGACGACTTTTACGCCGCCCGCAGCAGGATCATCCCGCCGCTACCGTGGTCGACTTTCTCACCGCCGTTCTCAAACGCTCAGGGCCAAGTTCGAGCAGTGGTACCCAGGCATGAAATCGGGCGGGAACGAAAAAATGGCCGCCTGAGTGCCCCGCACTTTGCGGTACTCTCAGAAGTTCCGCTCGCTTGATCTGATCGCGCAAAATTTCCTTCGTCGCATGCGGCATGTCGGAACGGGGGGGCTTGAGGGCGCGGCGAATTTTGCGCAAAGGCAGCACGGTCGCTTCGCGCCATCCTTGCATTTCGGTACGCAATTCGGCCCCCTCAGCCTCGGACAGGGATATGCTGCGGTGAGACCACGCGAAAAGGATGACGACAAGCTCGACAATATCCGCGTCCAACGCGTCCTGAATTGCAAGGCAGGCCTGGGCAACGCCGGGGCGCCCATAGAAATCGAGAGCGAAGGTCCAGAGGGGGTTTTCCAGATCAAGGGCCTCTGCCCGGGTCATTTCAGCTCCCTCACTGGTCCTGCATCTCGGTCTTGAGACCTTGCCACCGATTCATCCCGCCCATGTCGATCCCGAAGAGATCCAGAGCGCGACCAACGGTGTAACCCACCATCTCATCCAGCGTTGCGGGCTTGGCGTAGAAGGCAGGCACCGGCGGCATGATGATAGCCCCCATTTCGCTGATCGAGGTCATGGTCCGCAAATGCCCCAGATGCAGCGGCGTTTCGCGCAGCATCAGCACCAGCCGCCGTCGTTCCTTGAGAACCACATCGGCCGCGCGGCTGATCAGGGTGTCGGTCGTCCCAGCGGCAATTTCCGACATTGTGCGCACCGAACAGGGCGCAATCAGCATGCCAAGCGTGTGGAACGACCCGCTGGCGATAGTGGCACCAATGTCGCGGGTGTTGTGGACGACGCTTGCCTTGGCCTCCAGCTCGGCAGGTCGCATATCCAGTTCCTGCGCAAGGGTCAGATAGGCAGATTTCGTGACCACGAGATGCGTTTCCACACCAAGTCGGCCCAGATGCTCCAGCGCGCGCAGGCCGTAGACTGCGCCCGAGGCCCCACTGATGCCGATGATGAGGCGCGGCGGATGATCGGTGCCGGGCATCATTCGGTATCAAACCAGTCTGACAGATCAATGTCATTGGTCATGCGGATGGTCTTGCGGATGAATTCTTCCTCGCGGCCCCAGGGCTTGGTGGCATCTACCAAGAGGCGGCCCCAATGGTCCTTGTCCTCGTCCCGGTAGAAGGAGGGCGTTTCGGGAATGATCATCATGTCCTTGTCCGGGCGGCAGCGGGTCAGCGTGGCCCACATCACATCATCCATGTCGTAGATGTCCACATCCGCGTCAACAACGGTGATCACCTTGGCCCAGATCGGTTCCGCGCCGATGGTGGCCAGCATGACCTGTCGCGCGTGCCCTTCAAACTGCGGGTCGATCTGGATGATCGCATGATTGACGAAGGGTTGGCAGGTGACGTTCAGGATGCCCGGCAACGCGGCGCTGAGGCGTTGAAAGATATTGGCCGAGACCGACAACTCCAGCGTCAGCACCTCCTCTTCCGAGCCGCACAGGATGCTGTGGAATAGGGCATTCGGACGGACATTAACGCCCAGAACCTCGAAGACGGCATTGGGGGCTTCGGGTACGTAGTAGCCCATGAATTCCCCGAACGGCCCTTCGAGGCGACGTTCGTTGGGCAGGAAACGGCCTTCGATGACGATTTCGGTTTCAGCGGGTACTTCTAGGTCGATATGCTTGCATTTGCGCATCGGCATCGGCTCGCCCTTGAGGCGCGCGGCAACCTCCAGCTCATCCGCATCATAGGCCAGCGGGGCTGCTGCCGTCAGGAAAGAGGTGGCCGGTGCCCCGATCAGCATCGCGGCCTCCAGGTACTCGCCCTTCGCCTCGGCCTTCTCGTGGTAGATGGTCAGGTGGTGGCGCGGAGCCAGGCGGCAGCGCAGCTCCTCATCATTGATATACATCGAGCGATGATAGGACAGGTTACCTACCCCGGTATCAGGGTCTTTGGCAATGAACATGGCGGATGTGAAGTAGGCCCCGCCATCGCGATCCGAATAGGTGATCAGCGGCAGGTCCGACATCTTCACGTCGATCCGCTCTTCCTCTTCGGCCTTGACGAAGGGGGCACCGCTGCCCCGCCCCAGATTGGCCAAGTTGCTCCATTGGCGGCAAAAATCATCCGCATCTATGCCGATCACCTCTGCCAAGCGTTCGCGCGAGCCGTAGACATTCGTCACAACCGGAAATTTCGTACCTTTCACATTGGTGAACAGGATCGGCTTGCCCCACCGTTTCATGGCGTTATGGGTGACGGCCGCCATTTCGTGGAACGGATCGATCTCCTTGTCGACAACCATCAGGTCTCCGCGGGCGCGTAGGCGTTCGACAAACTCTCTCATAGCTATCTCCTTGACGGGTTTGACCTGCTTGACGGTGGCGTCATCACAGATGCATTGCTTGTGGCTTCATGGGCACTGGAGAGGCGATAACGGTCCCCAGGATAAAGAAATCGGCTCCGGGTCACCGGGGTGTCGCCATTCCAGGTCTGACGGTTGATCAGCAGGCAGGGATGAGCAGCGTCGATCTGCAACAGCACCTGCGCCTCTTCATCGGGGCGAATGGCGCGGATCGTGTTGTCGACGAATGTGACCTTGGTTTCGCGCAAGAGATAGGCATGGGTCGTGATGCGGGTGAAATCCTGCGAAATGTAGTCAGGTGCCACCGCGGCATTGATGAAGCGATCCTCGATCTGGATCGGGGTGCGGTCCTCTAAATGCAGGATCCGCGAATAATAGACCGCGCCGCCAGCCACCGGCAAAAGCTTGCTGCGCGGATCGTCGGGTTCCAATGCGTAAAGGGCGATGATCTCGCTGGTATGCACGCCGCCATTGTTCTCAATCTCTTCCGAGACATCCTCAATCCCGAAGACGGCGCATTGCATCTTGGGGCCAACCACGAAAGTGCCCCGCCCGCGGATGCGCACCAGCACACCTTCGGCCTGCAATTCGCGTAGGGCACGGCGCACGGTCAGGTGCGAAACATTGAACTCCTGCGAGAGGGCCTCTTCGCTCGGGACCTTGAAATCTGCATGCCAGTCGCGACTTTCGATTCGGTCCACGATGGCGGATTTAACCTGGCTGTATAGCGGTTTTGGCTCTGCGGTCACGGATAGGCCCCAATAATGATATCAATATACATCTGAAAGCTCAGAAAGATTTGCCTTTATATACGTGCGCATCTTTGGCTTCACAAGATTATTGCCAAAAAAAACTCCGTTGACAAGCGATATAACAATATCATTATCTGGCGGAAGAGATATCATTGAGTGGCTGATTGACAGCGACGCACCGGAGCCAGATCGACGCCGTGGGGTCCGGTCCAAGTTTGAAAGGGTAGAAGATGATCGAAGCCGGGGGCCTAACGAAGCTTCAGATGTATATTGGTGGCGAGTGGGTCGCACCTTCGGGGGGTGACTATATCAACTCGGTCAACCCGTTCACCGCCCAACCCTGGGCCTTGGTCCCGCGCGGCAACGCAGAGGATGCAGAGCGCGCAATCCTTGCCGCAGATGAGGCGTTTCGCAACGGCCCTTGGGGGCGGATGCACGCCTCGGACCGGGGGGCGATCATCCACCGGCTTGGCACGCTGATCGAGCAGCACGCGGAAGAACTGGCCGAGATCGAGGTGCGCGACAATGGCCGCCTGCTGGCCGAGATGCGCCATCAGATCGCCTATGTCGCAAAGTGGTATTACTATTACGGCGGTCTGGCCGACAAGATCGAGGGCATGGTACATCCCTGTGACAAGCCGGCGCTGAGCTATTCGCGGCATGAACCCCTGGGCGTCTGCGTGGGCATCGTGCCCTGGAACGCGCCCCTGCTCTTATTCTCCCTTAAGGCGGCCCCGGCACTGGCGGCAGGCAACACGATTGTCATGAAGCCGGCCGAGACCACCTCAGCCACCGCGCTCAAGCTGATGGAGCTGGTCGAACAGGCAGGGTTCCCACCCGGTGTGATCAATGTCGTGACTGGCTATGGCAAGGAGGTGGGCGAGCCCCTGGCCACCCATCCCAAGACCCGGCATATCGGCTTTACCGGGTCAACCTCGACCGGGGCTCATTTGGGCATGCTGGCCGCACGCGACGTCAAGCGGGTCAGCCTGGAACTGGGTGGCAAATCCCCCAATATCGTCTTTGCGGATGCGAACCTGGACAATGCCGTGCGTGGTGTCGTCGGCGGGATCTTCGGAGCCACCGGCCAGACCTGTATCGCTGGTTCGCGGCTGTTGGTGCAGCGCCAGGTGCATGATGAATTCGTCGAAAAGCTGACCACCTTCACCAAGGCTGCGCGCATCGGCGACCCCTGCCACCCGAAGACCCAGATCGGCCCGATGGCCAACAAGATGCAATATCAGCGGGTTCTGGAATATATCGAGGTTGCCAAGAACGAGGGGGCCGAGCTGGCTTTGGGCGGCAAGCACCCCGAGCTTGAGGAATGCGCTACCGGCTATTTCATCGAACCAACGATCTTTACCGGCGTCACCAATGACATGCGCATCGCCCGAGAAGAGGTGTTCGGGCCGGTCCTGTCGACGATCGCCTTCGATGACCCCGAAGAGGCCATCGCTATCGCCAATGACAGCGAGTTTGGCCTCGCGGCAGGGGTCTGGACCTCGGATATGCGGCTGGCGCTGAATATGTCGGAACAGTTGGAAGCGGGCAGTGTCTGGATCAACACCTACCGCGACATTTCCTACACTACCCCCTTCGGCGGCTACAAGAAAAGCGGCCTTGGCCGGGAAAACGGCGTCGAAGGGATCCGCGAATATCTGCAAACCAAGGCGATCTGGATTTCCACCGCCGAAGAGATTGCCAACCCCTTCGTTATCGGGTGACGGCAAATAGGGTGGGCCGGTCGGCGCGCCCTGCAAAAACCAGGGAGGAGACCCAAAATGACCATAGCGAAAACCGGCGTATATCGCGCCGCAGTCACCAGCACCATGGCCGTTGCGCTTAGCCTGATGATCACCGCAGGCAGCGCCACTGCCGAAGGGGCCGCAGATCTCTTGCCCCAGAAATATCGGGATGCGGGCGTGATCCAGCTTGTGACTGATGCCCAATATCGACCCTTCCAGTATATCAATGAGGACGGCGAGATGGTCGGCTTTGAAGTTGACCTCTGGGATGCCATTGCCGAACGGCTTGGCGTCGAAATGGAAGTGACATCGGTGTCCTTCGATTCAATGATCCCCGGCGTCCAATCGGGCCGGTGGGATGTCGCGATGGAGGGCATCACGGACAACCCGGTGCGCCGCGAGGTCGTTAGCTTCGTCAATTACGGCTACACGACTTCTTCGGCCTATGTGCTTGAGAAAAACAGCGACGGGATTGAGGATCACCTTGACCTGTGCGGCATGAACGGCGCAGCCCAGAGCGGCACCGAATGGGTCGACATGATCGCCGAAACGCTGTCGGTGGCCTGTGTGGCCGCTGGTCAGGAGGCTATGACCGTGTCCGAGTACAGCACCTCTAACGATGTGCTGCTGTCGCTTTATTCCGGCCGGGCCGATTTTGTCCTGACCTCGGCGGCCTCGGCGCGCGAGATCATGAACAACGCGCCGCACCCAGTCAGCGTTGTCTCGGTCGATATCCTGCCGCGCCAGCCAAGCGGCATCGCCTTCCGCCCTGATGAAATGGATCTGGGCGAGGCGATCCTGGAGGCTCTGCGCGAGATCATGGCCGACGGCACCTACGAGGAAATCTATACCGAATGGGACGTGACCCCGATGATGATGACGCATGAACCCGGCATAAACTCGGAAACCATTCCCGTGAACTAACCTGTACCTGCGGGCGGCGGACCACCCTGCCGCCCCCCCAACCCACCCTGCCCGAGCATTGCGGAGCGAACATGCACGTGCCGTCATCCACCCCTGCCCCAGCCAATGACAGCGATGCCGACGAAACGCCGCTGCTGACCTATGTTCCCCTCCGAGGCCATGGCCGCAAGGCCGCCGCCTTTGTGCTGCTGATCATTCTGGCGTCCTTCCTGACCTCGATTGCCGATAACGACAATTTCGGCTGGCCCGTGGTCGGCCAGTATCTCTTTGACGAGCGCATTATGTCGGGGCTTTTCCTGACCTCTTGGCTGACCGTGGTCACAATGGCAATCGGCGTGGTCCTGGGGACCATCCTGGCGATTATGGCGATGTCATCCAACAGCGTTATCTCTGTCGTCGCCAATACCTATCTGTGGTTCTTTCGCGGCACGCCGGTGCTGGTTCAGCTGATCTTCTGGTATAATCTGGCGGCGCTGTTTCCGGATTTGTCCATCGGCATTCCCTTTACCTCGCTGTGGTATTCCATCGACACCAACACCATCATCACCCCTGTCATGGCAGCTATTCTCGGCCTGGGGCTGAATGAAGGGGCCTATATGTCCGAGATCATCCGTAGCGGGCTGATGTCGGTCGATTCTGGTCAGCGTCAGGCGGCGAAATCGCTTGGCATGACCAATGGCAAGGCACTGTGGCGGATCGTGATCCCGCAGGCCATGCCGATCATCATCCCGCCGACCGGCAACCAGACCATCGGGATGCTCAAGACATCCTCGCTGGTCAGCGTCATCGCGCTGTCCGATCTGCTTTATTCGGCGCAGACGATCTATTCGCGCAATTTCCAGACCATCCCGCTCTTGATTGTGGCCTGTATCTGGTATCTGTCCGCGACGTCAATTCTGACCGCGATCCAGTCCCGGATCGAACGGCATTACGGGCGATCCTTGCTGCAAGCCGACGCCCCCGCGCGCTGGCGACTTTTCCGCTCATCTTAAGGAGGGACCCTCTCATGCCTGATCCGATGGTCGTGTTCGACCGCGTATCCAAGAGCTACGGCGCGCTGGAGGTTCTCAAGGAGATCAACCTGGAGGTCGCCCCCGGCGAGGTGCTGAGCCTGATCGGCCCGTCCGGCTCGGGCAAATCCACGCTTCTGCGCTGCGTCAACCACTTGGAACGCATAGATGGCGGCAGCATCACCGTGGATGGCGAGTTGATCGGCTATCGGAAGGTCGGGAACCTGGCCTATGAGCTGCCCGAGAAACTGATCGCCAAGCAGCGCGCCCGGATCGCGATGGTGTTCCAAAATTTCAACCTCTTTGGCCATATGACGGTGTTGGAAAACGTGATTGAGGCCCCAGTTCAGGTCCTGGGCATGCCCAAGTCACATGCGATCGACCACGCCAGGGACATTCTCGAACAGGTCGGCCTGGCCGACAAGCTGGGGACCTATCCGCGCATGTTATCAGGCGGCCAACAGCAGCGCGTCGCCATTGCGCGGGCGCTGGCGATGAAGCCCAAGCTGATCCTGTTTGATGAACCCACCAGCGCGCTTGATCCAGAACTGGTCGGCGAAGTGCTGGACGTGATGCGCGCCCTTGCAGAGGACGGCATGACGATGATGGTCGTTACCCATGAAATGGCCTTTGCCCGCGATGTCTGTCACCGGGTTGCGTTCATGGATGGCGGCAAGATCGTGGAATGCGGCCCACCCGGTGAGGTGCTTGCCAACCCGCGCCACCAGCGGACCCGCACCTTCCTGTCCAAGGTGAACTAGGGCCGTGGGGGCGTCAGAAGCGTCATGAAATCCATCAGCAACACCGAGCGTTGGGATGTGATCATCGTCGGCGGCGGCATCATGGGAAGCTCTGCCGCATATTACGCCGCGCGCGACGGGCTTCGCGTTCTTCTGTTCGAGCGAGATACCCCTGGCTCTGCACAATCGGGCCGCAATCTGGGCTTCGTCCGCCAGCAAGCCCGCGATTTCCGGGAGGTTCCGCTTGCCATGGGCGCGATCCGGCTATGGCAGGATCTGGAACGGGATCTGGGCCGCAACCTGGGCTGGCACCAGGGCGGAAATATCGTGCTTGCCCTCTCCGAGGCCGATTTGGAATGGCAAGAGGCCTGGCAGAAAGAAGCGCAGGGATACGGGCTGGACACACAGTTGTTAAACGCGGCGCAGGTCTCCGGGAAGCTGCCCGGCCTTGCCCCGGACGCAAAGGTCAAGGGGGCCATGTTCACCGCATCCGATGGCCGCGCCGAGCCAGCCAAGGCGACGCGCGCCTTCCTGGAGATCGCCGTTGAACATGGCGCAGAGGTGATCTCGGGCCTTCCAGTGTCGAAGCTGGAAACGACGGCAGGACATGTCACTGGGGTTTGGTGCGCAGGTCGGCTCTATCGCGCACAAACGATCATCTGCGCCGCCGGGGCAAAAAGCGCTGCTTTGCTCAGGCCACTTGGCATCGTCCTGCCGCAGGAGATTATTCGCGCCACGGTGGCCAAGACCGAACCGCTGGATGCCGCCTTTCCGCTCTGCGTTTCCTGTCCGATGACCGGCATGCGGCAAGCCGCCGATGGGTCACTTCATCTGTCAGTAGCGGGCGGCGAATATGACGTGCGGCTGGATTCCATCCGCTACGCCAGCTGGTACATGAAGGTCAGAAAGGAACAGCCCGATGCCTCGCGCATCAATTACCTGTCCCCCCTGCGCGCGCTGCTGTCGCGCACTGCGCCACCGCCGCTGGCAGATATCCCGCTGACGCGCGACTGCGTGCCCCCGAACCCCGCCCGCATTGACCAGGCGTTGACCGAAGCCGCGCATTTCTTTCCCGCCTTCGCCAAATTGCGGGTCCGGGCAAGTTGGGCCGGCTATATCGACACCTTGCCGGATATGATCCCCGCCATCGGCACCGTGTCCAAAACGGGCGGCCTGCTGGTCGCCACCGGGTTCAGCGGCCACGGTTTCGGCCTCGGACCGATGGTGGGCAGGACCCTGGCTCATCTGGTTCAGGGCCAACATCCCGAGGTCGATATTAGCCAATTCTCGCCCGAGCGGTTCGGGTGACTCACGGGCACACCTCTCCCCGGCAACAGTCTCAAGCTCAACAAAACAAAAGGGGCGCTATGTAGGTTCAGGACTTCGGTAACGAGGCCGTCCCAGTCAAGCGGTTTTAGGCAGACAAATTGATCCGCCAAAGCGGTTCCGCCGGTTCTATTCTAGCCCTTCCTGCTTTTTGCTGCGGCTTTCGGTTGAGGTCTTTCGGGTACATGCTGCGGTCCGTGGTCAGCGCGCTGGCTGCCAACATGATGGAGTGCCCCGCACTTTGCGGTACTCTCCTGTAGGGAGGCAAGTACAGGAACCAACAGCCATGGTTTTTTAGCAACCCCGCGGCTTTGTCGCTCTTGTGCGTGGCCAGATTGTCGAGGATGACGACGGAGCCGGGCTCCAGTTCGGGGATGAGGACTTTCTCGACGTAAGCATCAAAGGCATCGCGATCCATGGCCCCTGAAATCACCCACGGTGCAACGATCCCCTCGCTGGACAAGCCCGCAATCAAGGTCTGGTTTCCCCATCGCCGAAACGGCGTGCTTCCCTTGAGGCGCTGGCCTTTCGGGCACCGGCCATGGGTCCGGGTCATGTTTGTGTCGGTGCCGGTTTCATCCAGGAAGATCAAGCGTTCGGGGCTGGCCCGCATGATGGCTTGCCGTTTACCCCAGTCCCGCCTCGCCTTGCGCACCGCGGGCTTGCCTTGCTCCTGGGCGACCAGCCCTTTTTTTATATGTGTAGCCGCGGCGGCGCAGCAGAGCATCGATGCCGCTTGTGGAGCACGTCACCTCGTGGGCCATCAGCAACGATGATTGCAGCTCAGCCAGGGTGATATCCGGATCCTGCTCGATCAGTTCCACGAAGAAGCCGAAGAAGGGGTCAAGTTTACCACTGCCTTTTCGCGGCCCCGACGGCAAGGGGGCCAAAGGCAAGCCGTTGCGGACTTTGTTGCCCTATCGCGCCGCTGTCGCAGGGCTGAGCAACAAGACCCTGCCTGCCTCCGCAGCCCGCATGCCGCCATCCATCAACCGCTTGAAACGGACCCGAAGGTCCATCGAAAGTGCGTTGCCCATCTGACATCCTCCCAAAAGGCACTGAACCAGAAAAGGCAAAACTTGGGAATCCCAAGCGATTCATTCATCAATGGCGATGCTGTAATGCAGCATGGAGCGGCGCCCGCAGCACTGTTTGAACTTCTTGCCGGACCCGCAGGGGCAAGGCTCGTTCCGGCCGAGGTCATCAAGCAGCTCGTGCCATGGAAAACGATGCAGGACGTCGAGTGGGAGACAATGCACTGGGTGGACTGGTACAACATCGAGCGTCTTCTGGGGTCGATCGGGTACATCCCGCCGGCCGAAGCAGAACGGCTGCATCTTGAACAGGCGCAGCCGATGGATAAAGTCGCATGACGCGTTGAACGAAACGCTCTCCGGGCAAGCCGGGGCGGTTCAGTCTTCGCGGTACTCTCCCTGTTGAGCCTATTTCGGACCAACTCCCTCGCCCCAGCGACGTACAATGTTTGCATCAATTCCAAACAAATCTAATGCGCGCCCAACGGTGTGATTGACCATTTCGTTGATACTTTGCGGGCGGGCGTAGAATGCCGGGACCGGCGGCATCGCGATCGCCCCCATCTCGACGACCTGAGCCAAGCTGCGCAGATGGCCCAGATGCAAGGGCGTCTCCCGTACCATCAGCACCAGTTTGCGGCGTTCCTTGAGCACGACATCGGCGGCGCGCGACAGCAGCCCCGAGGTGACGCCGCTGGCGACCTCGGACAGGCTGCGGATCGAGCAAGGTGCCACGAGCATGCCCATCGTCCGGAATGACCCGCTGGAGATCGCCGCACCGATGTCTTCTGGCTTGTATACTTTGTCAGCGAGGTCATGGACCTCGCTGACTTTTAGTTTCATTTCATGCGCGAGCGTTACTTGCGCTGAACGGGTCATCACAAGATGTGTCTCGATGTCCATGTCGCGCAGCACCCGAAGAGCATGCACGCCGTAGACAATGCCAGAGGCACCGCTTATTCCGATTATCAGCCGCTGTGGATGGGTTTGTGACATGGAACGTTTACTCACCAACTATGCTTCGGGCAAGAAGTCATTAGTGTAGAAAGCAGAAACATCGTTAACTGTTTGTTTCAAACCACCAAATTCATTCATCAGCGCCTGGGCCTCTTCCCAACGGGTCTTGGAGGACTCGCCGATGCGTGCCCCTTCGCCGTCTGCGTCCTGAAGCAGGCTGGCTGTCGCTTGCAGCTTGAGTATTTCCACCTCGGCTTTGCGGCTTGATGCGCGGCTGATGAGCGAGGCGATCGCCTCTTCGGGATGCTGCAGGGCGTATTCATAGGCCCTGAGCGTGGCACGCACGAATCCGGCGACGACCTCCGGCGAGCTCTCGATCGTATCTGTATGGGCCGCGATCCCGTCGCCCATCGTGTCGACGCCGAAGCTGGAGTAGAGGAAGTAATCGACATTGTCGTCGGTCGCGTCTTGGAACCCGAGGTAGGAATCGTTGTAGAAGCCGGTGACCGCATCGGCGCGTTTGCCGAGGAAAGTCTGATTGCGGGTACCACCATCGGCGGCGACAATATTCAAGTCGTTGCGGTTGATGCCATTCTTGGCCAGCAACGCGTAGAGCATCGTCGTCGTGGTGTCGCCCTGTAGGCTGGTGACCGTCCTGCCCACCAGGTCAGCGGGGTTCTTGATTTCGTGCTCTTTCCAGCTGATTAGGGCGTTGGGGCTGATCTGGTATAGCTGCGCCACTTGCCGCAGCGGCATGCCCTGGGCCACGCCCAGCATTAGCGAGGGTGGATCGACGATGTTGAAGGTGTCGTCGCCGCTGGCGACAAGCTGCATGGAAGAGGTAACGCCCTTGCCCTCGAGGACTTCAACATTGAGCCCTTCTTCCTGGTAAAACCCTTTGTCGACCCCGAGAAGGTAGGGGGAGCGGTGGCCATTGTACGAAAAGGCGAGCCGCACCGTGACATTGGTCAGTTCCTGCGCCCAAGCGGGCATCAGCCCGCCGGCCAGGGTGCCGCCGAGCAGCGCGCCGGTGCCCCTCAGCATTCTTCTTCTTGATATTGTCATAGTGCGTCCTCCGTCTGTTGATAATTTTTCAGCACGCCATGCTCTTCGAACACGTGCCGGACATATTGAGCCAGTTCGATAAACCGTTTGGTCTGCATGATTTCAGGGGTTCGTGGATGTGGCAGGCTCACATCGAGAATTTCTGCGATCCGGCCCGGGCGTGGGGTCATGACGATTACCCGATCGGCCAAGATGATCGCCTCCTGGATGTCGTGGGTGACAAACAGAACACTCTTGCGCGACTTCAGCCAGATGTCGTGCAGATCGACGACCATCTGCTCTCGGGTGAGCGCGTCGAGCGCGCCGAATGGCTCGTCCATCAGCAGAAGCGGTGGATTGTGGACCAGCGCGCGGCAGATAGAGACCCGCTGGCGCATGCCGCCGGAGAGCTCATAGGGGAATTTCCGCTCGAACCCAGCCAGCCCTACATTGGCCAGCAACTGCCGTGCCTTGACTGCGTATTCTTCGCGGTCAAGGCCACGCATTTCCGCCTGGATCACCACATTGTCGAGAACCCGCCTCCAGTCCAGCAGGACATCCGACTGAAAAACGATGCCGACATCGGTGACCGGTTTCGCGATAGGCCGGCCAGCCAGAGCGACCTGCCCGCTGTCGGGAAGTTCCAGCCCGGAGGCGAGAGAGAGCAGCGTACTCTTGCCGCAGCCGCTTGGACCGACGATGGCGATGAATTCGCCCGGTTCGATCGTAAGATCGATATTCTGCAGAGCATGGATGGGGCCGCTCGAGGTCTGGTAGACCTTATCAACGCCCGCGAATTTCAGGGTATGTGCCATAGTCTGTCCGCCTATCTCTTCTGATTGATGCGTTGCGAAACATGCCAAGGCAGCATCAAACGTTCCGCAAGATCGACGATCGCGAACAGGGCGACGCCGATCAGGCTGAGTACCACCAGAACGGCGAAAGACAGGCTGACGTCCAGCGTGCCGTTGGCGAGAATCAGCTGGTACCCGAGCCCGCGATCTGCGGCGACGAATTCGCCGACCACCGCGCCCACAACCGCCAGGGTGCTGGCCACCTTGAGCCCGGCGAAGATGTTCGGAAGCGCCCCGGGCACCTGGAAATTCAGAAAGATCCGCCAGCGTGAGGCCCCCATCGAACGGGCCAGCCAGATGACTTCTTTGGGAGTCGATCGAAAGCCGATCAGCGCATCGACCACGATGGGAAAGAAGCAAATCAAAAAGGCGATCAGGATCTTAGGTAGCGGGCCGAACCCGAACCAGACGACGATCAGCGGCGCGATCGCGACCTTGGGAATGGTCTGCGAGGCTACTAAGATGGGATAGAGCGCCCGCTCGAGCGCACGGAACTGCGACAAAACGGCGGCCAGGGGAATACTGACGAGGATCGACAATCCGAAGCCTACGACCACCTCGATGGTGGTGATCGAGCTGTGATAGAGAATCTCGTCGAATTCGCTCACCATCCGGGCAAAGATCACTGAAGGCGGCGGCAGCAGATAGGCCGGTACACCCCCGAGTCGCACACCCAGTTCCCACGCGAAGATCAGCAGCGCGCACAATAATATGCTGTTTGCACAGGCCGGCCAGGACCAGTTTCGTTTCTTACGCAGATATCCGGCAATCGTGTGATCGGTCATGCGATGGCTCCCAGGGCGTTGAACAGGATAGCGTTTTCTTCTCGGCTGCGCAGCGACACGCGTAGCAGGTTGCTCTGCTCGAGGCCGCGGAATGACGTAGCATCGGCGACGACGACACCCGCCGCAGCAAGTTGCTGCGTGACCTTTCCCGGGACGCGGGGGCCGAGATCCAGCAAGAGCATGTTGGCCGCGGCGGTCCTGACCGAGATCCGGTCAAGCGCATCGAGCGCGGCGGTAAACCAGTCGCACTCTTTCGCGAAGACGGATTTGCAATGTTGCAAGAAAGCGGTTTCCTGCAGCGCGTTTACCGCGGCCTGGATGCTGGGGCCGGTCACATTGAACGGCGGCCGTCCGGTTTCGGCAATGCGCACCAGCTCCGGACTGGCGATGGCATAGCCGATCCGCAAGCCGGCGAGCCCATAATATTTGGAGAATGTGCGCAGTACAACCACGTTAGGATGCGCGTGTATCAACGGAACCGCACCGTTCTCCAGCGGGTAAATCAGGGCCTCGTCAACGATGAACAGCGTGTTCGGGTGCCGTCGGGCAAGATCGGCGACATCAGCGTTTGCGATACAGGTGCCAGTCGGATTGTTCGGCGTGCACAGGAAGGTCATTGCGATGGCGTGCCGGTTCAGCATCGCACGCATTTGCGGCAGGTTCACCGCCGCGACATCGTCATTTTCGACCTCGATGACCTCGGCCCCCCGCAGGGTCGCCTCAAGTGCGTAGCGCGGGAATGTCGGTACATGGACGAGGATCTTGTCATTCTCCGTGCTCCAAGCATGGATGATCAGTTTCAGCACCTCATCGAGACCGGCACCGAAAAATAGGCAGCTTTCATCGACCGCGTGGCGAGCGGCCAGGGCATCGCGGAGAGCGCGGAACCTGATATCAGGGTAGAGATTGGTGGTATCTAGTGTCCGGGCAGCGGCGGCAATCGCCCGGGGCGGTGGCCCGAATGGATTGACGTTAAGGGAGAAGTCGACGATAGACACCGGATCGAGCTGGTATTTGCTGGCAATCATCTCGATCGAGGTTTCGCCCTCGTAGAGGCGCAGCGACGCCATGCTGAGATTGCGCGGGTTACAGCTCATGACAGCAGCCTCCCGTAGCCGGGAACGGCGGTTGGCAGGCCGAGCGCGCGAAGAATCCCCCAGAGCGTGACCTGGTTGCTGGTCAGGACCGGCTTGCCCAGCCTAGCCTCCAGCATCTCGGCGATTTCCAGTGCCCGGTAATCCGTGCAGCTTACGAAGACGGCATCGCTTTCGCGGCTGTCGGCGTTCTCGACTTGGTGAGCGATCTCCTCCGGGGCGACGTTGCGGATCTCCTTGCCCGACAGTCCCATGCCGTGCGCTGCCACCACTTCAAAGCCGCAACTGTGCAGGAACGCGATCTCGGTCTCGTTGACACTGTCGAGATAGGGAGTGATGAGCGTGACGCGGTGCGCGACGAGCGCGGTCAATGCGGCGGTCATGCACTCAGAGGTGGCGACCACGGGACAGCCTACCCGGTCCTTGATCGCGGCCATCAGCGTCTTCAGCCCGTCGACACCGTCGATGAAAGAGCCACTGGTGCAGGCATAGGCCACCACGTCCGGCGTCACCTGGGCGATCAGCTCGGACGCGGCGGCGACCCCGGCATTCATCGCCCGCAGCCCGTCGGGGGTGGTGGCCTGCAGCATGACCCGCGTCGAAAAGAACGAGAGACCCGCCGGCGCGGCCCATCGGAAATCTGGCTCGATCACCGTGTTGGGGGAGGGAATGATCAATCCCACCTTCCGCCCCAAATCGGGCCTTTCGATGCGGTTCGTTTTCATTTTATCCAGGAGTCCTGATATTTGTTTATGTTGGCGGCTTCGCGCTGGCTTAGCAAAACCAGAGACTGCAGAAGCTCCACCATTGCGGCGTTGGTCTCAGCGTCGGTTCCGTCGACGAAGTTGCGCAGCTGGCCGCCGACGGGGTCGATGGCGCCCGCGCGGACGCAGGCTTCAATCAGGCGAATTTCCTGAGCGCGATCATGGAACGCAGCCGGGTTCCCAGACATCGCGGCGATGCAGGCGGCCACACCGTAGGCGCCCCAATTCGAAATGTTGGCAATGACCGCAACATCGGATTTCAGCTCAGCGGCAATCACATCGCCGAGCGGCACATTGGCCCTGACGATCTCCGCGACGTTGCCCATCCCGAGTTCATTGCCGAGATCGCCGATGCCTATCGTTGCGATCCCACGGGCGCGGGCTTCGGCAAAGAGCACATCGGTTTTAGCAGTAAAGGACGATATCCTGAAGCCGCCCCCGCCGTGATACTCACCGTCGCTACCGGCGCCTGGCCGCTCGACTGCGATCACCGCAGTTGGTTTGAAACGGTCCAAGAGGGCGCTGGCGGCATCCTGCGCCTCGGCAGGATCAACCGGAAAACCTAGCAGCGCACAGCGATTGCGGCCTGAATCCAGGTCCTCGACCCCGGCCGGTATCAGCCCTGCGGTGGCAAAGCATGTCTTCATACATTTGACCACCGAATCCTCGGAGATCCCGACCGGCACCGCGCCGAAGCCCAGAGCGAGGGCGCGGGCCAGGACGGCGGCGCCGATCGGACCATCGGTTTCCGGCAGGTCATAGCCGCGCATCAGGAAGCCGCTGAGCACCAGCACGCGGTCGCCCGGCGTGATGCGCTCACGCAGCAGGGTCGCCGCAGCCAAAGTCAGTGGACCGTCGGCCATTGCCCGAGAGGCCGCGTAGAGTTCCATCAGCGGCAGTCCCTTGAGGACCGTCCAGTTGGAAATCGGCGCGGACACAAGATGGTCGACGGCTTCTCCGATTCTTTCAATGCTAATCCCGGTCAACGATATAGTCCTCCAAATTGATAGCGTCCTCCCCGGGGAACCTGCGGCGCTCGAAGAGTGGTTTCATGGAAAGTGGTGCGGTAGCATCGATCCCGAGTTTACCGCTGTGAACCTCGCGCACGTCCTCGCGTGTGTAGCTCGAGACGCGGGGGATCGTGTAGACATCGGTATCCGGTGTCGCGCGCGTTTGTATCGCCCAGAGAACGTCGGCCGCGTTGAACGGATCGACATCGTCATCGACGACCACGACGATCTTGGTCCAGGAGTAGCCGCCAAGCGCTGCCAGTACCGCGTTTCGCGCTTGGTCCTCGTTTTGTTTGTTGATCGAGATCACGCAGCCAAAGACATAGCCGGGCGTTGCGATGTCCTTGATCTGCGGCACGAAGGCGGACACTTTCTTGTAGATTTCCGTCTGGATCGGCACACCCACTAGGTTCAGGTCTTCAGTCCCGCCGGCGAGAATGGTGTGATAGAGTGCATCGCTGCGGCGGGTGATCCCCGTCACCCGGAAGACGTGGTTCTTCATCACCGGCACGTAGCTGTCGGTGAATTCCCCGAACGGACCCTCGTCCTCGCGAATATCGGCGATGACCTCCCCCTCAATGACCATCTCGGCATCGGCGGGCACATCGACCGGGATTGTCTTGCATCGGGTGACGCGCAACGGCTTGCCCTGCCAGGCACCGGCGACTTCTAGCTCGTCGGCCTCGTAGGGAACTTTGGAGGCGGCCGAGAACATCAGGCCTGGAGGCGCGCCGATGACGATGGCGCAAGGCAGGTTCTGAGCCTTGGCCTCGGCTTCGGCATGGTAGCGGCCTAGATGCTGCGGTGGCATCATACGCACGCGTAATTTGTCCTTTCCGACCAGTTGGCACCTGTTCCACGAGGCGTTGTAAGCCCCAGTTTCCGGGTGCGGGGCAATCAGGATCCCGGCGGTGATATAGGCGCCGGCATCATGTTCGGAAAACACGACCTGTGGGATGTCGCGCGCAACGTCGATATCGGGCGCAAGCGAAACCACCTGCTGGACCGGGGCGTCGTCGACGCGATCGACCGGCAACCCGCGGGCCTCTTTTGCAACCAGCGTGCGCAGCAGATCTTTTTCCTCCAGCCCTAGCGCCGCGGCAACGGTGCGGCGAAAGCCGAACACATTGGTGACGACGGGGATGTCCGAGCCCGCGACATCGCGAAACATAAGCGCATGATTGGCCCCGGCCTGCATGCGACGCATGACGGCGGTCAGCTCGTGTTTCGGGTTCACTTTCCTGTCGACGAATGCCAGTTCCCGGCGTTTGTCGAGGTGGTCGATTAGCTCTCTGAATGTCTCCACGTTGCCCCTCTCCTTTTTTGGATTTCGCAAGAGTGTTGGCTATTGACCAATTCTGTTGGTTTATTTATGCTCGAATGAAAAGAACAGTATGTCAATATTAATTTTGGAGCGAGGAGACCCGAGGTGACTGCAGAACCCCAATCCGATACCGGACCAAAACCGCGACGCACGATCCGCGCGGCGGTGCATGTCGTTGAGATATTACGCTGTCTTTCCAGATCCCGGCCGCCGCTGGGGATTAACGAAATCGCGCGGCGGACCGGCCTGGACAAAAGCTCAATTTCGCGGCTCGTCGCCACGCTGGAGGAGGAGCGCATGGTCGAGCGCCTGCCTGATTCCTCGAAATTCCGGCTGGGGCTCGGGGTGGTCGCTCTGTCCGCGCGGTTGGTGACCAGCCTGAAACTGACCACGCTGGTCCGACCAAAGCTAGAAGAGCTGGCGCAGGAACTCTCTGAGACCGTGAGCCTGAGCATCTGGGACGGCAACGAGGCGGTAAGCGTCACCCAGGCGCTGGGGCCCAACGCAATCACCCATTTCGCTGCGCCCGGCCAGCGCAACCCGGCACATTGCACGGCGTCTGGCAAGGTTCTGCTGGCAGCTTGTCCGGACGTCGAGATCGAAGAATTTCTCGCACGCCCGCTTAAATCCTATACCGATATGACAATTACCAACCCCGACGCCCTGCGACGCGAATTAAAAGATATTCGCCAAAATGGTTACGCGGCCAATAACGGGGAATTCGAGCCGGACGTGGCGGCCACAGCAGTCATCGTACGCGGCGAAAGAGACCGCCCTTTTGGTGCCTTAACTGTCACGGCCCCCATTTACCGTTTTGATTCCAAGCGCCAGCAGGATTCAGTTGCCGTACTCAAGGTTGCAGCCGATTTTCTATCGGAGGATATCCAGTCTCGGCAAGATACGTAATGCATGGAATTTCGGAGGTATAGCGCATATCTGCACAAGCCTTCGAATAAGAGCGGGGCGTGCCCATATAGAAATATTTGCCTTACTTTTTGCTTCGATGAAATAATATAACCGCTGCTTCGATATTTCAAACCTTCGCCAGAACTTCGCATTACGTATTTAGACTTTCGCAATCAGAATATGGAGGATCCACCGTGCTCGACCTTGAAGGACCCATATGGAAATTCGCGCTGGATTTCTATCGTCGGCCCGGCGTTTCAGAAGCCTGTCTGACACTGCAGGAGGACGCCAACGTAGATGTTGTTGAGTTAATTGTTGTTCTGTTTTCCGCGCAAGTTATCGGGCGAGATTTATCATCTGATGAAGTTACCGATATGAGAGTTAAAATGTTGAATTGGCGAGAAATGACCGTACTTCCACTTCGTCAGGTTCGTCGCACCTTAAAGCCGTACTGTCCAGGCTTCCCACAGCATGAAAAAGAACTTCTTCGATCCAAGGTAAAGTCAATTGAGTTATTCTCCGAACAAATTCAACTTGCCATGGCCTACCAATGGCTGACGAATAGTGCGCCGACGCGTGCCAGCCTAACGTTGGAAGGTGCACTCGAAACACTTTTGGAAGTCGAAAGTTTCGATGAGCTTCCGCCAGGTTGTCGCAATTCGCTCGCGCGCATCGTCTCGACCGTTTTGGATATGGATGATTTTCCACGTTGATATTTGTCATAAGGGAATGTCAGCATATCGTGTGAGCTATTAGGGGTAGATTCCGGTAGGGGGCAGGATCGTATCACAAGGCCCTGACACCTCCTTCTGTCCTCCATTTTGAACTCTGTGGCCGCCTTCGTGGTGGCGATGATCGCGGTGCGCCCGTTTGGGAGCTGTGACGGTGGTAAGAAATAGGGCTGATTACTTCACAAGCTGGCCCCGGTTTGCCGCCGCCACCTGTATTCGCCAGTGAGCAGGACGTGTGCCCACCCGAGCGGCGAGATATGCGCCAGAAGATTGGGCGCACAATTCAGGCCGGCCCGCTGCCGCGCGGCCACGGCCTGGCCGAGGTGCTTGGTGTTCCAGTAGATAATGATTGCCGCGAGCAGGTTGAGGCCCGCCATGCGGTAGTGCTGGCCCTCGGTGGTGCGATCCCGGATTTCACCCTGGCGCCCGATGCGCAGGGCGTTTTTCAAGGCGTGGTGTGCCTCGCCCTTGTTCAACCCGACCTGAGCCCGGCGCTGCATGTCGGCGTCGAGTAGCCACTCGATGATGAAGAGGGTGCGTTCGATGCGGCCGATTTCGCGGAGCGCCACGGCCTGCAGTACCCTTGGCGCGAACTTGTCGGATTTCGGGCGTTGACCGGGTTGCCGACCGAGTTTCTTTCCACGCGCCCGAGCGGCGGCCAGGCCGGATTTCACGCGTTCGCTGAGCAGGTCGCGCTCGAATTGGGCAATCCCGGCCAGCATGGTGGCCATCATCCGGCCGTGGGGTGTATCCAGCTCGAAGGTCATACCGGTGGATCGCACGTGACCTCGGCATCTCGAAAAACACCGTCACCGACACCGTCACCGACATCGTCAAACGGCATCGAGAACAAACCTTGTGATACGATCCTGCCCCCTACCGGAAACTACCCCACATGGGGAACAGCCGGCGCGCCCCGGCCCCGCTCCAGCGCATCACGCTCACCTTTGCGGCGCTTTGCGCCGCCTTCCTGGATTCCAAGCGCGGGATCTATGCCGCCTCCACGCTTTCCTCTCTGGGGTACTATCTGGACACGCAGCTTCTGCCCGCATTTGGTCCACGGAAGATTGCACGGATTACGACGCCGGAGATTGCCGAGTGGTTCTATGCCTATTCCCGTTCGCGGCCGGGCGGGGCCAACCAGGCGCTTGGTCACTTTACGACAATTCTGAATTGGGCCCGGGAAGCAGGCCATCTTCCGGCGGACTTGCCCAATCCGGCAGCGCCTCTGCGTTTCAACCGGCGCCTGGCGCGCGGGCGCATGCTGAGCAGCGGCCAGCTCCGGAGGCTGGCGGCCGTGCTGAACTCTGCAACCTCCAGGCAGAGGGACGCTGCGGATGCGATTTGGCTGATGCTGCTGACCGGCTGCCGCTCCGGCGAAATCCTGCGGTTGAAGTGGGATGAGGTCCGGAAAGACAAGCTTGCCCTCCGGCCCACCAAGACAGGCCCGCGCGAAGTCAATCTGAGCGATGCTGCAATCCAGTACCTTGACCGGCGCAGCGGTCCAAGAAGCCGCATCGCACATCAGTCGATTATGCGTGGCGAACGTTTAAGAACCTGGCTGATTTGCCCGCCGATATCCGTTTGCACGATCTCCGCCACACCTATGCCTCCCACGCCATCATGTCGGGCGAAACCCTTCACATGACTGGCAAGCTGCTCGGCCACAGGTCACCAGAAAGTACCGAGCGTTACGCGCACCTCGATGCAAGTTACCTGGCGAAGGCTGCGGACGGAGTGGCCAGGAAAGTCGACGAATTGTTAAGTGGTTAGCAGTCTAAAACGACGTCGCACAGGCGTGTTGAGAAAAGAAAGCCTTGGGCTTGCTGATTCGCACTTGCAGCATGCAGGCCTAACCCAAAGCGGCCGTAGACAAGGGCTGTCGCGACGGTTGTGTCGCAAACTTTCTGTCTGACCTTCGCCGTGCCGACCTTTTCGCTATGCCCGCTGCGGCACGGTAGCAGAATGTCGGAGGGCGGGGTGATCAGATTCAAGGGCAGCCTTTATCCGAAGCATGTCATCCTCTACGCAGTGTATTTCTATGTCCGGTACGCTGTCTCCTACCGCGATCTCGAAGAGATCCTGGCCGAGCGCGGGGTGCATATTGACCACGCTACCCTGAACCGCTGGGTGGTGAAATACGCCCCGCTCATCGCGGCCGCGGCGCAGAAGCGGAAGTCGGCAACCGGCAGATCGTGGCGTATGGATGAAACCTACGTCAAGGTGAAAGGCCGGTGGGCTTACCTGTACCGAGCGGTCGATAAGGAGGGGAATACCCTTGATTTCATGCTCTCGGAGCGCCGCGACGAGGCTGCGGCAACCGTGTTCTTCACCCGAACGATCCAAAGCAACGGCTGGCCGGACAAGGTGGTGATCGACAAGAGCGGCGCCAACCTGGCCGGCCTGGAGAACATGAACATCCTGCTGATCCTGAGCGGCTGGTTCTGGCTGATCGAGGTTCTGCAGGTCAAATACCTTAACAACATCGTTGAGCAGGACCACCGCTTTATCAAGAAGCTGACCCGGCCGATGCAGGGCTTCAAATCCTTCGCTGCTGCGCAGGCGACCCTCGCCGGGATCGAGACCGCGCATATGATCCGAAAGGGTCAGCTTGCCGGCAACGGCGGCACCGCCTTTCAACAGTTCGCGGCGCTGGCAGGATAACTGTGTCCAGCAAAACGCTTGCGTTCAGCCTGCCGAAATATTTGCGACACAACCCCAGCACCCGCCGCCAGATCATCGGGCTGAACCCGATCAGGCGAACCTTGAACCGGAAGATTTCCCAAGGACCACGCATCAGCCGAACATGTCAAACCCCGGCAACGGCCCCGCACTTCGTGGTATGCTCCCCGATCAGGGGCGCGTCACCCGTGGACGGCCCCGATCGGGTTGTCATTGATATGGCTTACCAGGATTGCTGAACTTCCAGTTTCCCGTTTTTCCAGGTGGCGATCCCGAAGCGGTCAGCCCCTGCGTGATCGTCCTTGCTGTAGGAAATCGGCGCATAGATGCCGGTATCGAAATCTTGGGTCTGTTCAAGCGCCGCGAGCAGGGCGTCGGTTGTAATTTCACCCTTGATACGTTCCAGCGCCTGCACGAACACCATCGCGGCGGCAACACCCTGATAGGCAAAATACCCCGGGCGCAGATCCGGATCATAGGCGCTGAGAATATCGTTGACAAAGGCGACCTGGTCGGAATCTGGCAGGGCGACCATGTAGATCACATCGGTGCCTTCAACGGCGTCACCGCCCAGCTTGGCAAAGATCGGATCGGTTGCCAGGGGATGTGCGACGAATTTCGGCGACCAGCCACGTTGGGCTGCGGTTTTCAGAAGCAACGCCAACGGTTTGGCAATCCCCAGCAGAACCACCACATCGGGATCGGCATTCTGCAAAGCGGTCACCTGGCCAGTCAGATCGATATCGCCGGGCTCAAAGGACACTTCGGCAACGATTTTACTGCCGCCAAGTTCCCCCATCAGCCCTTCCAGCGGGCTCTTGCCGAACGGATCGTTCTGATAGGCGACTGCAATGCGTTTGGCTTTCAAGTCATCGCGGACATAGCGTGCCATTTTCGCCCCGACCTTGTCCCCCGAAGGCAGGATGCCGAACACATATGGCGATGTCGGTTCAAGCAGTTCCGGATGGCCTGCGATGGCACCGATCAGCGGAACCTTTTTCTGTTCCAGAAGTGGAAGAACCGCAAGATTGGTCACCGTGCCCAGGGTGCCGACAAAGGCCAGTATCCCCGTCCGATCGATCATTGACCGCGCGACGGAAACTGCCTCTTGTGGATTGTAGGAATCGTTTTCGGTGATCCATTCAATCTTGCGGCCATTCACCCCGCCCTTTTTGTTGATATGGTCGAAATAGGCATTTCCGCCTCCCCGAACCTGGGCCGCACCGGCGGCAAGCCCGCTTTGGATCGGCAGGAACGCCCCGACTGTCACGGTGTCGTCGGTGACACCTTTCTGATCTGCCTGCGCAGTGCCGATACCCAGTGCTATCACCGCCATGGCGGCGGCTGTGTTTCGAATGATCTTCATGGATACTCTCCCTTTGATTGATGGTCTTGTGGTTGGTCAGGCGGTGCCCAGGTATGCCGCAGACAGATCGTCATCCTGCAACAAATCCTTTGCCGGAGCCGATTTGATGATGCGGCCTTTTTCCAGAACGAATGCGTGATCCGATATCCTCAGCGCCAGATGCGCGTTTTGTTCGACCAGAAAAACGGTGATGCCCTGCGCGTTGATTTCTTGGACCAATTGCATGACATCCCGGATCAGAACGGGGGCCAGCCCCAGCGACGGTTCGTCCAGCAACAGAAGCCGAGGTTTGGCCATCAGCGCCCGACCGATAGCGACCATCTGTTGTTCGCCACCCGAAAGGCTCTTACAGAGCTGGCGTCGGCGTTCCGCCAACCTGGGAAACATCCGAAAGATATTTTGAAGCTCGTCATCGAAAGACCCTCGACGAGTATAGCTGCCCAGCCGAATATTTCCCTCGATCGTCAGATCGCCGAACAGCTGCCGCCCTTCGGGCACCAATGCGACACCGTGGCGAACCCTTTGGCGCGGCGTCCAGCGCCCGATATCGCTGTTATCTACCAAAATCCGACCGGTTTTTGGGGGGTGCAACCCGGCTATCGTGTTCATAAGCGTCGATTTTCCCGCCCCGTTCGAGCCGAGAAGACAGGCGATCGTTCCCTGTTTTACCGACAGAGACACATCGTTCAGCGCGGTATTGCCGCCATAGGCGACCGTAAGACCTTCAATCTCAAGCATCTTCCAGATCCTCCCCGAGATATGCTTCGATCACGTTGGGGTCCGTCCCGATTTCGCCAGGGCTACCCTGTGCGATTTTCTGCCCGTGATTGAGCACGACAATCTCGTCACAGGATTTCATCACCAGTGACATGTCGTGTTCGATCAGCAGGATGGTCAGGCCCCGTTCGTCGCGCAGATGCCGGATAAGCTGACCCAGCCGTTCGGTTTCCGACGGGTTCGCGCCTGCCGCGGGCTCGTCCAGCAACAACAGCCGGGGCCCTGAAACCAGCGCGCGCGCCAGTTCAACCTTTTTCTGTTCGCCGAAGGACAGGGTGTTCACGATATTGTCTGCGCAATGTGACAGACCCAGCGCGTCGAGCTCGCGATCGACAAGTTCGGCCGCCTGTTTGTCGGCCTTTCTGGTTTTCGGCCCATGGATCAGATCCGACCAGAATCCGGCCCCGAACCGGAAATCGCAGCCAACCAGCACATTGTCTCGCACCGTCATCTCGTCAAACAGTTCGAGATTCTGAAAGGTCCGCCCGACGCCCACGCGGCACAGGTCATGCGCCTTGGTTTCCAGCAGGTCCGCCCCGTCGAAATGAATGCTGCCTTCGCTGGGTTGATAGATGCGGCACAGGCAGTTCAAAAGCGTGCTCTTGCCAGCGCCATTCGGGCCGATCAGCCCCATGACCGATCCCGGTTTCACGTCGAACGAAACATGATCCAGCGCGGTCAGACCGCCGAACCGGCAGGTCAGATCCCGGATCGAGAGGTACCCTGTCATCACGTATCTCCTATTTTGCTAGGAACCGGAACGTCGCCCGGGGACCGCGACAGGGCCGCGGCGATGCGGCGCGGCAGCCCGGCCAGACCTTCCGGCAGGAACAGGACCACCAAGATCAGGATCACGCCATAGGCAACCATCTGGGCTTCGGCCAGTCCGCGCATGAATTCGGGCATGAGCGTGACAAAAACCGCCCCGATAAAGGCCCCCATCAACCGGCCGGCCCCGCCGATGACGATCATGGTGATGAATGACAGCGACACCGCCAGCGTAAAGCTGGACACGCTGAGATAGCCCACAAGATGCGCGAACAGCCCACCGGAGATTCCGGTCATGAATGCGCTCAGCACGAAAACCGTCACCAGGCTGGACCGCCGATTCACGCCGCAGCTGCTGGCCGCCGTGGGGCTGAGTTTCAGCGCCTGAAGAGCCCGCCCACTGGGGGCCCGCTGCAGATTGTAGATTATCAAGGTAAAGACCAGCGAGATTAGCACGATGAGGTAATAATAGGACATGTCGCTGGTCAGCTCGATGCCCAGCAGGCTGGGCCGTGGCACGAACATGCCCGACCGGCCGCCGGTCACGGTTTCCCATTCATGCAGAGTCCGCTCGACGACCATCGAAAAGGCCAGCGTCGCGATGGCTAGGTAATGCCCCTGCACGCGCATCGCCGGGATCGCGACTAGCAGACCGAAAACCGCCGCCAGCAGACCGCCGCATAGAATGGCGATCTCGAAGGGGACGTTGAACCGTGTGACCAGTACCGCCGCTCCATATGCACCAAGCGCCCAGAACGCCGCATGTCCGATGGATATCTGCCCAGCCTGCGCGACCAGAACATTCATGGCCAGACCAACCATGTAATATATCCCGATCATGCAAAGGATATAGATCATGTAGCCGGGAACCAGCACTGGGACGATCAGTAGGGCCGCCAGTAGGACCGGATAGATCAGCTTGTTCTTCAGATTCATGGCGGATCAGACCTTTTTAACAGCTGGCTTGCCAAACAGCCCTTCGGGCTTGATCATCAGAACGGCGACAATGACGACGAACGCGATGGCATCGTTAAAGGCGGCCGAGATGTAGACCGTTGTCAGGCTTTCGATGATGCCGACCAGAACGCCGCCAATGACCGCGCCGGGCAGGCTGTTGAATCCGCCCAGGATTGCTCCGGCCAGCGCCTTTAGCAGCACAAGAAACATCATCTGGGTGTCGATGAATGTGATGGGCGCGACCAGCAGGCCGGCAATCGCGCCGACCCCCCCCGCAATCACCCAAGACAGCATCGACACACGCCCGACCGAAATCCCCATCAGCCGGGCGGCATTGCGGTTCATGCTGGCTGCCTGCATGGCGATGCCTTCGCGGGAATGTTCCAGAAAGACATAGAGAACGGCCAGCACAACGATGGACACACCAGCAATGGCCAGGCTGCTGGGCGCGATGAAGGTCCCGCCGATATTCAGCGGCCGGTCGGGCAGCAGGGACGGAAACGGAAACGCGTCATAGCCCCAGATCCAGCCGGCACCGTAGTGAAAGATGTAAAACAGCGCGATCGCCACGATAAGCGAATTCAGCGGCGGCGTGTCGGCAAGCGGCCGGATGACCACCCGTTCGGTTGCCGCCGCGATGACCGCCCCGATCGGAAAGGCCAGCAACAGTGCAATCCCCAGCGGCATGCTGTAGCTCGACACTAGGGTAAAGCAGATGAATGTCGAAAACATCGCCATTTCGCCCTGGGCGAAATTGATGACATCGGTAGATTTGTAGATCAGCACCATCGAGAGCGCGATCAGCGCATAAATGAAACCGATGGCCGTGCCGGATATCAAAGCCTGGGACAACATGTCAAGCCCGACCTTCGAGACCGTGGGCCTCTGCCTCGGTGGCGGCGGGTATCTTCATCTCGAAAGTTTCGTTGATGACCGCGTAATCATGATAGCCCATTCTGCCGATCGGCCGGATCTTCGGGATGTCGATCTTGCCGTCAGGGGTCAGGACCTCGTCCTTGATATGAATCCGCGCAACACGTGCGAAAACGACGTCGATGGTGGCGACCGTCGAATTCGCCGGCAGCCGGTGAGTCGTGATATATTCGCATTCAAAGTGGCAGGGGCTTTCGGCCACCCGCGGCACGTCGCAATCGACCGACGCCATCTTGGTGACACCGGCACTGTCGAATTCATCATGTTCGAGCGGTGAATACATCGCTGATTTGTTCACGGCCTCGCGCAGGTCCCAAGTTGCCATGTTCCAGACGAACCAGCCGGTTTCCTCGATATTCCTGACGGTGTCCTTCCGTTCGCCCTGAATGTTCTGATTTGCGGAAAACATCACCATTGGCGGATCGAAGGTCAGGTTCTGCCACTGGCTGTAGGGGGCCAGATTCGCCACGCCGGATTTGCTAAGCGACGAAATCCAGCCGATGGGGCGCGGTACCGTGCAGCTTTTGAACGGTGAGAATTCCAGAGGGCATTTTTCCGTCAGCGGAGAATAGTGCATTTTTTCATACCTTTGTCTGTTGTGACCGTATTCTTTCACAGATGCCGCAGCGATCAGCCCGGGCCTGACGACCCTAATCCCGACCCCATCCACCCGCGCCGGACGAACAGCGTATATGTCGCCCCGGTACCGGGCACAGCGCGCTTTCAGGCGGTGGCAAATCTATAAGATATACAGCCGATATATCGGTTGTAAGTCAAGAGCTGATATTTCATAGAGTTCTGAAAGGAGTATAGGGATGGCCCGGGAAACAGGAAAAGCCGCGCAGGCATACAAAGCTATCGAGACCATGATTCTCTACGGAGAGGTCGCTCCGAATTCGCTGGTTTCCGAGGCACAATTGATGCGGCTGACCGGACTGGGCAGAACCCCGGTTCGTGAGGCATTGCAGCAGCTTTCGCGAAACAGGCTGGTAGAGATTTACCCCAGCAAGGGCGTGCTAGTTCCGAGCGTGTCGGTCGAGGAACAGCTGCGCATTCTGGAAACCCGGCGCGTGCTCGAGGTGCTGGCCGTCAGACTTGCCTGTGAACGCGCCACTCAGGAGGAAAGACAGAGGATGGCCGACATGGTCACGTTTCTTTCCCGAAATGAACCGACAATTCGTGAATATGTCAGCACGCTGACCGAAACCCATGATCTGATCGTCGCCGGGGCGCACAACGATTATCTGACCATGGCGATGGCCCCGCTTCAGGGGCTGTCACGCCGATTCTGGATCAGCCGGTTGAAAGACGCGAACCGCGAAATCCGGATCGGTTCAAAACTGCATATCCTGACATTGGAGGCCATTGTCGCTCAGGACAGCGCCGCCGCGGAAAAGGCGTCGCGGGATCTGAACGACTACCTGGTTAATTTCGCGTTGGACAGTATCAGCGGAAAATCGAGCAAAGCCCAGCGACTTGGCGACCTCGATGATCGCCCCCTTGATAAAGACGGCGCTGTCGGAGGTGATCTCGAACCCTAACACGCCGAGAGTACTGCAAAGTGCGGGGCAGTTGCCGGTGTCCCCGCGGTTTGACATGTTCGGCTGATGCGTGGCCCTTCGGAATCTTCCGGTTCAAGGTTCGCCTGATCGGGGTCAGCCCGATGATCTGGCGGCGGGTGCCGGTGCCGCTATTCGGCATTGCCAACTTATGGCTGACCGCGCTTTTTGAACCACTTCCTGCAGAAACCCAGAAATGCCATTTCCGGGTTTTTTGGCAGTTCACTGGCCCAGCCTCTCCACTCCTGCTCGATCATGCGGACATCCCAACCCGGTGCTGCCTCTCTGGCCATTTCGTAGACATCCGGATCAAGCGGAGGGATCTCAACCACGACGGAAGTTTCAGCCGTCACCGTTCCGCGGCTCACTACGTGCAGTTGATCCTTCTCGTCATCCACCCTGATTTGATAGTCCGGCATGTGGCTGAATTCTTGGTCTTCTTTGGCAATCGCCCCCACTAGCTGTAGCAACCTGCAAACATAATCGGCTCGGCTTGCAATCATCCTGATTTTCAGCGCGAATTATTTGCGTCTATCGAAGCGGCCAAACCCGGATTATCTGCTAATGAACCCAGATTATTTGCAACCAGCCTGCAATCATCGAGCCGAACCCAGATTATGTGCGAACGGTAGGATAGTTGGAGAACAAGGCCTGTGTGGACTGGGCGAATGCAAGCGCAGCAACCGCTTTTCGCTGCGCGGGTCATGGACTGGAAAGACGCCGGACGAAGCCGACTTTCGGACACCACTTGCCAGTGTTAGCCTTTGCTGAGAACGGCCGCGCGCTTTAGCGTTTGACGCGGTGGGCAGATGCAAGAATTTGGGGGCATTGGTGATTGAAATAATTGACACTTGTCTTATGGATCGGCCAACCACCAATGATCCAACAGGAACGCTTTTGTGGGCGGATCGATGGGCGGCGTCTCTTTCCCAAGATCCGGAAGCGGTTCTGGAGCTCGTCGGCACGCTCTCCAACGCTGACACAGAGCGCACCGATGACTGTCTTGCCCTTGTGTCGCGCATCCTGGACGAGGCGCGAATGAACCATGAAAATGAGGAGCCGGGGGCGAGCGACTTTTTCCAAGTCCTTGCGGCGGGCCTAACAGAACAGGCTGAGGCAGGTGAGCTTGACGCCGAGACCTGCTTCGGACTTTGCCAGGCTTACCTCCGCGCCGGTCTCACACCTCCCGACCAACTGCGCGCGGCACCCGACGTCTTTGAGGCTCTTGCGGGGGACGGGATACCTGATCTTCCGGATGTCGCGGGGCTCGCGGAAGGGCTTGTCCCGGCCGCGTCCACGCCTTTTGAGACCTATACCGGGCTTCGCGAAGTTGTTGGCGCCATGCCGACCCAGGTAACAACCGCAATCCTGACGCAGGCGATCGGGCAAGGCGATCCGCGCATGATTGCCGTGGGGCGGTACTTTCTGCTCGATCCGGTTGCGGAGATGCGCGATGCGGCTGTCGCCGGGTTCGGGCTGCTTGCGAAAAATGCAGATGTGGATGCTGCCCTGCTGTCCGACCTCATCCTGATCCGCAACTGGCTGCCAAACGGCAAAGTGCTCGACACAATGATTAAGACTGCGCTGCGGCGGGAGCCGTCAGGTGGATCTGTCCCGCAACCTTGGCAGCTTCATCGAGTGATGACGTCACTTCCCGACGGCACCGGCTCGCAAAGCATCATAGGCGTCTGCAGCCGTGGGAGCACGCGTGCGGTGGCCACGGCAATGATCAAGGAAGGGCACGGGATAAAGGACGCTTATGTCATTCCTTGTTCCAGCAGAGGCGAGCAAAAAACCATCGTTGAGCAAATTGAACAAGCGATGACAATGCATGACGTTTCGCCGTCCTACCTCGCCACCTCGATTTGCTTCGCCCTTGGCGACGGGCTGGCGCGCGGTGCGGTGACGACGCCGGGCTTCCTGGATGTCGCGCCGATGTTCGGCATTGGCGATTTGACGCCACAAACTGGGGGTCAAGCGGCACTTCTCGCGGCGGTCGACCCGTTAGGAGAGCTTGCGGCTCTGTCAGACAACCGCCGAGGCCGGTTGATCGGCAAGAGCAGGGACTGGTTCTCAGAGCATGACATCTCCAGCAGCTGGTTCGTCTCTGACGCCGCATTGATGGCAGCGCTTGAAGAGGCGCCAACCGCCGCCAGCGCAAAGAAGATCGTCGCGGGACATCTCGATGAAAGGCGAGGCTTCTGGGCAAAATTCTTTGCCCGATCAGCGCTGATCCTGCGCCACGACCGCAGCGCCCCGCCTGACGCGTGGATGAGTTTTGGCGTTGTCGCCCAAGCGCTGGAGGCTGGACGAGAGATCAAGAAAATACCCGTCTTTGAGGATATCCTCGGGCAAACGCTGGAGATGGCAGCGGCGCACGCGATGGAAGATTTCGACGATGAATTGGAGTGGGACAACGAAGATTTCGAGCCGCCTGAAATCCAGGTTGAGCGCCAGGGCGAGTTGGCCAGGCTGCTCAAGGGCAGCCCGCTCAAACCGGATCAGATCAATGGCTACCTGACCGCCGTTCTGATCGCCCCGGAATTTACGTCACCAAATGAGTGGCTGCCGCCGCTCATGAACGGGATCGAGGTGAAAGGCCACGGTTCCATTCAACGTATCCTTGACATCCTTATGTTACGTTACGGTGCGCTGAACGAGGCTGTGATCCTTGGCGAGATCGGCGGAGAGGTCCGGGACCTGCCCCCAAAACGCTTCCAGGCCTGGACCGAGGGCTTCGCCCAGGCGGTGGATGGCAACAAGAGCGCCTGGCCAAAACGCGCACTGAGCCGCGATGACAAACAGGTCCTCAATTTGATCCGAAGCGCCGCCATTGAGGATCTAACACCAACCTTGAAACCGCTCCTGCCCAGCTGGCTCCAAATGACTGCCGATAAATGGCGGGAAGATTTGTGAGTCTTCAGCTGGTTTGGTGGGCTCTTCTGACACCTTCGCCGCGCAGATCACCAAGGGCTGGACTGCGGTAAGCCGCCCTTGGGCCGTTCAGGAAACGAGGGATTTCCAGACAGCAGAGCACGGCCATCCACGGGGCCACAACCGCTGAAGAATATAGTCTCGAAATCGCGTCCAACAATCTACGTTCAGTGCCTGGACAATTCGATGAGAAGGCAGACGCTTGAAAACACGGAGAAGACCCTGTTCGCATTTATTGTGAGCCGAACCGGATGATTGCAGGCTGGTTGCAAATAATCTGGGTTCATTCGCAGATAATCCGAGTTTGGCCCCTTCGATAGATGCAAATAATTCGGGCCGAAAATCAGGATGATTGCAGGTCGAGCCGATTATGTTTGCAGGTCGCTACAGGTAGCTGACCGGATCGACATCGCACATTTTGCAGTTCGAGATCAGGCTGAATAGGCACGAGTCAACGACCGGTCCGGGAAATCTGCAGCGTTTCCGAATTTTTTGCGCCGCAATTGCGAAGGTTTTCTGCGGAAGCATTCGCAGCACGGGCGACGGTCCGGAACGTCCGCTCACTGCAAGTCCAAGCCCGACCAGGTGAACGGTCCTGGTCTCGGGGATCGGCCATTCACGCCTGGCGCGGCGAATGAGTAGGAGGAGCCCATTGCGGAAGAGCCCATTTTGCGCTGCACGCGCATGCAGCGAAATCTTTGCTTCGGTGCAGCAAACATTCATGCTGCATCGCAGCCGTGGCTCCTGTCGTTCGTGCGCGATGCAGCAGATTTCTCAGAAGCAGTGACTGCACAGTGGACTGCCCGACCGGTCGCTGCGAGTGCCGCCCACCCGCTTACGACTAAGCGCAGGAAGCCCCAATCTGGACTGTGGTCTACCTTCGCGTTGCACGACGGTTCTTGGCGTATTGCGAACCTCCATTGTGGCAGGACGATGCCGCGGTGCGGCACGCCAAACCTGGCTTTCTCTGCAAACTGCAAAGTGGAAGTCAAGGAGCGCGGACGAGATCAATCGTGCTGCAATGGGGAGCATGATTTCTCCCGCCGGTGCTTTGGCACAATTCCTTGGGACCTATTTAAGGATCGAACGTCCCGCATATTCCGCTATCTCGCCCAGCTGTTCCTCGATGCGGATCAGCTGGTTGTACTTGGCGAGCCGGTCCGAGCGGGCCAGCGAGCCGGTCTTGATCTGACCGCAGTTGGTGGCGACGGCGAGGTCGGCGATGGTGGCATCCTCGGTCTCGCCCGAGCGGTGCGACATCACATTGGTGTAGCGCGCGCGGTGCGCCATATCGACGGCCTTCAGCGTCTCCGACAGCGAGCCGATCTGGTTGACCTTCACCAGCATGGAGTTGGCGACGCCCTGCTCGATGCCCATGGCGAGACGCTCGGGGTTGGTCACGAAGAGGTCGTCGCCGACCAGCTGCACCGTGCCGCCGAGCTTCTCGGTGAGCAGCTTCCAGCCGTCCCAGTCATCCTCGGCGCAGCCGTCCTCGATCGAGATGATCGGGTAGTCGGCGCAGAGCTTGGCGAGGTAGTCGACGTTCTCGGCGGAGGTGAGCGAGAGGCCTTCGCCCTTCATCTCGTATTTGCCGTCCTTGAAGTATTCGGTCGAGGCGCAGTCGAGCGCGAGGTAGATGTCCTCGCCGGGGGTGTAGCCGGCCTTCTCGATCGACTTGAGGATGAAGTCCAGCGCCTCGCGGGTGCCGCCGAGCTCGGGGGCAAACCCGCCCTCGTCGCCGAGACCGGTGGACATGCCCGCCGCCGAAAGCTCTTTCTTCAGCGTGTGGAACACCTCGGAGCCCATGCGCACGGCTTCGCGGATGTTCGCCGCCGAGACCGGCATGATCATGAATTCCTGGATGTCGATCGGGTTGTCGGCATGCTCGCCGCCGTTGATGATGTTCATCATCGGCACCGGCAGGACGCGGGCCGAGGTGCCGCCGACGTAGCGATAGAGCGGCTGGCCGAGAAATTCGGCCGCCGCCTTGGCCACCGCCAGCGACACGCCGAGGATGGCGTTGGCGCCGAGCCGGCCCTTGTTGTCGGTGCCGTCGAGCTCGATCATCGCCATGTCAATGGCCTGCTGGTCGGTGGCGTCAAAGCCGACGATGGTCGCGGCGATCTCGCCGTTCACCGCTTCGACCGCTTCGAGCACGCCTTTGCCCATGTAGCGGGATTTGTCGCCGTCGCGCTTTTCCACGGCCTCGTGCACGCCGGTGGAGGCACCCGAGGGCACCGCGGCGCGTCCCATGGTGCCGTCTTCCAGAGTGACGTCGACTTCGACAGTGGGGTTGCCGCGGCTGTCGAGGATTTCACGGGTGTAGATATGGGTAATGGTGCTCATGGGCTTATGTCCTGCCTGGAGGTCAACGGAACTTCGCGACACGGATGTTGTTGGTACTGCCGACTTGGCCGAAGGGCACGCCGGAGAGTACGACCATCGTGTCGCCCAGCTTCGGTGCCAGCAGCTTCTGGCATTCTTCCTTAGCGGTCTGCACCATGCTCTCATAGTCCGAGGCGGAGGCCTCCAGCACCGAGCGCGCGCCCCAGACCAGAGCCATACGGCGCGAGACCTGGGTGTCGCGGGTCATCACGATCAGCGGCAGTTTCGGGCGGCGGGCGGCGATGCGCGTACCGGTGGCACCGGACATGGAGTAGGCCATGATGCAGGTGGCCCCCATCCGGCAAGCCAGCGTTGCGCCGGTATCGGCGATGGCGTCTGCGTCGGTTTCGGCAGTCTCGCGGCTCGCTGCCATGGCCTTGGCATAAAGCGCGTGGCCTTCGGTCGAGCAGATGATGCGGTCCATCACCTCAACCGCCTCGCAAGGGTAGTCGCCAGTGGCGCTTTCTGCCGAGAGCATCACCGCGTCGGCACCGTCATAAATCGCGGTGGCCACGTCTGAGGCTTCGGCGCGAGTCGGAGCCGGGCTGGCAGTCATCGATTCCAGCATCTGGGTGGCGACGATCACCGGGCGGCAGGCGCGGCGGCAGAGCGCGATGATCTCTTTCTGTTTTGCTGGCACGTCCTCGGGTGGGATTTCCACGCCGAGGTCGCCGCGGGCGATCATGATGGCATCGGATTTTGCGACAATGGCCTCGATATCTTCAAGCGCCGAAGGTTTCTCGATTTTCGAGACCAATCCGGCGCGTCCGTTTATGATGGCGGTTATTTCGTCCAGATCGGAGGCCTTTTGCACGAAGGAAAGTGCCACCCAATCAACGCTCTGCGACAGACCGAATTCCAGATCGGCGCGGTCCTTCTCGGTCAGCACCGGTAGGTCGAGCAAGCAATCGGGCAGGTTGACCCCCTTGCGATCACTGACCTTGCCGCCCTCGAGCACCTCGGCCTCGATCCGGTCGGCACGCTTTGCGATCACTTTCAGACGCACCCGGCCGTCATCAATGAACAAGCGGTGGCCTGGTTGGATGGCGTCAAAGATTTCGGGATGCGGCAGTGGCAGACATGTGCCGTCTTGCGCGGTCTCAGCGGGTAGAAAGGTTACCTGCTCGTGCCGATCGAGCATCCGCACCCCGCCCATAATGCGCCCGAGTCGGATCTTGGGACCTTGCAGGTCCTGCAGGATGCCGATCGGTACGCCGACTTCCTCTTCCAGCGCCCGGATCGCGGCAACTACAGCGGCATGGGTGGCGTGCTCGCCATGGCTGAAGTTCAATCGAAAAGTATCTACGCCCTTGAGAAACAGGCTACGCAACATAAAGGGCGAGGCGCTCGCCGGACCGATGGTGGCAACGATCTTGGCGCGTCGGGTGCGAATCATAGGGGTGTCCTTTCAGAGGATAAGAACGGCGCGAAAATCGTTCACATTCGTCAGGGTTGGGCCGGTGCGAACAAGGTCGCCGGTGGCGTCGAACAGGGAGTAGCTGTCATGCCCGGCGAGGCAGGCCTTGCAGTCGAGATCAAGCGTGGCGGCGCGTGTGAGCAGGTCTGGGCCGATCAGCGCGCCAGCAGCGTCTTCGGTGCCGTCGATACCATCGGTATCGACGGCAACCGCGTGGATTTGGCTATGCCCCTGCAAGGCTACGGCAAGGCTTAGCAGGAACTCGGTGTTGCGCCCGCCCCTACCTGGCTCTGTTTCGCCGATGGTCACGGTAGTTTCGCCGCCAGAAAGAAGAACGGCTGGCACAGAGGTAGGGTGCCCATGTTGAGACACGGATTTGGCGATGCCAGCCATGGCGATGCCCAAATCGCGGGCTTCACCTTCAAGCGCGTCGCCCAGAATGACCGGTGTGACGCCAGCGGTTCTGGCCACGTCTGCGGCGGCGATCAGCGACATCTGCGGTGTGGCGATCATTCTGAAGTCGATCTCGAAAGCAGAAGTCGACTCCGATGAAACGGTCAGAATTTCGCGTGCCGCTAGTGGCAGGTTTGGGCCGAGGCGATCCGCAAGGTGCGACAGGTCTTCGCTGGCCGTTGGGTCAGGAACAGTCGGTCCAGAGGCGATGGCGGCGGGATCGTCCCCCGGCACATCTGAGATCGCAAGGGTGACCAGCCTCGCGGGCGCGGCAGCGATGGCGAGGCCGCCTCCCTTAATCATCGACAACCGTCGGCGTACGCGGTTCATATCTTCAATCGTTAGGCCGGAGGCGAGAAGCAGACGGTTGACCGTAATTTTGTCCGCCAGCGTTAGGGGTGGGACCGGCAGCGGCATCAGCGAAGAGCCGCCGCCTGAGATCAGAGCGAGCACCAGGTCATCGGGTCCAGCGCTTCTGGCGGCGCGCAGTATCTCCTGCGCTGCCGCCAGCCCGGCGTCATCCGGCACGGGATGGGAGGCTTCCCGCACCGTGATGAACTGGGTCGGAACCGCATGACCGTAGCGGGTGACCACCACGCCCGAGAGGTCGACATCGGGCCAGGCCTTTTCGACAGCCTTAGCCATGGCGGCGGCGGATTTTCCAGCACCGATGACAATGCAGCGGCCTTTAGGCTTTTCCGGCAGATGGCGCGCCAGCACCGTGGCCGGATCGGCTGCTGCGATGGCAGCCTCCATCATTCGGCGCAGGAGCGCCGGTGCGTCATCTTCCATCATGGGTTCAGCCTTCAGATGTTTTCGCCGCGGATTGCGTCACAGACCGCGTCTGTCACCTGCTGCGTATTGGCGGTTCCACCGACATCGGGGGTCAGGATGCCATCGGCGCAGACCTTCTCCACGGCACGCATGAGGCGACGGGCCGCGTCGACCTCGCCCAGGTGCTCCAGCATCTGGGAGGCGGTCCAGAAGGTTGCGACCGGATTGGCGATACCCTTGCCGGTGATATCGAAGGCGGAGCCGTGGATCGGCTCGAACATTGACGGGTTGCGCTTCTGCGGATCGATATTGCCAGTAGGGGCGACACCCAGCGAGCCGGCCAGCGCGCCTGCGAGATCCGACAAGATGTCGGCATGCAGGTTGGTGGCGACAATGGTGTCGAGGCTCTTGGGGTTTTTCACCATGCGAACGGTCATTGCATCGACCAGCATCTTGTCCCAGGTCACGTCGGGGTAATCCTTCGACACTTCCGCCGCAATCTCGTCCCACATCACCATGCCGTGCCGCTGGGCGTTGGACTTGGTGACCACGGTCAGGAGCTTGCGCGGCCGCGATTGCGCCAGATCAAAAGCATACCGCATGATCCGCTCGACGCCGACCCGGGTGAAGATCGAAACCTCGGTCGCCACCTCTTCGGGCAAGCCCTTGTGAGCGCGGCCGCCGACACCTGAATATTCGCCTTCAGAATTCTCGCGCACAATCACCCAGTCCAGATCGCCCGGACCGACGCCTTCCAGTGGCGACTTGATGCCAGGAAGAATCTTGGTGGGCCGAACATTGGCATATTGGTCGAAGCCTTGGCAGATCGGAAGGCGCAGCCCCCAGAGTGTGACGTGGTCCGGAACATCCGGCGCGCCCACGGCACCGAAAAAGATGGCGTCGAAGTCTTTCAACTGCTGGGCGCCATCCTCGGGCATCAGCGCCCCGGTTTTCTTGTAACGCTCGGATGACCAATCGAATTCAGTTACATCGATCTGGAAACTGCCATCGCGACGAGAAAGCGCTTCCAGAGCCTGCAGCCCCGCAGCAATAACTTCCGGGCCGATACCGTCAGCGGGAATCGAGGCGATCTTGTAGGTCTTCATGGCGTTTGTCGCCTCCTTGCTTTCGGGTTTATCAGACGCGCCATCCGCGCGGGTCATCTGGCTGACAGACATCCTGTTCCTCCTAGGGCTCTGCCGCATCAGCGGTCGAGGCATACGCTAGTCGCTCAGGATAGCGCTTCTCAATCGACGCAGAATTATATATAGAATGGTTACAATATCATCGTGGAGACGGCTGTTTGAATATTGGTCAAATCAAATGCTTCCTTGCCGCAGCAGACACGTTGCATTTTGGACGGGCCGCGCAATCGCTTGACATGTTGCCGGCGTCGCTTGGACGGCAAATCCGGCTTCTGGAAGACAAGTTGGAAACACGGCTCTTCCTGCGGACGACACGCGCGGTTTCGCTGACCGAGGCCGGTGCGAGCCTGTTGGAAGATGCCCGCGCGCTGGTGGCCATGTCGGACGCGTTCGAGGAGAAGGTACGCAACGTGCGCAAGACTGAGACGCCGGTGTTGAAAGTTGGCGCCATCGACAGTGCGGCGGCGGGGCTGATGCCGCAATTGCTGAAACTCATGCGCGAGGAGCAGCCCGATCTCGACATCCAGTTGATTGAGCAGAAGACCATTCACCTCTTGCCCAAGCTGCTCTCGGGCTCGCTCGACATTGCCTTCTGCCGCCCGCCGGATATCCGCGATCCGCGGATCAATTTCCGCACGCTGTTCTTCGAGAGCGCGCTGGTGGCGCTACCGGAGGGGCACGGGCTGGCTGCGCAAGCGGCGATAGCGATTGCCGATTTGGCCGACGAACCGCTGATCGTGCCCGACCGCCGGTCGCGGCCGCATTCGCATGATCTGACCATCAAGCTTTTTGTCGATGCCGGGCTGACCGCGCGGATCGCCCAGGTGGCGGAAGAAAAACACACCATCGTCAATCTGGTGGCCGCCGGAACTGGGTTGGCTATCGTGCCGCGCTGGACCTCCCGGCTGCAGGTGAAAGGCGTGACCTTCGTGCCGCTGACCGTGCCCGAAGGCAACACACGGTCAAAACTGATCCTCGCCGCAGCTTGGGCCCGCGGGACCCGAGACCCTATGCGCGATGCCTTTCTGAGCGTGTTGGAAGGTCACTTGAAGGCGTTGGAAGCCACCGCATGAATATATCGAAATTGAATATAAACTTTGGCGCATAGCGGAAATCTGATCTACTCCACATGATCCCCCTCTATAGATGCGTACCTGGGAGGAAACGGGCCGCATCGGAGGATCTATCGGAGGAGAACACCCATGAAAGTCACAAAACTCACCGCCACCGTCGCGCTTTGCGCCCTACTCGCCCTGCCAGCCATCGCTCAGGACCGCGCCGACTGGCCGTCGAATATCACCATCGGCACCGGCAGCCAGGGTGGCACCTATTTCACCTATGGCTCGGGCTTCGGATCGATGATCAGCGAAGACCTCGGCGTCACCGCCGGAGTAGAGATCACCGGCGGCCCGGTGCAGAACGTGACACTGGTGGAAGCCGGCGAGCACCAGATGGGATTTGTAACCCTCGGGCCGGCCGACGAGGCTTGGCGCGGTGAAAGCCCGCTGATGCCCGGGGTGCCGCATGCCAATATCCGCGCGCTGTTCCCGATGTACCAGACCCCGCTGCAGGCTGCGGTGCTGGCCTCCTCGGACGTCCAAAACTTCCAAGATCTGAAAGGCAAGCGCATCGGCGTCGGCCCGGCGGGCGGCACCTCCGCGACCTACTGGACGCGATATTTCGAGGCCACCGACGGCGGCAATTCAATTTCCAATGCAGGCGGCTCCGACACCGCGGGCCAGTTGAAAGACGGGCTGATCGACGCCTTCGTCTATGCCGCGGGTCTGCCTACCGGCGCCTATGCGCAGCTGGCCGTTGAAAACGACGTGCGGTTCCTCAACATGGGGCCGGAAACGCTCGCCACCATGAAGGAAATCGCCCCGGCAATGCAGGAGTTTACGATCCCGGCCAATACCTATGAGGACCAGCCGGAAGACCTGCAGACCGTGTCACTGTGGAACTTTGCCATCGCCCACAAAGACATGCCCGAGAGCCTCGCCTACGAGATCACAAAACTGGCGATGGAAAGTCCCGAGCGCATGGTCCAGGCCCACGCCGCCGCCAAGGAAACTCTGGCGGAAAATGTGCTGAAGAACGCTGTCATCCCGTTCCACCCCGGCGCGGTGAAGTGGTTTGAAGAGAATGGCTACACCATTCCAGACAACCTGAAGTAAGCGCCACCGCTTGCACAGCACGGGCGGTCGAGTGCCAACTCCTGCCCGTGTTTTCCATTCAACTCCCTTGCATGGGTGACCCATCATGACCAATGCCACCGACTCCAAGGGGCGGCCCGAGCCCGATCTGTCCTTGATCGAACAGGAAACCGCCGCAGCCCATGTCGACGAAGACCCGCTGGCCGCGAACCAACGCGACTTCACCGGCAGCCGCAACCTGACCATTGCCTCGCTCTGCGTCGCCTATTCGGTATTCCACCTCGCGGTCATGAATGTCTTCCCACTGGAAACCTGGGCCTACCGGCTATCGCATGTCGGCGGAGGACTGTTTCTGGGTTATCTCCTGTTTGGGGCCTCCTCCATGCGCGCTGAAGGCGACGACAACCAACGCAACCCGCTGTCATTCGGGCTCTTGGTCCTCGCCGCAGCCGGGATCGGCTATGGCCTAGTCGGGGTCTCCGCGATTTGGATAAATGGCACCCTTCAGGGCAACGCTCTACCCCCTGCTTGGGCGATGTCGAGCTTTGGCATTCCGCTGACCCTGGGTACGTCTGCAGCCGTGGTACATGGCTGGCTGTTCCCGCAGACCGATCGCACGCGCTTTGCCTGGGGAGACATCCTCCTGGCCGTCGCTGCGCTGACCGCCACCGCTTACCTGATCTTCTTCGCTCGCCAGTTGCAGCTGCGCGCCGGTATGCCGATGGCACTGCCCGGCGACATGTGGTCGGCGGTGACCGGTGTGATTCTGATCATCGAATTGACCCGTCGGCTTGCCGGCATGGCGCTCGTGATCATTGCCGGGGTCTTCGTGGCCTATGCATTCCTCGGCCCCTGGCTGCCCGGTATCTTCGAGCATCGCGGCTACGAGGCGAAGCGCTTCTTCTCCTACATCTTCACCGATAACGGCATCCTGTCGGCGCCGGTGGCGATTTCGTCAACCTATATCATTCTCTTCGTGATCTTCGCCGCCTTCCTGCAGACCACACGCGTCGGCGAATATTTCGTCAACCTCGCTTTCGCTGCTGCTGGCCACAAGCGCGGCGGCCCGGCCAAGGTGGCGATCTTCGCCTCTGGCCTGATGGGCATGATCAACGGCACCTCGGCGGGCAACGTCGTGGCCACCGGTTCGCTGACCATCCCGATGATGCGACGCGTGGGCTACAAGCCGCAGACTGCCGCGAGCGTCGAGGCCGCTGCCTCCACCGGCGGCCAGATCATGCCGCCGATCATGGGTGCCGGCGCATTCATCATGGCCGAGATCACCGGCATTCCTTACATGGAGATCGTCGCCGCCGCGATCATCCCCGCCGCGCTCTACTTCATCTCGGTCTATTTCATGGTCGACCTGGCTGCGAAAAAAGCCAACATGAAAGGCCTCCCGCGCGAGCAATTGCCGAAGCTGGGCCTACTGATCCGCCAGATCTACATGCTGACGCCGATCATCGTGCTGATCTATGCGCTGTTTGCGGGATATTCGGTGATCCGTTGTGGCACGCTGGCCATGGCCACCGCCGCCGTGGTGTCTTGGTTCACGCCGCACAAGATGGGCCCGAAACAGCTGTTCCACGCGCTCGACAATGGCGCGCGCATGGTGCTGCAATTGGTGGCGGTCTGTGCCACGGCGGGGATCATCGTCGGCGTCATTGCGCTGACCGGCATCGGCTCGCGGTTCTCTACGGTACTGCTGTCCTTGGCAGATCAGAGCCAGTTCCTGGCGCTGTTCTTTGCCATGGTGGTCTCGATCGTACTGGGTATGGGGATGCCGACGACGGCAGCCTACGCGGTGGCGGCGTCTGTGATTGCGCCGGGTGTCGTAAACCTGGGCGTCGAGCCCTTGGTAGCGCATCTCTTCATCTTCTACTTCGCGGTGATGTCGGCCATCACACCGCCGGTGGCTCTCGCCTCCTATGCTGGTGCGGCGCTGTCAGGTTCGGACCCTGTGAAGACTAGCGTGGAGAGCTTCCGCATCGGCCTCGCTGCCTTCGTCGTGCCCTACATGTTCTTCTTTTCGCCGGCGATGCTCTTGCAAGGCAACTGGTTTGAGATTGCCCACATCGCAGTGACGGCTGTTGTTGGGGTCTATCTCCTGTCCTGCGCGGTCCAAGGCTGGTTTGTTGGCCGGGCCGGCGCGGCCGTCCGTATGGCGCTGGCGGTCGGTGGCCTAAGCATGATCGCCGGCGGCTGGTTCACCGACGCCATCGGGCTTGGTATCGCCGTGCTGCTCTATGTATTGCAGAAGCGCATGGTCACGCCAGAGACCGTCGCCCACGGCGCGGATTGATCTCCAATGTCTCCCGGCGGAAACGTTCGCTCGCCGGGAGCATTTGTGCCCAATTGGAACGCGACGATTGCGGGAACCCGTCGAGTAACTTACTGCGGTCAGCGAGACCGCGACTTAGAACTTGTCCAAGTAAGAAACTCAAACTGAGAGTTGGCCACGGCATCGACCCACAGCTCGTCACCCGCGGTTTACTAAGTCACGATGAGTTCCACCTTCCGCAACGGGTATGTCCGCATTGGCGGCAGTGCGACGAGTGGTGGGTTTAGGCTCCTGGGTCTGGTGCGACCTCGAATGACCGCTTCCGTGATCTGCGCCGCGACGCAGAACCCAGCTTGCTGCAGCTGCGCGCGCCTCCATTGTCATGCTGCAGTTGCATCGGTTGGCCGCCAAATGACCGAAAAGTCCCGCTCTTTTCCTGTTCGTGCTGGATGCGGCGAAGGTCATGTGTGGATGGCTCCTGCATAGCAAGACATTTTTGATCTGATTTGTGCGTTTGTCAGAAGCAGTCATGTGTCCGGCCTGTTCGCGCGGTTTCAACCGCTGGCCCTGATGGGTTCCGCAAACCAGGTCCCTTACAGCAATGCGGGCTATGATGCCCGGGACATTCGGCGGGGTGTCCTGGTTTTGGCGGCTGACTTATGCACCATCATCTCGCGGGTCTTGCTAACTCGTGGTTCCTTTCGTCTCAGGCTGCAGCGTGTGGGTTAAAAGGTTCGTTGCGGGTGAGCACGGCCCAGACGATCCGGGCGGTCTTGTTAGCCATGGCGACGGTTGCGACGCGAGCAGGTTTGCGTTCGAGCAAGGATGCCAGCCACTTGCTGGCGCGTTCGGGGTGTGACCGTGTTTGTCGGACCAATGATGTCATGCCTACGACAAGCAACGATCGCAAATATTGATCACCCATCTTTGTGATCTGACCTAGCTTCTCCTTGCCACCGCTGGACTTGTTCACCGGTGTCAGGCCCAGCCAAGCCGCGAACTCCCGGCCGTTCCTGAACTGATGCCCGTCGCCGATGCTGGCAATGATCGCAGAGGCTGTCATCGCACCAACGCCAGGGACCGTGCGCAGCAGGCGGACACGCGCGTCCTCTTTTGCAACTTGCTTCAGACGTTCTTCGTACCAGCGGACCCGCTGATGCAAAGCCATGAGCTGTTCTGACAGGTTACGGATCACCTCGTTGGCAATGTCTGGCAAGTCGAGCACTTCACCAAGGGTGATATCCTCAGCAAACCCAATCACGCGGGCCAGCCCTCTGGGGATGTAGATACCGAACTCGGCGACCAGACCGCGCAATCCATTAATCAATTGTGTCCTTTGGCGAACCAGTAGGTCACGGGCCCGATGCAGTGAAAGCAGCGACTGCTGCTCGACGGTCTTGATCGCCACAAAGCGCATGGTCGGTCGGGTCACTGCTTCGCAGATTGCTTCGGCATCAATGGCATCGGACTTCCCGCGTTTGATGTATGGCTTCACATACATCGGCGGGATCAACCGAACGTCGTGGCCCAGGGCCGTAAGTTCGCGGGCCCAATGATGGGCGCTGCTGCAGGACTCCATGCCAATCAGGCAGGGCTCCAACTTCGTAAAGAAGGGTAGAAACTGCGCCCGTCGCAGGGGCTTATTGAACACCACGTCTTCAGTGGCAGTGATCCCATGGACCCGAAACACGTTCTTGGCCAGATCAACGCCGATTGTGGTAACTTGCATGGGGTGGCTCCTCTCAAAAGCAGATTTAGACACCTGCACTATGGCGCATCGCCACGCCGGTTGAAGCAGGAGCCATCCACCCCATCAGCAATCCCTTTTGATACGATCCTGCCCCTACCGGAATCCACCCCAACTAAATGGCGCCGGACCTAAGTTAAACAAGGACAACGACCAACGCGGACTCCGTTACATTTGAAGAACAACATCGCATCAATATCTGCCATTGACACGAATTTGATATTCGTGTCACACATCGAATGCGGGACGCCATGGCTTCTCGTCAAACAATCATCTTGCTAGGAAGTCGTCGCCAACAGGGGACGACACATGCCGATAGAACGTTACAAATCCTTGGTCACGATCGCTGGCGTTTGCAGCTGGAAGAAAGCGGGACAGGTTTTTCAAGTTCGGTATGACCTGGTAAAACCAGGGGTGAACAGCGGTGCTCCGGCGTACAATTGTATCTACATTGTGGACGGCCAGGAGCACGTTCTGGTCCCGTCTAATGCCAGACCTAGCGGCTTTGTTGAGGAACGTCAGATCAACCTCTGGCCTGGTATTCTCAAAAAGCACCACCTGGAATACGGCGATGGTTCAATGCTGGTCTTCAACCCGGAGGATCAAACCATCTCTACTTGGATGGTCGGCCCTGACGGCAAGGCTGAACTCAGCACAACCGGCGAAAACAGAACAGCGATGGAAAGCTAGCCACGGCGCGGCGCAGCCTCTGCTTCCTGCAACTGACGTTGAAAATAAGCACGAAAATAGTGCCGCAATCTCCCCGCCGGAAAAGTCTGCGCGGCGCATGGGCGTGTGCATGTCCAGGCATCCGTCGGGTTTCCCAAGTATCACGAACATTCTGAATTTCGCCTGCAATGGGCGAGATCCCGCGGTGCCGGACCCGCGGGTATTTTCCGTGCATCTGAGACAATGAAAGGAACGAGGGATTCGCCCCTGCGCAAAGCTGGAAACCGGCACTGGCCAAAGGCGTGGAGACCGCTGTCTGCCGGTAACACTGCATCAGACAGCCGCACGCATAGCGGCGGAATTCAGGTCAGGCAGGCAGACTCATTTAGCGTAATCGGGCTTTTGGAAAAACGACGAAACACTCAACAGGACAAAAGGAAGACGGCATGAACACCATCTGCCAATGGTTCTATCTGGCTGGATATGGCGGATGGATCATGCCCCGCTGCCTGCGCAGGCTGACGGCGCGTTCTGAGTTTCATCGGGCGTGGGTGACCGGCAGTCTTGGTTTCTTCGAAGAAGACGGCGTGAGGTTCAGCCCAGCCAGCCCATACTATCCGCCCAGCTGACCACAGCGATTTTCTCAGTGAATGAAAACAGCGCGGCCCAGGAGACATCCGGGCCGCGGCACCTCGGCTATTGCCGTTTGGAAACAACAATTTGCGAAGTGCCGCGGGTGTCCCGAGCTGTTGTCGGACTGCTCGCGTTGCAAAAGGAACGAGGGATTCGTCATGCGCAACAAAGGACATACCCAGCTTGTCAGAGGCGGCCAGACGACACAACACTGGACCCGCATGGCAACTCAGGTGTTCAAGTACAGCACCTCGGTAGCTGCTGCAGCGTTCACCATCACGTTTCTGATTCTAGTCGCTCAAAATTACGAAATGGATAAGGTGCGCCTCACCGGTATCTACTGGATCGCGGAATTCAACGTTGAACAGCGGGGCACCGAACTCCGCGAACTCAACTATGTGGATCTCGACGGCAGGCGCGTGAAGCGTACCGCTGGACAGATCTATGCAGACCGCGGCATGCGCGCGACCTATGACCTCTACACTGCCAATGCCTGGCGCTTCCTCTATTTCTCTCTGCTGCCCGCCGCCGCCGCGTTCTCCTTCACCTTCGCGGTCTTCGCCATGGTCGGCCGGTCGCTGAAAGAGGAAGAGCATATCCGGGGTGCACGCCTGGTCACTGCCAAGGAACTGAAAGCCTGGTCAAAGCGGAAATGGCGCGAATATGAGAAACGCTTTGGAAAGGGCACTAAGAAAGGCCCGCGCTACACGCTGGCCGGGATCGAGTTTCCGCCCAATGCTGTAGAGGCGCAGATCGGCATCACCGGCACCGTCGGCACCGGTAAGTCGAACCTCATGCACGAACTGCTGAACACCATCCGGGCCGCTGACGGCAGGGCCATCATCTATGACAAGATGGGCGGCCTGCTGCGCGACCACTACGACCCGGAAAAAGACATCATCCTCAACCCCTTCGATGAACGCTCCGTGGGCTGGTCGCCTTTTAATGAGGTGGCTTCACTGGAGGGCTTCGCACAGATCGCCGAGGTGATGATCCCGGATCAGCAAGGCTCCATGGACAGTTTCTGGACCCAATCCGCCCGGCTGGTCTTCCAGTACACCGCCCGCGAGCTGGCAAAGGCCGGAAAGACCACCAACGCAGATCTTCGCAAGGCTATCATGAACATCCCTTCCGAGGAGCTGGGCAAGCTGGTGGCTTCGACACCGGGCGCTCACTTCTTCGGGGAGCATGTTGCAAAAACCTCCGGCTCGATCCGTGCCAACATGATCACCGAGCTGCGGTTCCTGGAATACCTGCGCGATGATGCAGAACCTTTCTCGATCCGCGATTGGGTTGTGAATGACCGGCCCGGCTTCGTGTTCCTGACCGGTGATGCGGAAAAGTCGGCCGCGACACGCAACATCATCTCGACCTTGTTTGAGGTGGCAGCCAACGCGCTGATGACGACAGAGGAAAGCCGCGACCCAAAGGTCTGGTTCTTCCTGGACGAGGTGCCAACCCTCAACAAGATGCCCTTCCTTCCCAAGAGCCTTGCGGAGATCCGTCAGTTCGGCGGAGCCTTCGTCGTCGCCTATCAGGTGTTTTCCCAGCTGGAAGACATCTACGGCGACAAGGCAGCAGAGACGATTTCCGGCGTTCTGAACAACCGGGTTGTGTTCAACACTCCGGATTACAACACCGCGCAGCGCTCCTCCCGCTCTCTTGGCGAAGAGGACGTGATCGAGCAGCAGGAAAACATCACCCTCGGCGCGCATGACACCCGCGACGGCGTGGGCATTGTCGGCCGCCGTACTCAGCGCGCCATCGTCACCCCGGCGGAAATCCAGTCATTGCCGCAGTTCGTGGCCTACTTTCGCCCGGCCTATGACGCCCCGACCGCCAGGGTGCGTTTTGAACCTGTGCCGACCACGGCCACCGCGGAGAAGTTCGTCCCCTACAAAGGGAACGGCTTTGATGCGGGCGGAATGCAGGTTGCCGCGTTGAATGTGGAGATCGAGGAGGGCGAGGCCGCGAAAGAAGGTTTCGCCGCCCTGAACCCCGAAGAACAGAAAGCAGAGTTTTTTCGGTTCCTGGACCGTGTGCGCCCCGAAGGCGCGGCAGGAATTGAGGATCCCGCCAAAATCTCGGAACGGGACTGGTACTGGCAGCACTTTGCCACGGCCCGGGTGCGCGGCCTCGATGTGAAAGAGATCGCTCCGCCGGACCCTTATGCTGGCTTTGCAGGCAACGGCACTGCCAAGGCCCGCGAAACTGCCGCACTCCCCTACCCCGGCACCACGCCGGCACAGGCTGACCAGGAGGCTGCAGCCGCCGCGCCAGCGAAAGAGCCTGCTCCAGAGGATCCGGCGCAGACAACAGAAATGCCTGCGGACGGAGACGCGGCGGCCGAAATGGTCAGCCCTGCCCTGCCCCTCTCTGTTCGCGCCCATCCCGCCGTCGGCCGCGCCCAGCCGGACAGGAAAACACCCAACCAGCCGGAAAGCCCGCTGGAGCCTCCAGCCAGGAAATCCGCCGCCAGCGCACTGCTGGCGATGGAAACCACCATCCGGGGAGTGAAGTGACATGATGTCGATCTCAAACGTCTCGGCCGGGGCGGCTGCCAGCGGCTATTACAAGCAGGAAGGCTATTACAAAGCGGGTACAGAGGAGGGCGAACGCGCCGCCACCTGGTTCGGCAAGGCCGCGGACGAAAACGGCCTGAGCGGCTTTGTCGATGACAGGCACTTTGCACAGCTGCTCGATGGTGAAGCACCGGACGGCAAGCTGATGGGCCGCTATGTGGACGGCGAACGCCAGCACCGCCCCGGCCTTGACCTTACCTTTTCTGCGTCCAAGTCGGCTTCAGTGGCCGCCCTGGTGATTGGCGACAAACGCATTATTGAGGCCCATGACGCCGCAGTGCGCGCGGCTATGACAGTGGTGGAAGAGCGGTTTATCAAAACGCGTTTCCAGCAGGACGGGGAAATCGTCACTAAAAACGGGGAAGGTATTATTGCGGGAATTTACCGGCACGATACCTCCCGCGCGCTTGATCCGAATTTGCACAGCCACGCCGTCATTGCCAATATGGTCAAAAACGAAAACGGCGGATACTCGGCAATCCGGAATGAAGCCGTATACAAAAATCAGAAACTGATCACTGAAATATACCGATCCGATTTTGAGAACCGGGTGGCTGACCTGGGCATTGCCACGGAACGCGGGAGATTTGGAGAAGTGAATATCTCCGGAATTTCCCCGGAAGTGACCGAAGCCTTTTCCAAGCGGCGGCAGGAAATTCTCAATGCCCTCGACAAAAAGGGAATGGATGTTTCGCCGGAAACAGCGAGCAAAGCGGCATTGGCCACCCGTGCGGCCAAGCACAAAAATCTGGACCGGGACGCGCTGCGGGAAACCTGGCGCGCAGACGCACTCGCAGCCGGTCTTGGCCGGGATCAGCTGGACCTTGGCCGGGTGGGTCACGCAGCCCCGCAGCCCGTAATACCGCTCGACCAGCAGCGCCCGATCGACCCCCTTGCGGAAACCGGCCAGCCAACTGGAATGTTCGAAAAGGCAAAGTCCATGCTGTCCAGTGCCGCAGCCGTGGCTCGCGTGGAGACTGACCCCAGGCAGGCCGTTAACCGCGCCGTCGAGCACATCAGTGAACGGGAGTCCGCCTACAGCAGGGCAGATCTCACGGTGGCCGCAATGCACTTCGCTTACCGCTCAGACTTCAAGGCGGTGGACGCAGAAATCAACCGGCAGATCAAAGCTGGCCGGCTCTTCGAAAGCGGCGAGGACGGGCAGATCCTGACAGA
>NZ_JBVVXU010000022.1:0-72425 GCF_055902035.1 Leisingera sp. SA215 | reverse complement strand
TATAAAGCCGACCAACAGCTGCGGCTTTAAACTCGTCTGTGAACGTCCGCCTCGAGTGTCCCATTCCATGTTCCTTTCTTGGACAGGGGTACTTTACCCCGGTGTCCGGGAACAGGAACGAAGTTCATCCTGTTCCAGCGGCACCTCTTTACCCCGGTACTGAAATTTCAGCACGCCGCCGCTGTAGGGGCGGCTGAGGGCAAAGGGCGTCGCGAACCAGGCGCCGATCCCGCCGCGCGGGGTATGCGCCAGTTTGCCCTTCACAAAGATATCGGTGCGGAAATGCTCGTTCAGCAGCAGATCGCGCAGCCCTTCGCGGCGGTCGGGATCGCCCTCGCTGTCGAGCAGGGCCTGCTGTTCCGGCGTGAAGCGGATGCAGTCCAGATTGTCCAGCGGATGCACCGACCCTGCAAAAATCAATTTGGCCCCGGCCAGTTCGCCCGCCAGATCCTCGAAGTAGAAAGGGGTCCAGTCCTTGTTGAAATACTCATGCGCCAGATAATTGGCCGGCATCGATTTCATCTGCTCCAGGCGCTTGGCGGCCGCCGGATTCCTGGCAAAATACGCCGCCCCCGCTGCGCCCAGCTGACGGGCCAAGGCCGTCGCCTCGCCGATCCGGTCTGTCAGCGCCCCGCTGCCCTTTTCTGCCCGGGCGGCAAGAAGCCGGCGCAAGGGCATGGCTGCAGCCCAGCCGGGCATCGCGTTATAGCTGACATAGACCAGCCCGCCCGGCTTCAGCCGCTTGGCGATGAAGCGGGTGATATGCTGGCGGTTTTCCTCCGACACCCAGCTGAACACACCGTGCAGCGCGATGATGTCAAAGACCTGGGGCAGCCCCGGCGCGGCGTCGAAACCGGCAAAGCAGCGTTCGTGGAAATGCACGTTTTCCAGCGCCGCCTCCTGCGCCAGCTCCCGGGCGCCGGCGATATGCGAAGGGCTGAAGTCCATCGCGTGAAAGTCGATATGCGGGTTGGCCGCGGCCAGAAGATTGGCGGAAAACCCCTGACCGCAGCCCAGCTCGCAATAGCTGATGCGGCCACCGTCCAGAGCGTGCCGGTGGCCCTGGCTCATCGCGCCGAAGCCCAGCAAGGCCGGCGTCAGCTGGCTGTGGAAGTCATGGGTGTAGTCAATGCCGGCGACGTAGCCGGAAGTCCAATCGGTCACGGCGACTCCTGTAGTTTGGGACGTTTTCATGCCGGGCAATTTTTCGAAAAGTTGTGAGTATAGCGTTAATGATCCGCAGGCCGGGGGCAGATCTTGTGAAGTGAATGCCGGCCTGCTGACATCATGCGCCAGCGGGCAGGCCGGCGATGAGGCCAGCGATGAGACCGGTGCCGTTCGCCGCGGCTCCGGAGAGGGGCTGCTTGATGCAGGTTTCTCGGACGCCGCGCGCGACGTTTGAATGATGCGCGGCATTGCCTGGCGTCGGAGAAACACGCAAGCGGGAAATCGCGGGGTTGGAAGTGGGCGGATCAGCTGGCTCTATGGGGATTTGAAGCGGTTGATGGCCTTGGTACTTGTTCTGCAGGTTGGGCGGACCGCGCTCGGCGCGGCGCATGCCCATCAAGGCTCACAAAACCCATGCCGAAGCTGCCTGCCCCGAGCAGGTCCCTGATCCTGGCGATATTGGCGGCACGGTTGCGATTCGCGAAGACGCCGTAGGGGCGGATGCGTTGCTGCCCCTTGGGCAGGGCATGGATCAGGAACCGGCGAGTTCATCCGCCGCAGCGTCACCCGGAACAGAAACTTCACCCCGGTCATGGTCTGATCGCGGGTACAGTTGCTGGTGCCGCTTTCCATCAGTTGCCGCTGGAAGCCCCGCACATCGCCGGGTACCGCGGTCCCGGGGGGATCGTCCGAGCCAGGCTGCAAACCGCTTGCTGGCCCGCAAGTGGCTGGTTTGAAGCGCCGGCCCCGGATTGCGCGCCGGGATATCGGCAATCATCCGGGCGCGAAGGGGTGCCGCCGGTGCGGACTGCTGAACGGTCATCGGAAACCCTCTGTCAACCGAGGCTAAATCACCGCGCCCGACAGAACGCAGCCGTCATCGAAATCCGCAAAACAAATCCCGGTTTCCCGCACCGCCAGCCACAGGCGCCCATATCGCGGAGCGATTTAGTGCGTGAGCCCACATTGCTTATTTCCTGATAAGTGGCCAAAGTCCCCTTTTTAGGATTTTTTATTCGGCACCCCAAATCCGTCCAGCTTCTTGCTTGAGATTTTTAAGTTCCACTTGGCTGAGGTAAGCGCAGGCAGCAGTCCGGTCGCCTCCGTGTTTTTTTAGTGCAGACCGCCAAACCCGCAGCGCCGAACGAGGTGACCACGGCAGCGCAGCTTGCCTGAGCCATTCGCGGAGATCCGCTGGCAACTGGTCAAAGGCCGCCATCGGATTTCCGCTTTGTTTTGACCGGGGCAAGCTCGTCCGCGCATTGCTGCCGCGCCGTGTCACAAAACCTTTCCGCCTCGCTGCGCTGATCATACAGGCGCGCGCCGCCAATGCGGAAACGGGTCGGGCAAGCTGGCCCAAGCGTCGGGCGTAAATGCATGCGCATCTTCAACAAGGGCCGCATCCAACGCCGCTGTTATCGCTGCCTTGTCCATGCCCGAACCGATAAACACCAATTCTTGGCGCCGGTCCCCGAAGGGCTCCTGCCAGTGGTGCTCTAAATACTCTGTTGCCTGCGGGCTTGCCGGGCGTCGATCTTCGGGAACGGTTGCCCACCAGATGCCCATAGGTTTGACACTGCTCACTGCGCCTGCAAGCGAAAATTCAGCCACCCAATCGGGCCGCGTCGCTATCCAAAAATGCCCCTTGGCACGTATGACGCCGGGCAAGGGGCCAGACAGCACGTCGCTCACTTTCTGAGGGGCAAAAGGCCGTCTTGCGCAATACACAAACGACGAAATCCCATATTCTTCAGTTTCAGGGATGTGATCCGAAAATCCGTAAAGCTCTTTTGCCCAAAGCGGATTTTCGTGCGCTTTTTCAAAATCAAACAGGCGCGTATCAAATATTCGGTCATGAGGCACTTTCCCGTAGTCAGCCTCGATTATTTGCGCATCCGGATTCAATGCCACAACGATCATGCGAGCGGCTTCTACGTTTGCAGGCCCGGCATCATTCGCTTTGTTCAGGATTACAACGTCGGCAAACTCTATCTGGTCGACCAGCAAGTTCACGAGCGTGCGGTCATCGTTCTCGCCCATCACCTCGCCACGATCCCTGAGAAAATCGTGGCTGGCGTAGTCTTTCAATAAATTGACTGTATCGACCACGGTCACCATCGTGTCGAGCCGCGCAACATCCGAAAGGCTGACGCCATTCTCATCGCGAAAGTCAAAAGTCGCCGCAACTGGCAATGGTTCCGAAATGCCCGTGGATTCGATGAGAAGATAGTCAAAGCGGCCTTCTGCGGCGAGACGGCTGACCTCTTGCAACAGATCGTCGCGAAGGATGCAGCAGATGCAGCCGTTTGTCATTTCAACCAGCGTTTCTTCCGTGTGGCTGAGGTTTGCATCGCCGTCGCGAATGATGCCGGCGTCGATGTTGACCTCGGACATATCATTTACAATGACCGCAACGCGGCGGCCATCACGGTTTTGCAAGACTTCATTCAGAAGGGTGGTTTTCCCTGCTCCCAGAAAGCCTGAGAGGACAGTGACGGGAAGGCGTGTGTCTGTGTTTATCGCGGGAGTGTTCATTCTGGAGCGGCCTTGGACTGAAGGATTGTCTGAAGCGGAGCGGCAGGCTTGCTTTTGTCGCAGGCCTGCCGCTTTGGCATGGGGAAGCGACCGGATTTAATGCGCGAGCATATTTGCTGCGATCTCGGCACCAGTCATACTGGCCGGGAAATATGTGGGCCAATTGGTGACTTCCTTCAGCAGTTCTGCGCGGTCGTCGCCCCAGTACAGATGAAAATGCTCCGCCTTTGCCGGCACGGTTATATGGTCACTGAACTGGATGAACTGCGGTGCTTTTGCGTCACCACCTGACTTTTCAAAGATGTAACGCACACCTTGGTTGCCGGACTCATAGGTTAGAATTTCATAGCCGTCGTTTTCGTATAGCCCCTGAACGGGCAGGCCATCCCGGAAGAAGGTCACCTTGGAACCGTCGATCAGAATGCGGCCTACATCGGTCGCGTAGCCTGCGTCATAATAGGCGCGGAATTCCTCGACGGTGCGTTCCGCATCTTCGGCTTTATGCGCCAGCACGGCGTCCAGAGTGCCGTCTTGCAAAAATGGATAAACCGATTGCCAGTCGGCCTCCCAATCAGACAGCTCGCGGGCTTGAACGTCCGCTTCGTTTACAAGAACCGGTTCATGCGCGTGCTCCTTATGATTAACGACGCTGGATGTGGCGTGGTTTGCTGTTTGGGCAATGGCCGGAGCCGAAACGGTCATCAACACACTGATTGCGGTGATGGCCGTTCGTTTGAGGGTTTTGCAGGGCATCCAGGGACTCCAGTTTTCTAGTGATTCGAATGTAATAACATAACATGCCGAGCATGTAGTTTCATCGGATGACTTTGGCAAGACACGCTTTCCAACAGGTGATCTTTAGCGCAGGCCAACAACTGAAAGCGGTCATTGGAGCAACCGCGGCGAATTCAACCTTTGTCCGCAGTGCGGACAGCGGGCCAAACCATTCTTCAAAGGGCAGCTCGGTGAAAATACCCTTCCAGCGGGTGATTTGCCGCTGCAGGCAAGCCTCGTCAAACAGCCTTCCCCGACGAAAAAAACCGGCCCCCAGAAGGGAGCCGGTTTCAAAATCGTCCAATCCGCGTTTGGATCAGAGGGACATATGGGTGCCCAGGGCTTCCATGTCGGCGAGCAGCTTGGCTGCGTCCTCGACCAGCCCGTGCGGCTGGTCTTCCTCTTTTGCGGTCTTGTACATCTCGCGGGCGTCTTCGATCAGCGCGTCCATCTGCTCGCGCGTCATCTCGGCCATCGGGATCGCGTGCTCGGCCAGAACCGACAGGCTGTCGCCGCCGATTTCAGCAAAGCCGCCGGTGACCACATACTCCGAGTTGCCGTCCGGGCTTTCGACCTTCAGCACGCCGGGGCGCAGGGTGGTGATGGTGGGCGCATGGGCGGGCATCGCCGTCATGTCACCTTCCGCACCGGGGATCTGGACCGCGCTGGCCTGCAGCGAAGCAAGGCTCCGCTCGGGGCTCACGAGGTCGAATTGCATCGTTTGTGCCATTGGGGCCTCCTTTCAGGGTTCCCCTGCACCGCCGGGGCGCAGGGGAAAATCCAGTCTTAGGCGGCTTCCGCAGCCATCTTCTCGGCTTTTGCCTTCACTTCTTCGATGCCGCCGACCATGTAGAAGGCGCCTTCGGGAAGGTGGTCGTATTCGCCGGCCACAACGGCCTTGAACGACGAGATGGTGTCTTCCAGCGGAACCTGCACACCGTCAGAGCCGGTGAAGACCTTTGCCACGTCGAACGGCTGGCTGAGGAAACGCTGGATCTTACGCGCACGCGCAACGGTCAGCTTGTCCTCTTCCGACAGTTCGTCCATGCCGAGGATCGCGATGATGTCCTGCAGCGACTTGTAGCGCTGCAGGATCTGCTGAACGTCGGAGGCCACTTTATAGTGCTCTTCGCCAACGATCTGCGGGTCCATCAGGCGCGACGAGGAGTCCAGCGGGTCAACGGCGGGGTAAATGCCGAGTTCCGAGATCGCACGGTTCAGAACGGTGGTTGCGTCCAGGTGGGCAAAGGTGGTTGCCGGTGCCGGGTCGGTAAGGTCGTCCGCGGGAACGTAGACCGCCTGGATCGAGGTGATCGAGCCGTTCTTGGTGGAGGTGATGCGTTCCTGCATCGCACCCATGTCGGTTGCCAGCGTCGGCTGGTAGCCCACAGCGGAGGGGATACGGCCCAAGAGAGCGGACACTTCCGAACCGGCCTGGGTGAAGCGGAAGATGTTGTCCACGAAGAACAGAACGTCGGTGCCGGACTGGTCGCGGAACTGCTCGGCCAGGGTCAGGCCGGTCAGCGCAACACGGGCACGGGCTCCCGGAGGCTCGTTCATCTGACCGTAGACCAGGGCCACCTGGGATTCTTCCAGGTTGTCCGGCTTGATCACGTTGGATTCGATCATTTCCCAGTACAGGTCGTTGCCTTCACGGGTCCGTTCGCCAACACCCGCGAACACCGAGTAGCCGGAGTGCACTTTGGCGATGTTGTTGATCAGTTCCATGATCAGAACGGTCTTGCCCACGCCGGCGCCGCCGAACAGGCCGATCTTGCCGCCTTTGGAGTAAGGCGCCAGCAGGTCGATCACCTTGATGCCGGTCACCAGAACTTCCGACTCGGTCGACTGTTCGTTGAACGCGGGCGCGGGCTGGTGGATGGCGCGGGTCTCGGTCGCGTTGACCGGGCCCTTTTCGTCGACGGGCTCGCCCACGACGTTCAGGATGCGGCCCAGGGTGGCGTTGCCGACCGGGATCGAGATCGGCGCGCCGGTGTCTTCCACCGCCTGACCGCGGACCAGGCCCTCGGTCGCGTCCATCGCGATGCAGCGGACGGTGTTTTCGCCGAGGTGCTGGGACACTTCCAGAACCAGCGTCTTGCCGCCGTTTTCGGTGTTCAGGGCGTTCAGAATTGCGGGCAGGTGGTCGTCAAACTGGACGTCCACAACGGCGCCGATGATCTGGGTCACCTTGCCTTTTGCTTGTGCCATTTGTTGGTCTCCGGTTGTCTCTTAGAGCGCCTCAGCGCCCGAAATGATTTCAATCAGCTCGTTGGTGATCACGGCCTGGCGGGAGCGGTTGTACTGGATCGTCAGCTTGTCGATCATGTCGCCCGCGTTGCGGGTCGCGTTGTCCATCGCGCTCATCCGGGCACCCTGTTCGGATGCACCGTTTTCCAGCAGCGCCGAGAAGATCTGCGTTGACACGCCGCGCGGCAGCAAATCCGCAAGGATCTGCTCTTCGCCGGGCTCGTAGTCATAGACCGCAGATGCGCCCTCAGCGTCGCCGCCCTCGTAGGAGGCCGGGATGATCTGCTGCGCGGTCGGGATCTGGGTCACGACGTTGACGAACTCCGCAAAGAAGATCGTGGCAACATCGAATTCGCCAGCATCGAACCGGGTCAGAATGTCCTTGGCGATGCCCTGCGCGTTGGCATAGCCGATGCGCTTGACGTCGCTGAGGTCAATATGGCCGACGAAATCACCGCCAAGGTCGCGTTTCAGGGCATCACGGCCCTTTTTGCCGACGGTCAGGATCTTGACCGTCTTGCCTGCGGCCTTCAGCTCGGCCGCTTTCTGGCGGGCGAGTTTGGCGATGTTCGAGTTGAAACCGCCGCACAGACCGCGCTCGGCGGTCATCACGACGAGCAGATGGGTCTGGTCGCTGCCGGTGCCGCGAAGCAGCTTGGGGGCTGACTCGCTGCCGCCGACCGAGGCCGCCAGCCCTGCCATCACGGCGTTGAACCGTTTGGTGTAGGGGCGGGAGTCCTCGGCAGCTTCCTGGGCGCGGCGAAGTTTCGCCGCGGCCACCATTTGCATGGCTTTTGTGATCTTGCGGGTCGATTTGACCGACGCGATCCTGGTTTTCAGGTCCTTAAGGTTCGGCATTGCCTGGGATCCCCCTTAAGCGAAGCTAGCGGCGAACTCGTCCAGCGCAGCCTTCACCTTGTCCGCCAGCTCGCCCTTCACCTTACGATCGTTGTTGGTGATGTCCGCCAGCAGGTCAGCATGTTTGCTGCGCAGGTGGTTCAGCAGGCCGTCTTCGTACCGGCCGACTTCCTTGACGTCGACTTTGTCGAGGTAGCCGTTGGTGCCGGCGAAGATCACGCAGACGATTTCGGCGTTGGTCAGCGGCGAATACTGCGGCTGTTTCATCAGCTCGGTCAGACGGGCGCCACGGGCCAGCAACTGCTGGGTGGCGGCGTCCAGGTCGGAACCGAACTGCGCAAAGGCAGCCATTTCGCGGTACTGGGCCAGAGACAGCTTAACCGGGCCTGCCACCGAGGACATCGCCTTGGTCTGGGCCGAGGAGCCAACGCGCGACACCGACAGACCGGTGTTCACGGCGGGGCGGATGCCCTGGTAGAACAGTTCGGTTTCCAGGAAGATCTGGCCGTCGGTGATCGAGATCACGTTGGTCGGAATAAACGCCGACACGTCGCCGCCCTGGGTTTCGATGATCGGCAGCGCGGTCAGCGAGCCGGCGCCGAAGTCCTCGTTCAGCTTGGCCGAACGCTCCAGCAGGCGGGAGTGCAGGTAGAACACGTCGCCCGGATAGGCTTCGCGGCCCGGCGGACGGCGCAGCAGCAGCGACATCTGGCGGTAAGCCACAGCCTGCTTGGACAGGTCATCATAGATGATCAGCGCGTGGCGGCCGTTGTCGCGGAAGAATTCCGCCATTGCGGTTGCGGCGTAGGGGGCCAGGAACTGCAGCGGTGCCGGGTCGGATGCGGTCGCAGCCACAACGATGGAGTAGTCCATCGCGCCGGTTTCTTCCAGCTTCTTCACCAGCTGGGCCACGGTGGAGCGCTTCTGGCCCACAGCGACATAGACGCAGTACAGTTTCTTGGACTCATCATCGCCGGCGGCGTCGTTGTACGACTTCTGGTTCAGGATGGTGTCCAGGGCGATCGCGGTCTTGCCGGTCTGACGGTCGCCGATGATCAGCTCACGCTGGCCGCGGCCGACGGGGATCATCGCGTCGACGGACTTGAGGCCGGTTGCCATCGGTTCATGCACCGATTTACGCGGGATGATGCCCGGCGCCTTCACATCGGCAACGCCACGGGTGACGTCGGTGATCGGGCCCTTGCCGTCCAGCGGGTTGCCGAGGCCGTCCACAACGCGGCCCAGGAGGCCGTTGCCGACCGGCACGTCCACGATGGAGTTGGTGCGCTTGACGGTGTCGCCTTCTTTGATGTCCCGGTCCGAGCCGAAGATCACGATACCGACGTTGTCGCTTTCCAGGTTCAGCGCCATGCCCATGATGCCGCCCGGGAATTCGACCATTTCACCGGCCTGGACATTGTCGAGGCCGTAAACGCGGGCAATACCGTCACCGACGGACAGCACGCGGCCGATTTCAGCCACTTCTGCTTCTTGACCAAAATTCTTGATCTGGTCTTTCAGGATCGCAGAAATCTCTGCTGCTTGGATACCCATTTATCCGACCTCTTTCATTGCATTCTGTAGGGAGTTGAGCTTGGAGCGGATCGAGCTGTCGATCATCTTCGAGCCCACTTTAACGACAAGTCCGCCGATGATGGAGGCATCGACGGAAGCATTGATGGTAACTTTCTTGCCCACGCGCTCGGCCAGGGTCTTGGCCAGCTTTTCGCTTTGGGTCTTGGTCAGCGCCTTGGCGGACACCACCTCGGCGGTGACTTCGCCGCGGGCGTCAGCCAGGCGGGCGCGCAGCGCATCGATCAGCGCGGGCACCACAAACAGGCGGCGCTTGTCGGCCATCAGAGCCAGGGTATTGCGCAGGACGGGATCAAGGCCCATCTTGTCAGCCACCGCAGTGATTGCGGCGCCCTGCTCGTCGCGCGACACCAGCGGCGAGTGGATCAGGTTGTTGAGGTCGTCGCTGTCAGCCAGCGCGGCTGCCAGGTCATTGATGCTGGTTTCAAGGCTGTCGAGCGCCTTGTTTTCTTCCGCGATGTCGAACACCGCCGTGGCATAGCGCGCGGCAATGCCTGCAGAAATCGAAGCTGGTTCGGACACGTCCACCCTTCCGATATGTTATTGGCCCCGGTTGGCGTACCCGGCCACAGGCGGCGTCCGGGGGCGTGAGTCATCCCCCATTGGCAGCGGGGCGTTGAAATCAGCGTGGGTCTAGCAGAGCGGATGCGACCTATCAACTGCCTATAACGGTAACGGGAAGAAGCATGTTTTCAATGTTTTCAAAGCTTTAAGTCAAGTGCGGCCCTTTGACCACAGTCGATAAATAAAAAACAGCGGCTGAACTGCAGGTTTTGGCGATTCCGGACCCCGGCAAATGCGGCCGAAAACGTCACATACCGGGCCTTGCCGCCGTATTTGAGCATTGCCGCCGCCGCAAAGACAGTTTCAGGGAATCGAAATGCAGCACCGGCAGGCCGGATCAGCCCGGGATCGGTCAGGCTGGTTCCGGCATCGGGTTCGACAACCCTTCCAGCACCCGGATGCGGCTGGCGGTTTTGGTGCGGGTCATGTGGCCGCGCTGCGGATGGCTCTGCTTGCTGACCTCGACCATGAACACGCCGCCGGCCAGCATCGCAGGCAGTTTGCGGCCCATTTTTTCCAGCATCGCGCCGGATTTCAGCCAGAACCGCTTGTGGCTGGGCAGCCGGTAGAGGGCGGCAGTATGCTGTTCGATTGCGAACTGGTGCTGGCGCAGCTGGCCTTCGAGCTGGCGCAGCGTGTACGGGCGGCCGAAGCCGAACGGCGTCAGATCCGAACGCGCCCATAAGCCGGCCCGGTTTGGAACCACGAAAATCGCCCTGCCCCCCGGCCCCAGCACCCGCCAGCATTCTTCCAGCAGCTTCGCGGGCCGCTCCGAGGTTTCCAGACCATGCATCACCACCAGGCGGTCGACCCGGCCGGTATCGATGGGCCAGCTGGTCTCCTCGCACAGCACCGAGACATTGGGCATCCCGGCCGGCCATTGCATGACCCCCTGCGGCCCCGGCATCAGCGCCATCACCCGGCGCGCCTCCGGCAGGTAGGGACGCAGCAGCGGCGCGGCAAAACCGAACCCCGCCACCGTCAGCCCCTTGGTGCCGGGCCAGATTTCCAGCAGCCGGCCGCGGACCGACGCCTGCGCCGCCCGCCCCAGGGTGCTGCGGTAATAGAAGTTCCTGAGATCCTGAACATCAAGATGCATTGCGGGCGCCTGCTGGTTCGGCCAATCTGGGCGCAGTTTAGCAATGTAAAGGCGAATGACCATGCCTCTTGAGATCATCACCCTGCCCTGTTTGTCGGACAACTATGCCTTTTTGATCCATAATCCCGCATCGGGCGAAACCGCGCTGGTGGATGCGCCCGAGGCCGGTGCTGTCAAGGCGGCGCTATCGGCGCGCGGCTGGGGGCTGGACTGGATCCTGCTGACCCATCATCACTGGGACCATGTGGACGGGGTTGAAGAGCTGCGGACGGCATACGGTGCAAAAGTCATCGGCGCTGCGGCCGACGCCCACCGGCTGCCCCGCCTTGATACCGCGGTCGAGGATGGCGGCAGCTTCACGCTGCTGGGCGAAGAGGTGCAGGTGATGGATGTCTCCGGCCACACCGTTGGCCACATCGCCTTTTACCTGCCCGGCGCAGAGGCGGTGTTCACCGCCGACAGCCTGATGGCGCTGGGGTGCGGACGGCTGTTTGAGGGCACCCCGCAGCAAATGTGGAGCAGCCTGTCGCAACTTGCCGCGCTGCCGCCGCAAACTATGGTTTATTCGGGACATGAATACACGCAAGCTAACGGTGCTTTTGCGGTCGCCGTGGACCCCGGCAACCCGGCGTTGCAGGCGCGGGTGCGCGATATCGCAAAGGCCCGGAAAGACGGGGTGCCCACGGTGCCCTCGGCCTTGCGGCTTGAACTTGACACCAATCCGTTCCTGCGCGTCGGCGACAGCGCCGTTAGAGCCCAGCTTGGCATGCAAGACGCTGAAGATTCAGAAGTTTTTGCCGAAATCCGCAAGCGCAAAGACAATTTCTGAGCAAATCAGGAGCATCCGGGCGCAACAGGGAGAAAATAATTGTGACCCCAAAATGCAGAAAAGCCCTTGAAGCCGGCGCGCTATCAACCAAACTCTAACCATATAAGCACATGGTTGAACTGAGGGGTTGGTTAATACCGCCCCGCCGGCCAACCCAAGATCAGAGGAGCACGCCCGTGCCTTCATTCTCGAGCACCCTGGAACAGGCCATTCACGCAGCGCTGGCGCTGGCGAATGAACGCCGTCACGAATTCGCAACCCTGGAACATCTGCTTCTGGCGCTGATCGACGAGCCCGACGCCGCCCGGGTGATGCGCGCCTGCAGCGTCGACCTGACCGAATTGCGATCCTCTCTGGTGGAATTCGTGGATGAGGATCTTGCCAATCTGGTCACCGATATCGATGGATCCGAGGCGGTGCCGACCGCCGCCTTCCAGCGGGTCATTCAACGGGCCGCGATCCATGTGCAAAGCTCGGGCCGCACCGAAGTGACAGGCGCCAATGTGCTGGTGGCGATCTTTGCCGAACGCGAAAGCGACGCGGCCTACTTCCTGCAGGATCAGGAAATGACCCGCTATGATGCGGTGAACTTCATCGCCCATGGCGTGGCCAAGGATCCCGCTTTCGGGGAACCCCGCCCGGTCTCCGGCGCAACCGAGCAGGAAGACGACAGCATCACTGCCGCCCCTGAGGGCGAAAAGAAGGAAAACGCGCTGGCGAAATACTGCGTCGACCTCAATGCCAAATCCCGCGAAGGCGATATCGACCCGCTGATCGGCCGCGACCACGAGGTTGAGCGCTGCATCCAGGTTCTGTGCCGCCGCCGCAAGAACAACCCGCTGCTGGTCGGTGATCCCGGCGTCGGAAAAACCGCCATCGCCGAAGGCCTGGCCCGCCGCATCGTCTCTGGCGAAACCCCGGAGATTCTGTCGGAAACCACCATCTACTCGCTCGACATGGGCGCGCTGCTGGCCGGCACCCGCTACCGCGGCGATTTCGAGGAGCGGCTGAAGGCCGTTGTCACCGAGCTGGAAGACCATCCGGACGCGGTGCTGTTCATCGACGAAATCCACACTGTGATCGGCGCCGGTGCGACCTCCGGCGGCGCCATGGATGCCTCCAACCTGCTGAAACCTGCCCTGCAGGGCGGCAAGCTGCGCACCATGGGCTCCACCACATATAAGGAGTTCCGCCAGCACTTCGAGAAGGACCGCGCGCTGGCCCGCCGGTTCCAGAAAATCGACGTGAACGAGCCGTCGGTAGAAGATTCCATCGAGATCCTGAAAGGGCTGAAGCCCTATTTCGAGGAACATCACGGCATCAAGTTCACCGGCGATGCGATCAAGACCGCGGTGGAGCTGTCGGCCCGCTACATCAACGACCGCAAACTGCCCGACAAAGCCATCGACGTGATTGACGAGGCCGGCGCCGCGCAGCATCTGATCATCGAAAGCAAGCGGCGCAAGACCATCGGCGTCAAGGAGATCGAGGCGGTGGTCGCCAAGATCGCCCGCATCCCGCCGAAAAGCGTTTCCAAGGATGACGCCGAGGTGCTGAAGGACCTGGAGAAATCGCTGAAACGCGTGGTGTTCGGCCAGGATGATGCCATCTCCGCGCTGTCCAGCGCCATCAAACTGGCCCGCGCCGGCCTGCGCGAGCCGGAAAAACCGATCGGCAACTACCTGTTTGCAGGCCCTACCGGCGTCGGCAAGACCGAGGTGGCGAAACAGCTGGCAGACCAGCTGGGGGTGGAGCTGCTGCGGTTTGACATGTCGGAATACATGGAGAAACACGCGGTCTCCCGGCTGATCGGCGCGCCTCCGGGCTATGTCGGTTTTGACCAGGGCGGCCTGCTGACCGACGGCGTCGACCAGCACCCGCACTGCGTGCTGCTGCTTGACGAGATGGAAAAGGCGCATCCGGACGTCTACAACATCCTGCTGCAGGTGATGGACAACGGCCAGCTGACCGACCACAACGGCCGCACGGTGAATTTCCGCAACGTGGTGCTGATCATGACCTCCAACGCCGGCGCGTCGGAACAGGCAAAGGCCGCCATCGGCTTTGGCCGCGACCGCCGCGAGGGTGAGGATACCGCCGCGATCGAGCGCACCTTCACGCCGGAATTCCGCAACCGTCTGGATGCGGTGATCTCCTTCGCGCCGCTGGGCAAAGAGGTGATCCTGCAGGTGGTCGAGAAGTTCGTTCTGCAGCTGGAAGCCCAGCTGATGGACCGCAATGTCTCGATCGAACTGACCCGCAAGGCGGCGGAATGGCTCGCCGACAAAGGCTATGACGACCGTATGGGCGCGCGGCCTTTGGGCCGGGTGATCCAGGAGCACATCAAGAAGCCGCTCGCCGAAGAGCTTCTGTTCGGCAAGCTGACCAAGGGCGGCATCGTCAAGGTCGGCATCAAGGACGGCAAACTGGAGCTGCGCCTGGAAGGGCCAAGCAAGCCGCGGATCTCCGGCGACAAGCCGCCGCTGCTGACCGCAGACTGATGCGCCTTGCCGCGCTGGCAATCGCAATTCCGCTCGCCGCGCCCGCCGCGGCGGGCGATTTTCTTTTGCAGTTCCCGCTGGACTGCACCCTGGGCAGCAGCTGCCATATCCAGCAGTTCGTAGACCATGATCCCGGCCCCGGCGCCACGGATTTCACCTGCGGCGCGCTGAGCTATGATGGCCACAAGGGCACAGATATCGCCTTGCCGTACCTGTCGGACATGCAGGCAGGCGTATTGGTGCGTGCTGCGGCAGGCGGTGTTGTCCTTGGCACCCGCAACGGCATGGCGGACCAATATGCCACCGGCGGCAATGCCGCGGAAATCGACGGCAAGGAATGCGGCAACGGGGTGGTCTTGCGCCACGGCAACGGGTGGGAAACCCAGTATTGCCACATGAAGCGCGGCTCGGTCCGGGTGGAAAGCGGCATGAAGGTCAAGCCTGGCGATATCCTGGGCGAGGCCGGTCTCTCCGGCAAGACCCAGTTCCCGCATTTGCATCTGTCTGTGCGCAAGGATGGCGCGGTGGTGGATCCCTTCGCCCCGGACAGCCTGGGCACCTGCGGCGGCCCTGCGGCCAGGACTCTCTGGGCGGATCCGCCGGCCTATCAGCCAGGCGGGCTGCTGGGGGCCGGTTTCAGCGCCGCAGTCCCCCAGTACAGTGCGATCAAGGCGGGCAGTGCGGACGCCGCACCGCTGGCTGCGGATGCGCCTGCGTTTGTGTTCTGGGCCTTTGCCTTTGGCGGCCTGGCAGGCGACCAGCTTGACCTGACGGTGACCGGACCAGACGGCGAACTTTTCTCCCGCCGCGAAAGGCTCGATAAAAACCAGGCACAGTTTTTCCGTGCCGCCGGGCGCCGCCTGCGCGGCGGGCAATGGCCGCAGGGCAGCTATACCGGTACCGCCCGCCTGTTGCGGGATGGCCGGCAGGTAGACAGTTTCACCCGCAGCATGGTGATCGCACCGCCGGAAAACCCTGCCTCCCAGTAGCCCGCCTCAACATGCCCGGCCACGCCGCCTCCCGCCTCCCCGTTTCCCGCCCCGCGGTGGCCGGTCTCAAAGGAGCAGGCCCTGTGAAGCTGCGCCGCCGCAGCGGCCGGGGCGCAAGCTCTGGCCGCTGCCGGGCCCAACGGGTGCGGCTGCCCTTGCGGCGGCCGGCGCCGGGCGGGAGCCGCCGCCTGCGGTTTCCCAGGCCGGGCCCGTGCCGCATGTTCCGGGGCCGGGATTTGATAACTCCCGAATTTGCAATAGATTTAAAGGGGCCCTGCTGCCCGGCGGGGCCGCAACCCGTGCGTAGCTAGTAGCTTGTCTCCATTGGTGAAGCGGGTTGCACCCTGCCGGGAGCGGTTTTGCCGGCAACGACGCGCAGATGACCGGCCGCAGCCGCCGCGGCGCATGCCCCGCAACCGCAGCCCCGCTTATTTTTCCGTGAACTTCAGCTCAATCCGCCGGTTCTGGGCACGCGCCGCGGGGGTGTCCGCAGGGTTCACCGGCTGATACTCGCCAAACCCATTCGCCGCCAGCCGCGACGGCGGCACGCCAAGCGCCTCCACCATATAACGCACCACCGACAGCGCCCGGCCCTGGCTGAGCTCCCAGTTGTCGGAGAATTTCGAGTGTCGCAGCAGCGGCGAGGTATCGGTGTGGCCATCCACCCGGATGATCCAGTTGATCTCCTGCGGGATCGCTGCCACCACGCTTTGCAAAATTGAAACCACCTTGGCAATTTCCACCTGCCCCGCAGGTGACAGGGTTGCACTGCCCGGTGCAAACAGCACCTCGGAGGCAAAGACAAAGCGGTCGCCCTGGATGCGCACACCCTCCTGATTGCCCAGCAGATCCCGCAACCGGCCAAAGAACTCCGAGCGGTAGCGCTCCAGATCCTGCGCCTTGCTGGCCAGCTCCGCAGCCTCTGCTTCCAGCCTCTTGCGCTCCTGCTCTTCCAGCAAGCGGCGCTTGCGCTCCTCCGAGGCCGCACGCGCCAGTGCAGCGTTCAGATCCTGGCCCAGGTTTTGCAACTGCACCTGCTGGGCGGTGTCGCGGGACTGATAGTCATCCAGAATGGCCTGCAGCCCGCCGAGCTGTTCGCGCAGCGCCGCAACCTGCTGGTTCAGCAGCGCGGTTTCGCGGCGGGCTTCTTCGGAAATGGCCTGCTCCTGCGACAGGGAGGCCCGCGCCTGCGCCAGCAGAGCCGCGCGTTCTTCGGCGAGGCTCAGCCGGTCCGCGGCGCTGGCCTCGGCGGTTTCCTGTGCCGTCACCGCCGCCAGCAGCCGCTGGCGCAGCACGTCCAGCTCGCCTGCCTGGATCTTCGCTGCTGCCAGGGCGGCCCTGGCTTCGGCCAGCTCTGCCGCCAGCTTGCCGGCCTCCGCATCGGATCCGGCGCGGGCGGCCTCCAGTTCTGACAGCTGCGCATCCAGCTGCTTTTTCGCAGCCTTGGCTGCCGCCAGCAGGGTCAGCGTATCCTCCGCCTCCTGGCGCTGCGCCTCCAGGGCCAGTGTCATAGCGGTGAGTTCGGCGTCGGCATTCTGCAGTTTGTTTCGCAGGGCTTCGGCTGCCGCGGCCTCGGCCAGGCGGGCGGATTCCTCGGCGCTAAGCTGCTCTTGCAGTTCGGAAATCCGGGCGGTCCGTTCGCTGCCTTCCGCCTCCAGACCTGCGATCAGCGCCTCCATTGCTTCGCGCTGCGCCGCCGCAAGCCGGGCGGCCTCCATCTGCAGATCAATCTCGCCGCGGGCTTGCGCCAGGGCACGGGTCAGGGCCTCCTGTTCGCTCAGCAGTTCGGCGCGCGCGGTCTCCAGGTTTTCGCGCTCGGCATTCAGGTCCGCAACCCGCGTCTCGGCGGCATTGCGGCTGGCGATCAGGGCCGCCACCTGCGCCTCAAATCCAGTGATCCGGCCGGCAGCCTCGGCCAGTTCACCTGCCTGCCGGTCGCGCTCTGCGGTCAGGGATGTGATCAGGCTGCGGGCCTGATCCAGATCCTGCTCAGCCGTGTTGAGGGTGGACGTCAGCGCCCCAAGCCGGGCGGTCAGCTGGTTGTTCTCGCGCTCCTCCAGCCCCAGCGCCGAGGCCAGCGCGCTGACCTCTTCCGACAGCTCATCCAGCTGGCTTTCCTGCCCGGTGATCGTCTCGCGCAGCACAAATTGCACCACCATGAAAATGGTCAGCACAAACATCAGCACCAGCAGAAGCCCGGTCATCGCATCGACAAACCCCGGCCAAATCGAGGCCTGGAACCGCTGTCCTGTGCGCCGGGAGAGGGCCATTGGTTATTCCTCCGCCTCGCGGCCGGATCGACCGCCGCGGGACAATCCGCGCGGGCGGGCAAAGGCCCTGACCATAAGGTCGATATCCTTGCGCAGCTCGCTCAGGCTTTCCTGGCGGCCAGCCGAGATTTCCTCGAGAATGCGCAGCATCTGCACGTCAATCGAGCGCAGCCGCATCCGGCTTTCGGCGTCGATGCCGCCCTGTTCGCTATGGGCGCGCAGGATCTCGGTCAGGGCTTCCTGCCCGACGGCCACCCGGTCAAGCGCTGCGGTGACGGTGCCGGTCCGCTCCTGGCGGCGGTTCATTTCCTGAATGGTTTCCACCAGATCGCCCAGTTTTTGATCCACCGCCGCGCGGCCTTCGGAGGTTTCGGCAAACATGACCTGCAGCGCGTCCATCTGCTCGGCCATATTGTCGAGCACCTGAGAGACCACGCCGCTGTCGCCGGCGCCATCCTCGCCCGAGGAGAAGCTGACGCGGGTGATCGACGACAGCCATTCCTCCAGCTCGCGGTAGAACCGGTTCTGGCCGTGGCCCGCAAACAGCTCAAGCAAGCCGACAATCAGCGAGCCGGCCAGGCCAAGGAGAGATGAGGCAAACGCCACGCCCATGCCGCCCAGCTGCGCCTCCAGCCCGGTCATCAGGCGGTTGAAAACGGTGATACCTTCCTCGCCCTCCTGCGGGGCCAGGCTGCGGATGGTGTCGACCACAGCGGGAACGGTGGTGGCCAGGCCATAGAATGTACCCAGAAGACCGAGGAAAATCAGCAGGTTGACGATATACCGGGTAATCTCGCGGTCTTCATCGATGCGGTTGGCGACCGAGTCCAGAATGGAGCGGGTGGAGGCCGACCCAAGCTGCATCCGCGCACTGCGCGACCCCAGCAGCGAAGCCAGCGGCGCCAGCATCGACGGCGGGCGGCGGTGCTCCTGGCTGTCGCCGGAGGCAAAGCGTTCGATCCAGCGCACCGAGCCGATCAGCTGCACCACCTGCCAGAAACAGGCCAGCACCCCGATCACAAAGACAAAGACGATAAAGCCGTTCAGCCAGGGGTTGGCCTCGAACACCGGCAGCACCCGCGGCAAGGCCACAAAGGCGCCAAAGGCTGACAGCGCCAATGCGATCAGCATCATGATGATCTGCCGCACCGGCTGGGAAAACTGCGGCCGGGTTTTGCGGTCTGGCTGCGCCATATTGCTTGGCTCCTGACACGTTGACTGCTCTTATTGGGTCGCAGCCTATAAGCAAAGTGTCAAAAGCGCCAAGGCTTTATGCGGTGATTTCCCGCACCCGGCTTGCCAGCCAATCCAGATCCTGGTCATGCAGGCCGATCTCGGCCAGATGGCTGGCAGTGTTATATAGATATTCGCTATTGGGACCGCGCCCGCCCACCGCATGGGCAATCATCTGCGCCTGTTTCTCCAGGCTGAGGCCGCCGCAATACTGCACATGGTGCGGGTCGATCACATAGGTGACGGCGGTGACAATGCTGCCATCCGCCAGTTCCACCTCCAGATCACGCTCAAGATACGCCGAGGAGATCAGCTCGCGCGCGCGCAGTTCAGCCAGGGTCTGTTCTTCGTGGCCGGGCTCAACCGACAGGGCCAGCCCCTTGCAGTGGGCGCCTTCGGTCTCGTCCAGCGCCAGCACCAGGCCGGGGTGGTCCTCGGTGCCGCGGTGATGGATCGAGGTCATGCAGAAGGACCGCGCATAGCGATGCAGCACCGCCACCTCGCGGCGTGCCACCGGGAAACCCGGGTTCCAAAGAAGCGATCCGTATCCGAATACCCACATGGTCATGTCGTCTGGCCCTTTCTGCTGCCCCTCTATAAACAGCAAACCTGATCCGGACAAAAGAGGCTAACCGATGCGCCTGGCAAAACTGGTGATTGCCGCCCTGATGATCTGGAGCCTTTATTGGGCGGCGGCGGCCTGGGGGCTGCGCAGCGGCGTTGCATCCTGGTTTTCCGAACAGGAGCGCCGGGGCTGGCAGGCTGAATTTTCCGCGCTTGAGACCAGTGGCTATCCGTTCCGCCATATGACCCGGATCCTCCGGCCCGTGCTGGCCGATCCCGGCACCGGCGCAGCCTGGCGGGCGGATTGGCTGGAACTGGCAAGCCCGGCTGCCTGGCCCGGCAAGCTGGACCTGCACTTTCCGGCCACGGCGCAAAGGCTGTCCTATTTCGACCAGACGGCGGTGATCACAGCGCGGGGCCAGCAAGCCAGCCTGCATCTGGCGCCAGGAGCGGCGCTGGAGTTGCGGGGGCTGTCGCTGGCCGCGGGGCCCTGGCAGATCGCCCGGAGCGGCGAGACGGTGCTGAGCGGCGCGGCGCTGGTTCTGCGCATGGTGCAATCAGACAGGCCCGAGATCTACCGGGTTACGGCAGAAGCTGCCGGGTTTGCCCCGCACGCCGCCTGGCGGCGTCTGCTGGCGGCCAGTTCGGCGCTGCCGGACCGGTTTGACACGCTGGCGCTGGAGCTGACGGCGGCGTTTGATGCGCCCTGGGACCGGGCCGCGCTGGAGCAACGGCGGCCGCAGCCGCGCCGGATCGATCTGAAACTGGCCGAGGCCCGCTGGGGCGATCTGCGGCTGAAGGCCGCCGGAGCGCTGACGGTGGACGCCCAGGGCCTGCCGGAGGGCGAGATTGCGCTGCAGGCGGAAAACTGGCGCGGGCTGGTGCTGATGGCAGAGCGCAGCGGCGCGCTTGCACCCAGCCTGCGCGGCACGGTTGAGCGGGTGCTGGGCCTTTTGGCCGAGACAAGCGGCAATCCGCGGAACCTGGATATCACGCTGGGGTTCTCCGATGGCTACGTGACGCTTGGCCCCCTGCCCCTGGGCCGCGCCCCGCAGCTGGTCATCCGCTGAAACGGCCCGCGCGCGCAGCGCGCCCGGCCCAAGGCTGTAATGTGCCCTTGGGCACCTTCAGGCACGGGAGCACGGCTGCGCATGTGCCCGGCTTCGTTTTCAGCAAGCGGGCTGTGCGAGGCTTTGCCGCGCGCTCCGGGATAATCTCCGGCCTGAAGCAAGGAAGGCGATACCGCATCCGGCTGATGGCTTCAGCGGCAATAAGATCCGCCGCGGTGCCGGGCCACGTCCAAGTGGAAGTGGTCGCGGTGATAGCGGTCCGCCTCCGGCCCCAGCACGGTTCCAAAGGGACCGCAGGCTGCGCGCCAGACTTTTTTCAAGGTCTTGCGGGTCTTGCGGGTCTGCCAGCCTTTCAGCACCGTCACTGTCTCGCCGCTGGCCAGGGTGAAACCGGAGATATCGATGGCCCGCCCCTTGCCATGCTCCGAAATCCTGGCACCGGGGCGGTTGTTGCGGGTGCGGCACGCATAATGCGCGGCCACCCGCAGGGAGACTACCTTGTTGCGGCGGCCGAAAGCGGTTTCCACCTCGCGGTTGATCCATGTCTTCAGCGCGCGGGCCGTGTTGCAGGTCATCAGCGCGGCCTGGCTAAGCCGCACCCCGGCAATTTCGCGCACCCGCACCGCATCCTTGGCGCCGCAGCCGGGCAGCGTGCCGGAGACATGGCCAACGCTGTCGCCCTGGATATCAAGATCGCCGCAGACCGATCCCTTGCGCCGCTTGCGGCGCTTGAACAGGGCCTGCTCTGCCAGGCTGTCCGGCCGCGCAAAAGGCAGCAGCGAGGCGTCCGGCCCCAGCAACGGCAGACCTGAGGGGCGCACCGCTGCCGCCAGGATCTGTTCGGATTGCGGACGCGCGGCCGGGCGGCTGCCGGGCGCGGGGGCAGTGGCGGAAATCCCGGCGCCTGGCGCTGCCGCCGGACGCGCGGCGGGGTGCAGCGATGTTTCCGGTGCTGCGGCCGGCGCGGCCCCGCCCAGCAGTGTTGCCAGCAGCAGGGTGCCCGCGCGGATCATTTCTTCTGGCCCCGGCCGAAGTCCGGCGCATCGGTGTCCTGGCCGGCCTCGATGATGCCGCGCCGGATGGCGCGGGTGCGGGTGAAGTAATCGTGCAGATGCGCGCCATCGCCGGTGCGGATGGCGCGCTGCAGGGCAAACAGTTCCTCGGTGAAGCGGCCGAGGATTTCCAGCGTGGCGTCCTTGTTGGTCAGGAATACGTCGCGCCACATGGTCGGGTCCGAGGCGGCGATGCGGGTGAAGTCGCGGAAACCGGCAGCCGAATACTTGATCACCTCGCTGTCGGTCACCCGGCGCAGGTCATCGGCCACGCCCACCATGGTATAGGCAATCAGGTGCGGCGTGTGCGAGGTGACGGCCAGCACCAGGTCGTGGTGATCGGCGTCCATCTCGTCCACATTGGCGCCCATGCCTTCCCACAGCGCGCGCAGTCGGGCGGTGGCATCCGGGTCGGTGCCCTCAACCGGCACCAGCAGCGACCAGCGGTTGTCGAACAGCTCGGCAAAGCCGGATTCCGGGCCGGAATGCTCGGTGCCGGCCAGCGGGTGGGCGGGCACGAAATGCACGCCTTTGGGGATATGCGGCTGCACGGCGTCGATCACATGGCGCTTGACCGAACCGACGTCCGACACCGTGGCGCCGGGTTTCAGCAGCGGCGCGATGTCTTTCATCACCGGGCCCATGGCGCCGACCGGCACGCAAAGCACCACCAGATCGGCGTCCTGCACCGCCTCCTGCGCGCTGTCGCAGACGCGGTCGCACAGACCGATGCGGCGGGCGGTTGTGCGGGTTTCTGCGCTGCGGGCATAGCCGGTGACCTCAGCTGCCAGCCCAGCGCGTTTCATTGCCCAGAACATCGAGGAGGCAATCAGGCCCAGCCCGATCAGCGCCACGCGGCCATAGACCGGCCCGTTATTCCGGCCGCTCATGCCTGCCGCTCTTTGAATGCTTTGACCGCCTGCGCCAGGCGGCGGCAGGCGTCTTCGTCGCCGATGGTGATGCGCAGTGCGTTCGGCAGGTTGTAGCCCGCCACCCGGCGCACGATCAGACCCTGCGACTGCAGGTAGCTGTCGCAGGCTTCGGCCTCGGCCTGGCTGGCAAAGCGCGCGAGGATGAAATTGGTGCTGGAGACATCCGAAGGCACGCCCAATTCACCCAGCGCATTGGCCAGCCATGTGCGCCATTTGGCGTTTTCTGCCCGGCACTGTGCGACGTAATCCGTATCCCGCACCGAGGCTTCCGCGCCGGCCAGCGCGGTGCTGGAGACGTTGAACGGCCCGCGCACCCGGTTCAGAACGCTGATGATCTCTTTGGGGCCATACCCCCAGCCGATCCGCGCACCGCCCAGACCGTAGATCTTGGAGAAGGTGCGGGTCATGAAGACGTTGCTGCGCGCGCCTGCCGCTGCAGCGCCGGCATCAAACCCTTCGACATATTCCGCATAAGCGCCATCCAGCACCAACAACGCGCCTGCCGGAATGCCTTCGGCCAGCCGGGCCACCTCAGCCTCGCTGATCATGGTGCCGGTGGGGTTGTTCGGATTGGCGATGAACACCAGCTTGGTCCTGGCGGTGCAGCCTGCCAGCAGCGCGTCCACATCGGTCACCCGCTCGCGTTCTTTGACCTCTACCGGTGTGGCCCCGGCTGCCAGCGCGCTGATGCGGTACATGGCAAAACCGTGTTCGGTATAGAGCACCTCGTCGCCCGGACCGGCATAGGCCTGGCACAGGAAGGCGATGATCTCGTCACTGCCTGCGCCGCAGATGATCTGCTCCGGTGCCAGCCCGTGCACCTCGCCGATTGCCTGCCGCAGTGCCGCGTGATCCGAGCTGGGATAGCGGTGCATGCCGGCCGCCGCGTCCTGCATCGCCTGGATGGCGCGCGGGCTGGGCCCAAAGGGATTCTCGTTCGAGGAGAGCTTCACAACATTGCTCACCCCTTTCACATGGGCAGCCCCGCCCTGATAAAGGGCAATGTCCATGATACCGGGCTGCGGTGTGAGTTGGGTCATAATACGGGCTCCTTAATTCCTGCCCGTTCTAGCGGCCCAAAGGCTTGTGGGGAAGCGCCAAGATGACGCTTCCCCCGTGCTGCCGTCCCCCCCGGGCAGCAGCCCCCAATGACGGAGCAGCCGGCGTTAATGCGCCGCTGCCGACTTGGGCATCTTGCGTTTGGCTTCGGCCATGATGATTTTCTGGATCTTCTTGCGCAGCTCCATGTCCTTGCGCATCGCCTCATTGGCCTGCTTCTGCATGGTCGAGGCCGATTGCGAGCCGTCCGAGCTGGTCAGCACCTCGCCTGCGTATTTGCTGAATGACTTGCCGGAGATCTGCTTGGCAATCTCGCCATAGATCGCGTCGCCGTGCAGCTTGATGAAATCCTCGGTCGCCTTGGTGCCGTATTTGGCGATCAGATCCTTCTTGACCGCGCCCTCCATGGCAGCGGGTGCCAGTTTGGTCTTGAGGAATTTTTCGGCCGCACCGGTGAAGCCCGAGGAGAATTTGTCCAATGCCTTGCCTGCACCTGCCGACATGATGCCCGCGGTCAGGATCTTGGCAACGCTTTCCTTGATCTCCTTGGTGTTCGGCGGACGGCCCTTTTCGATCAAGGGCTTGGCCAGGCCGATGGTTTCCTTCAGCGCCTCGGTCACCATGGCCTCGCCGGCCTTGGATTTCAGGAACTTCTCGAAGAAAACCTTTACCGCCTTTTTCGGGAATTCGCGCGAGAGTTTCGAGGCTGCGGCTTTGGCCAGATCGTCGGCGAGCCCTGCCGACAGCTTGGCGGTCAGCTTGCCGCCGGCAGCCCCCGCAAGACCAGCAATGAAACTGTCGATGAAGACTTTCTTGGCCGCCCCGTCCCAGGTCACCTTGTTGCCCGCCAGATGCTCGCCCAGCTGGCCGGCGCTGGATTTCAGTCCCTCGGTGCTGGCCGCGGCGATGGCGTGGGCCTTGGCCGGGGACATGCCCTTGGTCGCCACCAGACGGGCCGTCATATAGGTTTCGACCACGGCAAAGGAGACCTCGCGCACCACCTCCAGCTTCCAGACGATGCCGCCGGCCGTGGCGATCCGCTGATCGATGAATTTCTTGAAGGCCTTGCCGCCGGTGTTATAGGCTTTGGAAGCCTTAACATCCTGTTTATAGACTTTTTTCCAGTCCGGCTTCTTTTTGCTGACAAATGTTTTCAGCAGGCTGGATTCAGACCGCGCGTTCAGGATCGGCGTCCAGGGCGGGTCGGTCTTGTCGTTGACCACGCTGACCGCGAATTCCGTCAGCGCGTTCAGGAAGGTATCGTTGCCCTGGCGGGTGCTTTCGACCTCGTTGCAGAAATCAACCCAGGATTCCGCCTGGCCGTACATCATGTTGGCCTTGGCCAGCAGCTTGCGCCGCAGCTCCTCCTGCCCGGCTTCGAACTCGGCCACGGTGATCAGCTTGGTCTTGCCGTTCTCGACAACTTCAATCCGCTCCACCTTGGTGTCGGCGGAATGCTGCGCCGCCAGTTTTGGCAGGCCCGCATTCCAGGTGCGCATGCCGGGGTCGACAATGCCGTCGGGCTTTTTGAAACCCAGTTTCTTTTTCTGAAAATCCTTGATCGTGCTGATCAGCCCGGCGTCGCATTTGGTGCTGACTTCAATGGAATAGCCGTTTGCCTTAAGCATCAGGCGGACCAGCTCAACATCTGCGGGGGCGTTTTTGACCGGCTTGAATTTGCTCTCGCCGGTCTTGGGGTCTGGTTTGGTGATCCGTTTCTTGTCACCAACCGGGGCGGAAAGCTTAAGGGCCATAACAGTGCTCCAATCAATAAAGTACGGTTTCAGCGTGCCACGCATCCGTCCGCGCCGTCGCGGGGGATTTGACCTGCATATTCCCCTTTAATAACTGCGAGTCGATACCTACGTATTAACGGCATGCGAGGTGCTTTCCTGACCCGGTAAAGCACCCCGTTTGTTCGGGCCCAGGCGGCCAGCCCGTGTGTTTGAACCTAGGCGACCAGCGCCTGGAACCGCGCGGTTTCCGGATCGGCATCGTAGCGGGCGGCAAGCGCCCCTGCCCTTTGGGTCAGATCGTTGACGCAATCAATAACGTATTGCGCGGTCTCCTCCTCCATCAGATATGAGAAGTTGAGCCGGACCCAGCCGGGTTTCTTCATTTCCTCGCCGGCCTTCAGATCAGCAAACAGCCTTTCCGATTCCGGCTGGCCAATGCCCAGCAACCGGTGTGCATAGGGTCCTGCGCAGGCGCAGCCGCCGCGGGCCTGGATGCCGTAGACGTCGCTCAGCATCCGGGTGAACAGCTGCTGGTGCAGCGGCCTGCCCGCCCCGTCCGAAACCAGGAAGGAGAAGATCGGCAGCCGGTGCGCATCGCGGTGGCCCAGGATTTGCAGCTGCGGATTGCCGGACCAGCCCGCCCAGGCCATGTCAGCGAACTTGGCTTCACGGGCTTCGATCTGCTCCTGGCCGACGGCTTCTTTCACCAGAAAGGCCAGCGCTGCGCGGATGTCGCCGATCACATTCGGCGTGCCGGCCTCTTCGCGGGTCGCCAGGTCCAGGCTGTATTCATGCTGCCACGGCGACACAAAGCTGACGGTGCCGCCGCCCGGCCAGGACGGGCAGCGGCGGCGCACTGCGCCTGCGTTGACCACCAGCACACCCGAGGCACCGGGGCCGCCCGGAAACTTGTGCGGCGAGACCACAACGGCGTCTTTGCGCGCCGCCCCGCCCTGCCCCATGTCGATTGGCAGATACGGCCCGCCGCCGGCATAGTCCCAGACCGCCAGTGCGCCATGCGCGTGCAGCAGGCGGCTGATGGGATCGGGATCGGTCAGGATGCCGGTGACGTTGGAGGCAGCCGAGAAACTGCCGATTTTGAGGTCGCTGTCCGCGTGCTGTTTCAGGGCGCGTTCCAGAGCTGCCAGATCCGCGCCGCCCGCGGCGGCCTCGGGGATTTCCACCACCTCCGCCTTGCTTTCGCGCCAGGGCAGGATGTTGGAATGGTGTTCATAGGGGCCGATGAAGACAACCGGGCGGACGGCCTCGTTCACGCCGAACAGGCTGACCAGCCGGTTGAGCCCCGCGGTGGCGCCCGATCCGGTGAAAATCACCGCATCCTCCGCGGTGGCACCGGTCATGCGGGCGATCTCGCTGCGGGCCTCGCGGCGCAGGCGGGTCATCCGGGTGCCGCAATAAGACGCCTCGGTATGGGAATTGGCATAAAAGGGCAGCACCTGGCCTGCCACATATTCCTCGACCTGGCGCAGCGCCCGGCCGGAGGCGACATAGTCGGCATAGACCAGCGGCACCTCGCCATCGAGACCGGAAATCATCACCCCGTCGCCGATCACGCTGCGGCCCAGGGCGCCGCTTTGGGCCGCCTGCCGGATGGTGGTTTTGAATGCTGCCAGGGTCATATCGCGCCTCCGTAATCTGTTGAGGCATAATGAACTGGCTTTAGCGGATAAACTTAATCATTCACTGAATTGCTTACGTAATTTTTGTGTCATATGATCACCATATGAGAAAAAAATCAGATCAGATTGACATCGCCATCCTGCGCGCGCTGCAGCAGGACGCCAGCCTGTCGCAGCGGGAATTGGCCGACCGGGTGGGGCTGTCGCAGAACGCCTGCTGGCGGCGGCTGAAGGCCCTGAACGACAGCGGGCTGCTGAAGGGGTCCACCGCGCGGCTGGACCGCAAGCAGCTGGGGCTGGATCTGGTGGTCTTCGTTCTGCTGCGCACCCGGCATCATTCGGCGGACTGGCTGCAAAAGTTCCGCCGCCATGTGCTGACGATTCCCGAGGTGGTGGATTTTCACCGTATCGGCGGCGACTACGACTACCAGCTGAAAGTGGTGACCGAGGATATGGCCAGTTATGACAGGGTGTATCAGCAGCTGATTTCAGGGGTCGAACTGGACAGCGTGACCTCTTATTTTGCGATGGAGGCGATTGCCGAAGGGCGGCCGCTGCCGCTTTAGCCCGCGGGCCGGACAAGGGGGCGCTGCCCCCCTCGGCCTGCGGCTTCCCCCGGAGCATTTCAAACCAGAAAGACGCGGCGGCCGGTCAGTGCCCGAAGGCGCTGTCCTTCATCCATTTCGGCCGCTTGCCGTCCGGCCCCATGCGCATGTGCAGGCAGGCGGTGCCAAGGCGCTGGAAGTAAAGGATGTCCACCGGGTACCAGCCTGCCGAGGGCACCTCCACTTCGGTCAGGATGGTGCTGTCGCAGGACTGGCGGCCATCGAATTCGCCCACCACCTGGCCGCCGACCCTGGCGCGCAGCCCGTCATTGGTGAGAAAGTCGATAGTGTGGACGCCCGGCTGGTCGATCTTCACATAGCCGGTGATCCGGGCCACCACGTTCAGCGCCTGTTTGGAGGTAAGCGTTTTCTGCCCCTCTTGCGTGTCGCGGTTGTCGAGGCCCGCAAGGGGCCGGCCCGGCTCGCTGGAGATTTTCAGTGCCGAGGACGCCTCGGCCAAGGTTTTTACATCGTTCGGATAGGCATAGACGACGGCCAGCCCCGGCGTGACACTGGCGGGCTGCGGCTCTGCCGGCGTCAGCTTCAGCGGTGCAGCGCCTGCGGCGGCGGCGGTCAATACGGCAATCGCAGCGGCGGCTTTCAGATAGGTTTTCATCACTCACTCCCTGTCGCTTCACAGGCAGGATAGTGGCCGGCGGCGCGCAGGGCTACCGGGTTTCACCAAAACGGGCGCCGGGCCGGGGGAAACGGAAAAGGGCTGCCCCGCAGGACAGCCCTTCCGCCATGTGCCGTGACGGCAGCAGGCTTAGTTTTTGGCGTAGAATTCGACGACCAGGTTCGGCTCCATCAGAACCGGGTACGGCACGTCGCCCAGGGCGGGGGTGCGCACGAAGGTTGCCTTCAGCTTGGAGTGGTCGGCTTCGATGTAATCGGGAACGTCGCGCTCGGCCAGCTGGGTGGCTTCCAGAACGGCAACCATCTGCTTGGACTTGTCGCGGACTTCGATCACGTCGCCCTCTTTCACCCGGTAGGAGGGGATGTTGACGCGCTTGCCGTTCACGGTCACGTGGCCGTGGTTCACGAACTGGCGGGCCGCAAAGACGGTTGCAACAAACTTGGCACGGTAGACAACGGCGTCCAGGCGGCGCTCGAGCAGGCCGATCAGGTTTTCACCGGTGTCGCCGTTCACACGCACGGCTTCGCCGTAGATGCGGCGGAACTGTTTTTCGGTCAGGTCGCCGTAGTAGCCCTTGAGCTTCTGCTTGGCGCGCAGCTGGATGCCGAAGTCGGACAGTTTGCCCTTGCGGCGCTGGCCGTGCTGGCCGGGGCCGTAGTCGCGGCGGTTGACCGGGGACTTCGGACGGCCCCAGATGTTTTCGCCCATGCGGCGGTCGATCTTGTACTTGGCAGACGTGCGTTTGGTCACGGCTGATCTCCTTCGTTTATAGTTTCGAAGGGCGTTGTCCTCTTGCCTTGCGGCATGACAGGAAACCCCTTACGGGGTCCACCAACACCAATGAAGCCGCGCTTATATAGGGGGAGGGGGCAGAGTCAACATGGCTTGGGCAGGCCAGGTGTGAAAACTTGCACCCAGGGCGGCTCCAGGCCTGAAATAGCGCTTAGGCCCCCTGCGGCCAAGGGCTCAGGCTGCCTCGCAGCCCAGAATCGCAGCCTCGGAGGCGCTGAGGTTGCGGCGGGCATAAGCGCCGTAGGCGAGCGGGTTGCGTTCCAGCCCGGGGTGCAGATGGAACAGCCGCGCCCGGTCGCTGCTGCTGAGCGCCGTCAGGGCTGCATTGGAGGGGTGGAAGCTTTCGGTTTCGACCCCATTGGCCCAAAGCACCTGGTGGTTCGCCAGCATGATGTGGATATAGGTTGCCTGCCGCACCGAGGCATCGGGCAGGATTGTGCGGCCATTGACCAGATCGCCGGCCGCCACCAGAACTTCGGGGGTGTTGAACAGCGCCCGCACCCGGTCGCCGCGCAAGAGCATCCGGTGATCCGGCGAGACCAGCAGCTCCTGTTCCGGCCGGTCGATGCCCAGGGCGCCGGCATGAATGCGGATCGGGCGCAGCTGCGGCATCACATACAACCGGGCGCCGCTGATCCGGCGGGAGCCGATCCACAGGATTTCCTGAGCGCCGTTGTCGCGGGTCTGCACCTTTTCACCCTCGCGCAGCGCCTCGACCCGTTTCGGGCCGCCAGGCGTTGCAATCAGGGTGCCTGGGGTAAAGCAGACCACACCGGTTTCGCCTTGCGGACGGTCCGCGCCGGCGGTGCTCAGCGAATGATGCACCACCCACAGGTCAGTGCCGCGCGGCGGCAGGGCGCCGACGAACATCAGCAGCGGCGGTTGACCCGGCCCCGCCTCTATCAGTGTCACGGTGAAACTTTGGACCCCGTTGGTCACGGTAAAGCTGCTGTCCATCAGCGGCTCGTCCACCTCGGCCGCATCGGCATCGGTCCGGTTTTGGACCGCCGCACCGACCAGCCGCCGCACCGAGCGCGCTGCCCGGCGGCGCAAATCTGCCTCGCCATCTGCAATCTCCAGCCGCAACAGCTCTAACGCCCCATCCACCCGCACAGCATCGCCATGCCAGGACCAAACTGCCCCCACATCAAGAGCCTCAACCGGTGCCGCCGGAAGGCCGTCAATCTCGGTTTGCGACCAGGAAACGACAAACGTGCCACCAAAGCCCGTCTTCATCTGCCTGCCTGCCTATGTTCACCTTTATTAACGAAGGATTAACAACGCATCTTCCGGCCTGAAACAGCAGTGCCGTAAAATGGCTGTGAACGTGCCCTTTACGCACCAATCCTCATCCGGTAGCGGCGGATTTGACGGTGCTCAATTGTTGGAAAACGGGGCGGATGTTTACCCTCGAACGCGCGACAAAGCGGTTTCAGATCAGCGGGCTATAGCTGGAGCGCAAGGCCTGCGCGGCCTGGCGCACCACCTCTGCCACCTGCAGCAGCTGCCGCGCAAGCGGGTTGCTGCGGCGCCAGATCATGCCAATGCTGCGGGCCGGCTGAGGGTCCTGGAAGCGCGCGACCGAGACAACGGCCGAGCGGGTCTCGACCGGGACGGCCATTTCGGGAATCAGCGTGACGCCGATTCCGGCGCTGACCATCTGCACCAGAGTCGACAGCGAGCTGCCGTCCAGCAGCTCGCGCGGGGCCGCTGATTGCATGTTGCAGAACGACAGCGCCTGATCCCGGAAGCAATGCCCCTCCTCCAGCAGCAGCAGCCGCATTTCGCGCAACCCCTCGGGTCCGGGAACCGGCTTGCCGCTGTCCTCGCCCGGGCGCACCAGCACAAAGTCCTCCTCGAACAGCGCGACTTCCTCAAAGGCGGGTTCGGAAACCGGCAGCGCCACGATCGCGGTATCCAGCCGCCCCTCGCCCAGTTCCTCGAGCAGTTTCGGTGTCACGGTTTCGCGCACACGGATGTCAGCCTCCGGGTACTGGCGGGTCAGGTTGGCGACGATGGACGGCAGCAGATACGGCGCGATGGTGGGAATCACCCCGATCCGCAGCCGCCCCGCCAGCCCGTCGCGGGACGCCCGCGCCAGCTCGCCCAGCTCATCCACCGAGCGCAGGACACCGCGCACCCGCACCGCCAGATCCTCGCCCAGGCTGGTGAGCCGCACCTGGCGGGCGCCGCGCTCGACCAGCTGCACCCCCAGCGCTTCCTCCAATTCCTTGATCTGAACCGACAAAGCGGGCTGCGACACGGCGCAGGCATCTGCCGCGCGGCCGAAATGGCGGTGCTGGGCCAGCGATTCGAAATAACGCATCTGGCGAAGGGTCACGTTTATCATAGGATTTCATTATCACTGCGATGAATAAATGCAACTTAATCCAATGGGATTTCCCTGCTAGCCTCCTCTGCAGGAAGACAGGGAATCCCGGCAACTGCAGACTTGGCGCCAAATGCATTTGCAGGCGGCGCGCCGGCTGCTGGAGCGATCCGGGAACGTTACTGCCGCGAGGCAGTTCAACAATTTGAAGCCACGATCGGAGACACAAATGGACGGAAATACACCTGCAGGAAAATGCCCGGTGTTTCACGGCGCAGCCGCAGCCGGCGGCACCAACAACAAACATTGGTGGCCGAACCTGCTGAATCTGAATGTGCTGCACCAGCATGCGCCCAAGTCGAACCCGATGGGGGCTGATTTCAACTACGCCGAGGAATTCCAGAAGCTGGATCTGAAGGCGGTGAAACAGGATCTTTTCGCGCTGATGACCGACAGCCAGGATTGGTGGCCCGCAGATTACGGCCATTACGGGCCGCTGTTCATCCGCATGGCCTGGCACAGCGCCGGCACCTACCGCAGCGCCGATGGCCGCGGCGGCGGCGGCACCGGCAACCAGCGCTTTGCGCCGCTGAACAGCTGGCCGGACAATGGCAACCTCGACAAGGCCCGCCGCCTGCTGTGGCCGGTGAAGCAGAAATACGGCAACAAGATCTCCTGGGGGGATCTGATGATCCTGGCCGGCAACTGCGCCATTGAATCAATGGGCGGTCCGGTGTTCGGCTTTGGCGGCGGCCGCGAAGACGTTTGGGAGCCGGAGGAAGATGTCTACTGGGGCTCTGAAACCGAATGGCTGGCGACCAGCGATCAGCCGAACAGCCGCTATTCCGGCGAGCGGGATCTGGAAAATCCGCTGGCGGCGGTGCAGATGGGGCTGATCTACGTGAACCCGGAAGGCCCTGACGGCAATCCGGACCCGATCGCCTCGGGCGTGGATGTGCGCGAGACCTTTGCCCGCATGGGGATGAACGACGAGGAAACCGTGGCGCTGGTTGCAGGCGGCCATACCTTCGGCAAGGCGCATGGCGCCGGCGATCCCGAGCTGGTCAGCGTTGAACCGGAAGGCGCGGATATCGAACACATGGGGCTTGGCTGGCTGAACTCTCACGGCAAGGGCAATGCGGCCGATACCACCACCAGCGGCATCGAAGGCGCCTGGAAGCCGAACCCCACCAGCTGGGATATGGGCTATTTCGACGTGCTGTTCGGCTATGAGTGGAAGCTGGTCAAAAGCCCGGCGGGCGCCAATCAGTGGCAGGCGCAGGACGTGAAGCCCGAGCATATGGTGGCCGACGCCCATGAGCCCGGCAAGACGCACCCGCCGATGATGACCTCCGCCGACATGTCACTGCGCATGGACCCGGTCTATGAGAAGATCTCCCGCGGTTTCCACGCCAATCCGGAAAAATTCGCCGACGCCTTTGCCCGGGCCTGGTTCAAGCTGTGCCACCGCGACATGGGGCCGAAATCGCGCTATCTGGGCAGCGAGGTGCCCGCTGAAGACCTGATCTGGCAGGATCCGCTGCCGCCGGTGGATCACGCGCTGGTGGACGAACAGGATACCTCTCAGCTGAAGGCGAATATCCTGGCAACCGGGCTGTCGGTTGCTGAGCTGGTCTCCACCGCCTGGGCCTCGGCCTCGACCTTCCGCGGCTCGGACAAGCGCGGCGGGGCCAATGGCGGCCGCATCCGCCTGGCGCCGCAAAAGGACTGGGAGGTGAACCAGCCGGAGCAGCTGGCCAAGGTGCTGAACACCCTGGAAGGCGTCCAGTCCGAGTTCAACGCAAGCGCAGCCGGCGGCAAAAAGATCTCGATGGCGGATCTGATCGTGCTGGCGGGCGGCGCCGGCGTGGAGGAGGCTGCCAAGGCGGCAGGCCACCCGGTTTCGGTGCCGTTCACACCGGGCCGTACAGACGCATCCCAGGAGCAGACCGACGCCGAGGGCTTTGCCGTGCTGGAGCCGGAGGCCGATGGTTTCCGCAACTACCAGAAGGCCGCCTATAGCGTCCCGGCTGAGAAGATGCTGGTGGACCGGGCGCAGCTTCTGACCCTTGGCGCGCCGGAAATGACCGCGCTGATCGGCGGCCTGCGGGTGCTGGGTGCCAATCACGGCGGCTCCGGGCACGGCGTGTTCACTGACCGGGCCGGCGTGCTCAGCACCGACTTCTTCACCACTATTGTCGATATGGGTGTGGAGTGGAAACCGGCAGAGGACGGCACCTATGAAGGCCGTGATCGCGCCAGCGGGGCGGTGAAATGGACCGGCACCAGGGCCGATCTGGTGTTCGGCTCCAACTCGCAGCTGCGGGCATTGTCGGAGGTTTATGCCCAGGCGGATGGCGAAGCCGCCTTTGTGCAGGACTTTGTGGCGGCTTGGGTCAAGGTGATGAATGCGGACCGGTTTGATCTGGCTGCGTAAGCCGGTTCATGGTTAGGAAATCAGGCGCTCCGGGAAACCGGGGCGCCATTTTCGTTGCCATCTCTTGAACACAGAACGGAGGGCAGCGCCTGAGCTTGGCCGGGCGGTTCAATTACTCTTCTGCAGCAGGGACCGCCCCCTGCCCGAATTCGATCACCCGGGTTTGAGCCGTATAGTCCGACTCGATGATCAATATTGCCAGCAGCCCGATCACCGCCAGCGGCGGCAGCAGGATTGCATAGATCAGCGCCAGACGCTCCCAGGCCATATGCATGAAAACGGCAATGATCAGCCCTGCCTTCAGCGTCATGAAGATCAGGATCAGACTCCAGCGCAGCAACCCCTGCAGCTGGGCATAATCCACCCAGTAAGAGGCGGCGCTGAGGACGAACAGCAGCCCCCAGACAACGAAGTAGAGTTTGATGGGATGCTGCTGGCCTTCTTCGTGCGCCATCTCTCCGGCCTCGATGGTTTGCGGTGAATGTGTCATGGCTGCCCCCTACCACAGATAGAAGAATGCAAAGATGAAGACCCAGACCAGGTCGACGAAGTGCCAGTAAAGCCCCATGATCTCCACCGCCTCGTAATCGCCGTTGCCTGCCGACATCCAGCTGCGCTGGTCGCGGTCGAAATCGCCGCGCCAGACCCGGCGGGCGACGATGATCAGGAAGATCACCCCGATGGTGACATGGGTGCCGTGAAAGCCGGTGATCATGAAGAAACTGGCGCCGAATTGCTCGGCCCCCCAGGGGTTGCCCCAGGGGCGCACGCCTTCGGAGATCAGCTTGGACCATTCAAACGCCTGCATGCCGACAAAGGCCGCCCCCAGCGCGGCGGTGGCCAGCATCAGCACGGCGGTGGCCTTGCGCGCCTTGCGGTAGGCGCAATTGACCGCCATCGCCATGGTGCCGGAGGAGGAGATCAGCACAAAGGTCATGATGGCAATCAGGATCAGCGGCAGGTTCGCACCGCCGATATGCAGCGCAAACACCTCGCTGGCGTTGGGCCACTCCACGGTGGTGGAATTACGGGCGTTCAGATAGGCGACAAGGAAGCAGGCGAATATGAAAGTGTCGCTAAGCAGAAGGATCCACATCATCGCCTTGCCCCAGGAGACCTTCTTGAAGGCGCGCTGGTCCGACCCCCAATCGGCGGCAAAGCCGCTGTGGCCCTGCTGCTGCAGCGTCTGGTCCTGGCCTTGCAATGGGTGTTCCATCGGTTTCCCTCCTCAACTCACAACCGCGCGGCACAGCGCCAGAAACGCATTGCCCCAGCCCTGCAGCAGCGCAAACAGCATCAGCCAGAAGGCCAGCAGCGCGTGCCAGTAAAGCGCGCAAAGCCGGACCCCCGGCAGCAGCGCCCTGACGTTGCCGGTCCCGGCATGGCGCGCGCAGATCACCGCCAGCGCAATGATACCGCCCAGCATGTGCAGCCCGTGCAAGCCGGTGATCAGATAAAAGAAGCTCGCCGCCGGGGTGCCATCCAGCGGGTAGCCGCCATCGGTCAAGGTGATCCACACCTGCACCTGCCCCGCCAGAAAGGCGACTGTGGCGATGCTGGCGGCAATCAGGCTGCCGCGCAGCCAGCGCTGCGTGCCTGCCCGCGCAGCAATCACCACAAATTGCAGGCACAGGCTGGCCAGCAGCAGCAGCGCAGTGTTCAGCCAGACCCGGCCCGGCAGCGGCACCAGCTCCCACGGGGTTTCTTCGATCTGCATGACAAAGGCGCTGCCCAGCATGGCAAACAGCCCGCCGATCACCGTTACAAAGACCGCGATGAAAATGATGCCCGGCGCCCGGCCCGGACCATGGCCCGCCAAGGGCGCAATTCCGGTTTCCAGCCAGGGCTTGGAGGCCAGGTGCTGCTGCGACAGCCATAGCCCCGCGGCCAGCGCCACCAGCGCCAGGAAGGCAAGGATGACCGTCACAGCCGCCGCCCCGCGCCATCCGGCACCCAGGGATCATTCTGGGCAACATAATCCTCGGCCGCGCCGGGCACGCTGTAGTCATAGGCCCAGCGGTAGACATTGGGCAGCTCGTCCCAATTGCCATGCCTGGGCGGGGTTTCAGGGGTATGCCATTCCAGCGAGGTCGCCCGCCAGGGGTTGCCGCCAGAGACGCGCCCGTGGCGCAGGCTCCACAGGATGTTGAACAGGAACAGCAGCTGCACCGCGCCGACAATCAGCGCGGCGGAGGAGATGAAGGCATTCAGCCCGCCCACCGGCGCGGTGAGGAACTCCGGCTCGCCGATCTCAAAATAGCGCCGCGGCACGCCGACAAGGCCGACATAATGCATCGGAAAGAAGATTGCATAGGCGCCGATGAAGGTGACCCAGAAATGGATCTGCCCCATTGCCTGGTTCAGCAGCCGGCCGGTCATAAGCGGATACCAGTGATAGATCGCACCGAAGATCACCATGATCGGCGCCACCCCCATCACCATGTGGAAATGGGCCACCACAAACATCGTGTCCGACAGCGGCACATCAACCACCACATTGCCCAGGAACAGCCCCGTCAGCCCGCCGTTCACGAAGGTCACGATAAAGCCCAGCGCAAACAGCATCGGGACGGTCAGATGGATGTCGCCCTTCCACAGGGTCAGCACCCAGTTGTAGACCTTGATCGCAGTTGGAATGGCGATGATCAGCGTGGTGGTGGCAAAGAAGAAACCGAACCACGGGTGCATGCCGCTGACATACATATGATGCGCCCAGACGATAAAGCTGAGCGCCCCGATGATCACGATCGCCCAGACCATCATCCGGTAGCCGAACACAGTCTTGCGCGCATGCACGGCAATCAGATCGGAGACGATGCCAAAGGCGGGCAGCGCGACGATGTAAACCTCGGGGTGGCCGAAAAACCAGAACAGATGCTGAAAGGCGATCGGGCTGCCGCCGCCGTAGCTGAGCTTCTCGCCCAGCTCCACCAGCGTCGGCATGAAGAAGGAGGTGCCCAGAAGCCGGTCGAACAGCATCATGACACAGGCGACAAACAGCGCCGGAAACGCCAGCAGCGCCATCACGGTTGCGGTGAAGATCCCCCAGACCGTCAGCGGCAGCCGCATCATCGTCATGCCGCGGGTGCGGGCCTGCAGCACGGTGACCGCATAGTTCAGCCCGCCCATGGTGAAGCCGATGATGAACAGGATCAGCGAAAGCAGCATCAGGATGATGCCGCCCTGCGCCCCGCCCGGAGTGCCGGACAGCACCGCCTGCGGCGGGTACAGCGTCCAGCCCGCGCCGGTGGGGCCGCCGGGGACAAAGAAGCTGGCCACCAGCACCAGCACCGCCAGCAGGTAGATCCAGTAGCTGAGCATATTGACGAAGGGAAACACCATGTCCCGCGCGCCGACCATCAGAGGGATCAGGTAGTTGCCGAACCCGCCTAGAAAGATCGCAGTCAGCAGATAGACCACCATGATCATCCCGTGCATGGTGACAAACTGGTAATAGGCCTCGGGCGTGATGAAATCGAACACGCCGGGAAAACCCAGCTGCAGCCGCATCAGCCAGGACAGCACCAGCGCCACCATGCCGATTGCAATGGCGGTGCCGGAGTATTGGATGGCGATGTATTTGGCATCCTGCGAAAAGACGTACTTGCCGATCCAGCTGTGCGCATGCGGCGGCATCACATCGGCAACTTCACGCGGCGGCAGATTGCTGTCTGGCTCAGGCAAGTAGTCGGTCATTGCGGTCCTCCCGGGGCGTTCAGGTCAATTCCGTGCAATCCTTGTATCGTTCCATCCGGCGGCACACCGGGCCGCGCCCGTCCGCCCCGTCAAACCGGAGGGTTGCCTCCGGCACACCGAAGCGGGCGCTTTGCTTCCGGCCGCGGTCTGCCCCGCCCTCAACCCATCCAGGCCTGTTCGGCCTTGGCATCTATTGGCGTTGCGCAACGCGGGTTGTTTCCATGCCCTGCGCAGTGTTTGCGTATTCTTCAAAAGTCAGCTGCTCCTGCAGCCACTCCTGGTACTCCTCCTCCTCCACAACGCTCACATAGCCGCGCATGAAGGGATGCGCCGTGCCGCAGTATTCGGCGCAAAGCACTTCGAACGCGCCGGTTCGGGTGGGGGTGAGCCAGATGTAGGTGACCATGCCCGGAACCATGTCCATCTTGGCGCGGAACTCGGGCACGTAGAAATTGTGCAGCACATCAATCGAGCGCAGCAGCAGTTTCACCGGTTTGCCGACCGGCAGGTAAACCTCGCCGCCCTCGATGATGAGGTCATCCTTGCCGAAACGGTCATGCGGATTGACGCCCAAGGGGTTTTCGCCGTTCACCCATTCCGCATCGGCGGTGCCCAGCACCCCGTCAGCGCCAGGCAGGCGGTAGGCCCAATTCCATTGCTGGCCGAAAACTTCAAGTTCAGTGGCGTCTTCGGGCACGGTTACGAACTGCTTCCACACAAACAGCCCGGGCACCAGCATCGCGGCCACACCCACAGCGGTCACCCCGGTCAGCCACAGCTCCAGCCGCTTGTTTTCCGGGTCGAATTCCGCCTTGTGCCCGGGCCGGTGGCGGAATTTCCAGACGCAATAGGCCATGAACAGGACCACCGCGGCAAACACCGCGCCGGTGATCCAGAAGGTTATAACCAGCGTATCGTCGATATAGTCCCAATTCGACGCGATCGGCGTCCACCACCACGGACTTAACAGGTGGAACGCAACAGATCCCGCCACGATCAGCACAAGCACGACCGCAATCAGCATCCCGCCCCCTTTCCCCGCTGCCCGGACTTTTCCGCTGGCCCGGCACACAGGTTCATTTGGCATGAGAGGCCACTATATTACGGTTTCACAAATTAATCCAGAATCCGGTCGTTTTACGCCTTTTGCGGCAGAGGAATTCCATTTCCCCGCATTTCCGGCAGGGACAATGGGCGCCCGGCCCGGGCCCCCGATCCCCTGCAAGACCGCGGTTCCGGGGCCTATTCCGGCAGGTAATTTTCCGACCACGCCTGCCCCGCGGCACCGCAGGCAATCATCGCATCGGCTTGTTCGGGCCTGTATCCCAACCGCGCCAGCACGGCCCGGGTGTGCGCGCCGTATTTCGGCGCAGGCCCCGGAATGGTGATCCGGCCTGCGTGCGGGCGCACCGCATTCGGCGCCACCAGATCGCACCAGCGGCCCATCGGATGCCGGTCATGGCGAATCACCCGGAAGGTCGCCTGCTTCAGATCGATGCTGCCGGCGCTTTCCAGCTGCAGCGCCGCGTCGCGGGTCTCGTGCAGCGACGACAGCGGCACTGCGGCGGCAGAGGTTCCGGCAAAGGCTGCGCGCCAATAGGCCAGCGGCTGGGCGGCAAAGCGTTCGGACAAGGCGCCATGCAGCTGATCCTCCGGCAGCGCGGCCAAATCCGCCAGCTCTGCCACCCGCGCCAATGCGGTGCCGCGGTCAGTTGGAGCAGCAAAGAAGAACCAGCCGTCCGCAGCCTGATAGCAGTGATAGAACGGCCCCCAGCCCAGCGCCGCGCGGCCGGAGGGCTCGTCAAAGGGCGCCCTGCCCTCGTAATCATACATGAACGGCGCCTGAATCAGGTTGCCGGCCGCTGCCAGCGATGCCCGTGCCACCCCGCCCTTGCCGGTCCGCTTCAGCCGCAGCAGCGCGCCGCCAAGCGCCACGCAGGCGCAGAAACCTGTCAGAACATCGATGGTGCCGAAATGGGCGTGCTCCTCGGGCGTGTCCATACCGCCGCCAAAACGCAGCATCACGCCGGTTGCCGCCTGCGCCAGGTCGTCATAGCCCAGGTGATCCGATTTCGGCCCGCGCATGGGGCCGCCAAAGGCGTCGAGCTGCACCAGGATCAGGCGCGGGTTGATTGCGGCCAGCCGCGCCGGAGACAGGCCCAGCTTGTCCCGCTGCCCGTCCGTGCCATTCATGGTGATCACGTCAGCTCCGGCAATCAGCTTGGCCAGCGCCTCCTGCCCCTCATCGGTGCGCAAGTTCAGCAGGATGCTCTCCTTGCCGCGCTGCGCGTGGATGCCGAAAACAACAGTGTTCCATGGATCGACCGACGGCTCCACCGGCTGCACCAGCGTCACCTCGGCGCCGAACCGCGCAAGCGTCGAGCCGATGGTCGGCCCGGCAATCACATTGGTGAGATCGACGACCTTCAATCCGTCGAGCCACCCCTTGCCCGCCCCGCCGATGCCATTGCCGCGCACAGGCTCCGCCAGCAGCGCCGCCAGATCAGCTGTGGCTGCGCCGGCCTTCTGCACCGCACCGGTGTCACCGGCCAGCCAGGCCACATTGCCCATCTGTTGCATAAGCCCGTGTTTTGCGTCCGCCACTTGCAGGATCAGCCCGGAGGCCAGCGCATGCGGGTCACAAAGCCATTCCCTGGTGAACCGCTGCGCCGTGGCAGGTGCCTTGGCGGCGCCAAACAGCTCTTCCCATTCATGCGACGGCTTCGTCAGGAAGGCGGCCTTCATTGCCGAAGACACCCGCGCGCGGTCAGACGGCCCCACCGGGTAATTGCGCATCGACCATTCTGCGGGCCAGTCCTTGGTATCCAAGTAAGCCGGGAAATCCGGCAGCTCGTCGGCCAGATCCTTCAGACCCAAAGTCTCCAGCACCCGCCGCGGGTGGGTGGCGACCGAGCCGGCCACCACATAGAACCCGCGCCCGTCGGCGCAAGTATAGGTACGGTAGAACGGGTCGAGGAACTCCGACAATTCCTCAAACTTCATGTTCATCGGCAGGCCTTCGGCCGTGCGGCGGTCCAGCTCCACCTCGCGCGGGGATTTGTAGCGTTCGGGATAGTCTTCGATCTGTTCGCAGTTATAAACCAGCCCTTCCAGCAGGGCGGCGGCCAGCGGCACCTCGATATGGTCGCCGCCGTTCTGTTCACGCGCGTTCAGGGCAAACAGCACCGACATAGCGCCAAAGCTGGCGCCGTAGGCCGAGGCCAGCGCCAGCGGCGAAAACGACGGGTTGATGCCCATCAGGCGGCGGTTCAGCCCCATGTCGGTGAACTGGCCGGTATAGGCGGCGATCACTGCCTCCCAGGCCGGCAGGTCCGCCAGGTCCGCATCGGTGGAGGCAAAGCCCGGCAGGGACAGATAGACCAGCTGATCATTGGCAGCCCGCAGCACCTCCGGCCCCAGGCCGAGACGGTCCATGACGCCGGGGCGGAAATTTTCGATCACCGCATCGGCGCGTTTGGCGAGCGCAATTGCGGTGGCGCGGCCCTCCTCCGATTTCAGGTCCAGCTCCAGCACCTGCTTGCCCCGTGACAGCATATCAAAGGCCGGGCCGTCAAAACCGGTGCCGCCGGGCGGGGTGATGCGGATCACCTCAGCCCCCATATCGGCAAGCATCATGCCGGTCAGCGGGCCGGCTAGGTAATGGCCGAAGTCGAGAACGCGAATGTGTGAGAGGGGGCGCTGCGGCATGGGAGTGGTCTCTGTCTGTTACCGTTCGAATCTCTGTCCGCCACAGGTTATCTTTGCTCCGGCCTTTATCCACTGGCCAAAAACGCATGCAGTCCATAACATTTCCCTATGGAACGCGCGATACGCCCCACTGCTGGTTCGCTGAATGCCCTTTTGGTGCTGGAAGTGGCCGTGCGCCATGCCAGCCTCTCGCGCGCCGCGGCGGAACTGGGGCTGAGCCAGCCTGCCGTCTCACGCCATATTTCCACGCTGGAGGACCGGCTGCGTCAGCAGTTGTTTGAACGCAATAACAACCGGATCACCCCCACAGCCAATGCGGACCGGCTGGCGGCAGCCGTAGCGCTGGGTCTGGGCCATGTGGATCAGGCCTGGAGCGAGGTTCTGGCCGCGCCGGAGACCAACGAGGTGACGCTGGCCTGCACCTTTGGCTTTGCCGATCAATGGCTGATGCCCCGCTATTCGGACCTGCGCGCCTGTTTGGGCGGCGGCCGGGTGCGGGTGGTAACCACCGATCAATTGGGTGACATCGACCTCAGCCGCTTGGATGCAGCGGTGGTCTGGGACCCGGCGCGGATGCCGGAGCGGCCGTATTTCCCGCTGATCGCGGCAGAAACCTTCCCGGTCTGCAGCCCCCGGTTTCTGGAGGCCCATCCGGAGGCAGCGGCGGATATCACGCTGCTTCCGCCGGAGCTGTTTCTGCACTTCGACACCGGCAGCTCCGGTTTTTTGACCTGGGAGGGCTGGTTCGCCAAGGCCGGCCTGCCGCAGCCGCAGTTCGGCACGGCGGCAGAATTCGACGCCTACCCGTTCCTGCTGCAGTCGGTGCGCCGCGGCGAAGGCATCGGGCTGGGCTGGAGCGGCATCGCCGACCACGCGCTGGCCTGCGGCGAGGTGCTGCGGCTGGGGCCTGTGGTCTCGGACCGGCCGCACAGTTACTTCCTTCAGCACCGTGTGCCCGGTGCCGCCGGCAGCGCGCTGGCGCGGATGCTGGAGTGGTTCAAGCAACAAGCGGATCCCCGTTACGTCCCGCCCGGAACGAACTGAAAAGGGCCGGAGGGATTTCTCCCTCCGGCCCCTTTACCACCTTGTTGGGCGGCTAAAGTTTTTACTCGGCAGGTGCGCGCTCTCCAGCGTTCTCACGCTGACCGTCACGGAACAGCGCCTTGGCCAGCGAAACACACATCAGGCCCATCACCATGGTGAACGGCAGGGCGCCGATGATCATCGCGCTTTTCAGCGCTTCCATCGGGTCGGCCCCGCTGTTCTGCTTGCCAGCAAACAGCAGCGTGCCGATCACAGCAGTCAGGATCAGGCCCCAAACGATCTTATGCTTGTTGCCGACGTTCTGGTCGCCGCCGGACATGATGGTGTTCATCACCAGGATGCCGGAGTCTGCCGAGGTGACCAGGAAGGTCATGATCAGCACCACGCACATGATGGTGATGCCCGACAGCAGGCCGCCGTCGATCATGCTCTGCAGGGTCACGAACAGCTTGGCCGTGTTGGAGGCACCGATGATTGCGCCTTCTGCCGCACCGTTCAGTTCCAGGTCGATGGCGGTGCCGCCGAGGATGGCCATCCAGGCAAAGCAGACCATCGCCGGTGCGAACACGCAGCCGATGATGAATTCACGCACCGAACGGCCGCGGGAAATGCGGGCCAGGAACAGGCCGACAAAGGGCGAGAACGCAATCCACCAGGCCCAGTAGAAGGTGGTCCAGCCTGCCTGCCAGCCGAATTGACGCTGCGGTTCGCCCGCTGCATAGGCTGCCGACAGAACGTCATCGGACAGCGCCGCCGCTTCGCCTTCCAGGCCGGACTTGAAGCCGTCGAAAGAGCCCCAGGCGTTGGTCGCACCGCCGCGCAATGCATCCGCATACGGGGCTGCCTCGGCAGGCAATGCCGCCGCGAACTCAGCTGCCGGCTGCGGGCCATAGGGACCGAAGCTGAGCGATGTGAAATGCAGGATGTAATCCACAAAGGCCGTCGCATAGGTGGTCATGGCAAACATGAACGAGCCGAACACCACGAAGGTCAGCAGCAGGACGATCGACAGCACCAGGTTCAGGTTCGACAGGTATTTCACGCCGCGGCCAACGCCGGAGACAGCCGAGATGATCGACAGGCCCATGATGGCAAAGAGACCTGCCAGCAGGCCGACAGTGCTTGGTGCCGGCGCGTCGCCGGTCATGTCCATCATCCATTCCATGCCGGTCACGGCATAGACGCCGTCAACAAACTGCGACACGCCGAAGCCGATGGTCACGGAGACACCCAGGATGGTGGCAACCACGCCCAGCACGTCAACGACATGGCCCAGGAAGCCGTTCATCAGCTTGCCGAACAGCGGTGTCAGCGCGGTGCGGATGGTCAGCGGCATGTCGCGGGTATAGGCGTAATAGGCCAGCGACAGGCCGGTCACCACATAGATCGCCCAGGCATGGAATCCGTAATGCAGGAACGTGTAGCGGAAGCCGGACTGAATGGCTTCTTCGGTGTTCGGAACCACGTTCTGCGCCAGCACTTCCGGGTTCGAGCCCCAAAGGCCAAGCGGCTCGGCGGTGGCGAAAACCATCAGGCCGACACCCAGGCCGGCGCCGAACATCATCGAGAACCAGGAGAAGTCCGAGAACTCCTTGCCCTGGCCCGGCGTCCCCATGATCCGCTTACCGGTTTGCGGCAATGCGGCGACCACAAACAGGAAAAAGGCGAAGAAGCCGACGATGACGATATAGAAGGCGTTGAAGTCTTCCAGAATGCGCCAGTTCAGGCTGCCCAGAACGCCGGTGGCGTTTGCCGGCCAGACCAGTGCCCAGAGAACCAGAGCGACCATGATCCCCTTGCTGAGCAAGGCGATCTCAAGGCTGTGCCCCTTATAAAAGCCACCGTCGGAGGTCTTAATCTCCAGATCGGTGAACGGTTGCTTAATTGACATGCGTTTCCTCCCGTTTCGCACGTGCCGCACCGAAGTGCGGATTTTCCGGCGGTTCGCGCAACCGCCGGAGTCTGGCGTCAGCCCAGCAGGGCTTGGATCCTGTTCAGCGTTGCTACGCTGACCGCGACGCCATCTGTCCGGGCCTTGAGCCGCTTGCCGCGGCGCCCGTCGCCCGGCAGATGTGCGCCTGTCTGCGCGCGCACTGCTTCCACGATTCCGACCATTCCTGAACGGAAACTGTCATTTGAGGTGGCAACCGGGTCGATTGCGATGAACATTTGGCCGGTTTTGGGCGGTCCGCCTGCGGTGCCGGAAAACGGCGAGGCGTTGATACCCAGGGTCGCACCGGTCAGGGCGGCGGCCATGATTTCGGTCAGCAGCGCGACACCAACGCCCTTGTAGCCGCCCGACGGCGCCATCGAGCCCTTGAGGCCCGCATCCGGGTCGGTGGTCGGGTTGCCATCGGCGTCCAGCGCCCAGCCCAGCGGGATCGCCTTGCCTTCGCGGGCGTGTTTCATCACTTCGCTCTTGGCGATGGTGCTGGCGCTCTGATCGATCAGCAGCTCAGGCTCGCCGTCTTCGCCCGGCACCGCCACCGAAAACGGATTGGTGCCGACAACCGGCCTGGCGCCGCCCGAAGGCGCAATCGAGGCCGGCGCGTTGGTGAAGCCCAGCCCCACCAGCCCGGCGCGGGCCAGGCGGGCGGTGTGATAGCCCAGCACGCCGCAGTTATAACTGTTGCGGACTGCCAGAACTGCGGCACCCTGTTCGCGGGCCGCCGGCCTCAGCGCCTCGAACCCCAGGTCGATGGCGGAATGGGCAAAGCCGGTGGCGGCATCCACCGCCACCACACCGGGACGCGGGCGCGCCAGTGCCGGAACCGCCTGCCCGTCCACCTTGCCGCATTGAACATGCTCGGCATAGATCGGGATATAGGCCAGGCCGTGGCTGGCGACGCCATCCGCTTCGGTTGCCGCGGTGGCAACAGCCAGCGGCCGGGCGTTGGCCTCGGAGGTGCCGGCCGCCACCAGGGCGCGGAAGGACAGATCCTCGATCTCGGCAAGGGTCAGGGTTTTGGTTTCGGTCATAGCGGCGCCTTTTCAGTCGTTGTCGGACAGCCCGGCACCTGCGCCGCGCAGTCGCGAAGCTTCGGTGGCGGGCGCATAAGTGCGGTGGGCAAGAACGCCAAGGCGGTCCCAGGCCGCGGCCGGGGCGCTGCCGCGCAAGACCGGCTTCCGGCGTTCTGTCATTTCAGCAGGGGCGGTAAAGGCCACCCTATCCGCCAGCATGGCGGCATAGGCATCCGGGGCGCCCTGGGCGCAGAGCTGGCGGCCATCCGTTGCCAAACGGGCACCGGCCCATTCCACGGCAACCGGCGTTTTCAGCCGCAAAGCGGCCCCCGCCGCAAAGGGAACCAGCAGCAGCGGCACGCAGACACGCTCCATTTCGATCCGGCCCGCGTCCATCAGCTGCACCGCGCAATCGCTCAAGGCGGCGCCGGCGATCAGCGGGCTCATCCGTCCCGAAGGCGCGGTCCACACGCCGGCCAGCGCCGAGGGGGCGAAATCGGCAGGCGGCAGCCGGTCGTTCAGCTCCAGAAGCGCCGCCAGCAGCTCCGCCCCCGGAAAGCCGAAGGCAGACAGCCAGCGTGTGCCTTTGGCGGCTTCCTCGGCCAGACCCCAGGACAGGCCGGCGCCGCGGGCAGCGCGTTTGCACATCGCTTCGATTTCATTCAGCGAATGGTTCATTCCGGTGCCCCCTCTTCGAGCCTGGGATAAACCCAGAATTCCGCATTCTCCTGCGAAAGATCCTGCGGATAGGGCGCGTTGCCGTACATGCAGATCCGGACCCAGCGGTCAGAGCGGGGATCAAACTGCGTGGCGCCGAAAAAGGCGAGTTTGCAGCGCAGCATGTCAATCGGCAGCACGTCATGCGCGATCGTGTTGTCGCGGATCTCGGCATAGGGTGCGCGGCCCGCGATCTGGGCGCGGCGTACCGTATGGCGGTACTCAGGGTGGCGCAGCAGAAACTCGGCGACGCGGGTGCCGCCCTGCCAATGCGCCAGCGCGTTGAACAGCGCCGCAGCATCCCGGCCGGGGGCCAGCGGCTGCTCGTATTCTTCCACCGGCTCCTCAAACCGTTCGCCCAGGCGCGGCTCCAGCTTTTCTTCCGACACATACCAGGCGCGGGCGCGGTTTTCCGGCTTTTGCCAATCCATGCCAATGGCCCATTCATAGACCCGCGTCAGAAGCCCGCGCAGTTCCTCAATGGTCATCGCCCCCGAGATACGGAACGCCGGCGTGTTATCCGCCGCCATGCCGCCGCTCAACCCGTCGATCAGGCTGCCATAGGGCTCCAGCATCAGCGACGCGAGCCATTCCTGGCCTTCCAGCGACAGCGTTTCCTCGGCCCAGCGGTGCATCTGATCCCATGGCTGGCTGACAGTCAGCACCTGCGGATCTGAAAGGTAGCTGTCGATCTTGTCCAGGTCACTGCGCAAATCAGCAAGCTTGCGCAGCTGAATCTCATGCTCGGACGTCCACAAGGCGACATTCTTCTTGCTGCGCTGCAAAAGCTGCAGGAACAGGGAGATGTCCTCATCAGACGCGCTGTCGAGACTGCGGACGGTCCGGATCGCTTCCTCGCGGGAGGCGATCCAGTTGTTGAACAGGACCGGATGGTTCAGCAGGAACGGCGCCATGCCCAATCCGGTTGAATTGCCGATCCCCAGCGAACGGGCCAGCTCCGGGTCCAGCTGCGCCGCCGTGCGCCCTGCCGCCTTGGCGCGCAGGCCGGCCATATGCTGCACCAGATCGCGCACGAACCAGCGGGTCAGGAAAACCGACAGCATCTCGGCCTGGAAGGGAACCTGGAATTCCGGGCGCGTTGCGATCATCTCGCGGTCGGCGGCGCCTAGCTTGCCCGAGCCATAGACGGCAGTGGTCCGCATCAGATAGCCAACGGCGTCAAGCTGGCCGGCATCCGGCTGACGGCCTTCGGACAGGGCATTGACCACATGTTCCCACAGGCGCACGGACCGGTTTGCCCGCGAGACCGAAATCTCGCGTTCGCTGACCCGGCCGGCTTCCTGATAAGGGACATTTTTCGAAAGGCGTTCGATATCTTCGTCATCCGGGACGCCATCGAACAAGGCAAAAGTGGCATCCCAAGCAGTTGCAATCACACGATCCGACCGCATTTCAGGCGGCAGATCGTGTGCAAAGGCGATCAGGGAATAGGTCCGCGCAGGGCCGGTGGCGGAGAAAACCGCAACGCCGACGCCGTTTTCATCAATATCGAACCTGGGGCGCGAAAAGCTCCAGTTTTCGCGGGCCATGCGCCGTGTCAGAATCCGCATAAAGCTGAGACGGCACTGGTGCAAAGAGCCGAGACGGCTCAGGCGCATGACCTGAGCCGGGTCCCGCAGTGATATTGATGTCTGCGCGGTTGTTTCCATTTAGGTTATCCTTTGGCGCCAAAGTTCTCGGCAAAGAACCGGTACCAGTTCCCGCCCATGATGCCGCTGACCTCATCATCGTTCATGCCCGTCGCGCGAAGGCCCTCTTCGATGTTTCCGAAGTCGCGGTTGTCCTTGAACCAGGCGGGCATTTCCGGGAAGCCCGGCGCGGCGGCTGATCCCTCGCCGTAGTCGATTTCCTTGCTCCAGCGGCCGACACGCATCCACTCAACCACGCTGTCGGGCTGGTCCTGGCAAAGGTCGGTGCCTATGCCGAGATGCCCCACCCCGTATTTGTCGGCGGTGCGGGCAATCATCTCGCAGAAGCTTTGCAGGGTGCAGGCGCTCTTGTCCTTCAGGTGGTGCGGATAGACCGAGAAGCCCAGCATGCCGCCGTGGCCGGTCACCGCGCGGATCACATCGTCCTTCTTGTTGCGCAGGGCCGGCGACCAGTCATGCGGGTTGGCATGGGTGATGGCGATCGGGCGGGTGGACAGCTCGGCCGCTTCAATGGTGGAGCGGTCGGCCGAATGGCTCATGTCGACCACCAGGCCGACGCGGTTCATCTCTTTGATCACCTGCTTGCCCATCCGGGTCAGCCCCATGTCCTCGGCCTCGTAACACCCCGTGGCCAGCAGCGACTGGTTGTTATAGCTGAGCTGCATGAAACGCGCACCCAGGGTGTGCAGGATCTCCACCAACCCGATGTCGTCCTCCATCGGCGAGGGGTTCTGGAAGCCGAAGAACACCGCGGTGCGTCCGGTTTCGCGGGCCTTGTCGATGTCGGAGGCCCACTGCCCCTTCATGATCAGGTCCGGGTACTGCTCGAACCAGCGGTTCCACTGCTCGAAGTTCAGAACCGTCTCGCGGAAGTTCTCGTGATAGGCAATGGTGACATGGATCGCGTCCACATTGCCTGTCCGCAGCTGGCGGAAAATCTTTTCCGACCAGTTGGCATATTGCAGGCAGTCGATACGGTATCCGGTCATTCTATCCCTCCAATTGCGCGGAACTGCGCCCGGCCCGTGGGGGCGGGACGGGTGCAGCTATCGGCGCTTGCGCCGATAGCTGCCAAGTTCTTCGGCCTTTGCATCAGACCGGCTTGCCGGCGCTGATGTAGGCGGTCTTGACGGTGGTATAGAATTCAGCCGCCGCCTTGCCCTGCTCGCGCGGACCATAGGAGCTGTCGCCGCGGCCGCCGAACGGCACGTGGTAGTCGGTGCCTGCGGTCGGCAGGTTGACGGTGACAACACCGGTGCGCGCATTGCGGCGGAAGTGGGTGGCGCGGGCGAGGCTCTGGGTGACGATGCCCGAGGTCAGGCCGAAGTTGGTGTCGTTCACCACGCTCAGCGCCTCGTCATAGCTGCCGACCTTGATCACCGATGTCAGCGGCGCAAACATTTCCTCGCGGTTGATCCGCATGGCGTTGGTAGTGTTCAGGAACACGCCGGGGGACATGTAAAAGCCCTCGTGCGGCATCTCCAGACGCTGGCCGCCGCAGGCAAGTTCCGCGCCTTCGGATTTGCCCAGATCGGCATAGGCCAGGTTCTCGTTCAGCTGCTGCTCGCTGACCACCGGGCCCATCTGCACGCCCTCTTCCAGTGCGTGGCCCACTTTCATCGCCTGTGCACCGGCCACCAGTTTTTCAACAAAGGCGTCGTGGATGGCGTCCTGCACCACCAGCCGCGAGGAGGCGGTGCATTTCTGACCGGTGCCGCCAAAGGCGCCGCCCAGCGCCAGCGAAACCGCCAGATCCAGATCAGCGTCGTCCATCACCGCCAGCGCGTTCTTGGAACCCATTTCCATCTGCACCTTGGTCAGGTTCTGGATCGCCGCCGCCGCAATGCCCTTGCCCACCGGCACCGAGCCGGTGAAGGAAATGGCGTTCACCTTGGGGCTTTCGACCAGACGCTGGCCGATCGAGCGGCCCGAACCCATAACCAGCGAGAACAGGCCCTTGGGGATGTCCTGACGCGCGATGATCTCGGTCAGCGCCACGGCAGAGGCCGGGGTGATGTTGGCCGGTTTCCACACCACCGCGTTGCCATAGCAAAGCGCCGGAGCGATTTTCCAGGACGCGGTTGCGGTCGGGAAGTTCCAGGGGCTGATGATCGCCACCACGCCCACCGCCTCGCGGCGCACGTCCACCTCGATGTCGGGGCGCACGGAGTCGGCGTTTTCACCGATCTGGCGCAGGCATTCGGCGGCGTAATAGGTGAAGAACTGGCCGGCGCGGAACACTTCGCCCTTGCCCTCGGCCAGCGGCTTGCCTTCCTCGCGCGACAAGAGCGTGCCCAGTTCTTCGGCGCGGGACATCAGCTCGTTGCCGAGGTTCATCAGAACCGCCTGCTTGCGCTCCAGCCCGTAAGCCGCCCACTCGGCTTGCGCAACCTGTGCCTGGTCCAGCGTTGCCTCCAGCTGATCGGCGCTGGCCTGGGCAAACATGCCGACCAGATCGCTCAGATCCGAAGGGTTGCGGTTTTCGATTTCGCTTTCGCCAGCCAGCCATTCGCCGGCAATCAGGTTCAGTTTGGTCACGGAGAAGCCCCAGATGCTGATTTTCAGGTTTACGGCAGGATGGACTTCCGGGTTCGCATCAGTCAAACTCAATTAACTGAACTTAACTACAGAAAATTTGAAGTTGTGGCGCTGAAAATAGAAATGCTGCGCGCCTTTTGCACCGTGGCGCAAACCGGAAACCTGTCAGAAGCGGCCAACCGTCTGGGCCGCACCCAGTCGGCTGTTTCCATGACGCTGAAACAGATGGAGGAGCATCTGGGCAAGAAGCTGTTCGAGGGCGAGCGCAAGAACCAGCTGTCGCCGCTGGGGGAGCAAGTCTTTGACCTGGCCCAGAAACAGGTGCGCCAGTTTGACCAAACGGTGCAGAGCATCGAGATGGCGGCGGAGGCGCTCCACGGTCTGATCCGCATCGTCTCGGTGCCGTCGGTGGCTGCGCTGGTGTTCCCGCCGGTGCTGGAGCACATGACAACCCGTTATCCCGGCATAAAGGTTGAACTGCGCGACACCGACACCCAGCAGGTGCTGGACGCGCTGGCCGAAGGAAAGGCGGATATCGGCATCGCCTCAGGCTATCATCCGCTGAACGGGGTCAAGGCGGTGCCGCTGTTCGAGGACCGCTTCGGCCTGGTCTGCTCAGCCGGGCACCCGTTGGTCCAGCAGGACAGCCCGCCCTCCATCGCGGATGTCACCGGCGCCGGATTTGTCCGCAATGCGCTGTGCGATCTGATCCGCAATGAGCGTTTTGTCGAGGCCAGCAGCGGTGCCGATGTGACAATCCACAACACCCATTCGCTGATCACCATGGTGCGCACCGGCAAATGGGTCACGGTGCTGCCGCAGACGGTGGCCCGCTTCATGCCGGAAACCACGGCCTTCCGCCCGATTGCAGATCTGCCGGACAGGCGCGAGGTCTACCTGTACCAGCGCGACCGCTCCCGCTTTGCGGCGCTGTCCGAGGAATGCTGCGCCTTTATCCGGGCCTGCGACCTGTCCAACCGCCTGCCCGGCTGAACAAAGCCGCCTAGGCCGGCCCGGCCAGCAGGTCCAAGGCCGCCTGCTTGGCCTGCGCCACGCTATAGGGCGCTTTGGATGTTCTGTCCTGCGGCACGGTGATGCCTGCAGCTTCATGGGTTTCCAGAACCTCCGACAGCCGGTGCCGCGCCCGGTCATTGCCATCTGTGACGGGAAAGATCAGGCCGATGTCGCGGTGCCCCAGCGTCAGCAGATGCTCCGCCGCCACCCGGCCGGTCTGCCTGTTGTCAGCCCCGGTACAAGGCCACGCCGCATCCTCTGCATAATTCCAGATTGCCATCGCCGGCATTTCCTGCTGCTTCTGGGCGGCACGGTCGGCGGGCTGATCCTGGGGGCAGCCCCGGGGGTTTCCCCGCAATGGCGGTGGCGCTGCTGATCTCCTTCACCTGCCATCTGGAGGCGGTGCAGGGCCTGATCCTTTTGGGGGCGGCCTCCATCGCCTATTCGGCCTGGATGGAACTCCGCAGCCGCCGCTGCACCACCAAAGAGGAGGCACAGGCATGCACCAGTCTCAGCACATCTTCGGCTCCGGCGTGGTTTTTGCGGCCGGCATCCGGGTCGCCTGGATCAGCTATACTCAAGCCCCTGCCGAGGTCTTGCTGTTCCTGCGCCTGATCGGCTCCGTTTTTGTGGTGCTGGCAGGCTGGACCTTCGGCAAGGCGGTGCTTGGTCTCAGCAAGGCCGGCTCGGGTATTTCCCGCTCGATGTTCCTGAACATACTGCCCGGACTGGCGGTGATGCTGATCTATGTCTTCCGCGCCGCCAAGGCGCTGGGGTTCTATACCGCGACCGCCATTGCCTTTATTATTCTGCTGTCGCTTTACTGCCCCGCGCCGCATTCCAAAACCAGGACCTGGGTTAAAACGCGCGCTGACCACCGCCTGCTTTTTTGTGGTCATGTACGGTCTCTTTGCGCATTTGCTGAGCGTCTACACACCGCGTGAAATTCTGTTCTGACCGCTGGAATGCGGATCGGAACCCTAAGGGAAGAGAAGAAGATGCAGACCGGCGGCTCACCCATGCACATCATGACCCCCGACGAGGTCAAGGCGATGCGGGCCGCCCGCGAACAGGCGCTCAAGGAACCTCTGGCCGGGCTCTGATCCCGCGCGCCCTGGCCGAAACTCTCCGGGGCAGCGTCCCTGCCCCGGACAATCAATCAAGGTAAGACATGACCGCTCAGGACGCACTCGCCTCCGGCATCGCCGAGGTGGAACAGATCGTGGCGCGCGCACGCACCGTCCACCGCACTCAGTCCTGCGGCACTCCTGCGGTGGCGGTGGGCGCCGGCAATGTGACCGTGATCATGGGCGAAACCGCGGACCTGGCCGATGCGGCGGCCATCGGCGGCGCCTTTACCAATGGCATGCCGTTTTCCCTGTCGATGGGCTGCGGCAACTGGGGCGGCAATTCGGTCGGCACCAACCTCAACTGGCGCCACTTTGTGCAAACCACCAAAATCCTGCGCGAAATCCCGCCCCGCGAACCGGCACTAAGCGGCATCTTTTCCGCTTACTGGGCAGAGGCAGGTGAAAGATGCAACCGCCTAAGGGAACTGTTCGCGACTGGCTGAACAAACGCGCCGGGGACGGCGGCACCGGTTTTGTCTTCCCAGATGGCGCGCCGGACCATTCGTGGCCCGAACTGCGCTGCACCGCCGAGGCCAGCGCCCGCTCACTGGCCGCGGTCAAGATCCGCGATGGCTCCAGCCTGACGCCGCTGGAGCTGATCGGAATCTGCCGCTCCATGCTGGGCCGGTTCAAATCGCCGGACGAGATCCACATCCTGCCGGATCTGCCCAAGGGGCCGTCAGGAAAGATCCAGCGCAACAACATCCTTGCAGAGCTCCCCGGCGGCTGAGCTTCGTAAGGGCCGTCATCCGCCAGTTCACATGAAGGTCAGCCCTTTTGACCCAATGTTTCGCGCGCGAAACATCCGGTCAGCATTGCTGACCGGTTCGCCGCGCTGCGGCGCGGCGCCGGGCCCAACGGGCGCCGGCTGACCGTCAGGGCATCCGGCAACGGGCGGGAGTGTCCGGTTGCACAGGTGTCAGCGCAGATGAAAGGACAGGAACGGCTCTGCCTCTTGCGCGTCACGGATCCAGCGGGCCGCGATCCCGAAGATCTCCGCAACCGTGTCCGGGTTCAACGCCTGCTGCGGCGGGCCCAGCGCCACCAGGCGTCCGCCCGACAGCACCGCCACCCGGTCGCATGTCAGCGCTTGGTTCAGATCGTGCAGCGCCACCACGGTGGTCACCTTCAGGTTCCGGATGCAGTTCAGGATCGACAGCTGATGGTGAATATCCAGATGGTTTGTCGGCTCGTCCAGCAGCAGCAGCCCGGGCCGCTGCGCAAGCGCGCGGGCGATGTGCAGCCGCTGCCGCTCGCCGCCGGACAAGGTGGTCCATTCGCGGCTGGCAAAAGCTTCCATTTCCACTGTCTTCAGCGCGTTATCCACATGCAGGCTGTCTTCGCCGCTCCAGGGTCTCAAGGCTGACAGCCAGGGTGTCCGCCCCAGTTCCACCACCGAGCGCGCGGTGATGCGCTCCGCGGTGTCGGCCTGCTGTTCAACAATCGCGGTCCGCTGGGCAACCTCTCTGCGCGTCAGCTGCGCCAAGGGTTTCTCTGCCAGCAGAACCGCCCCCTGCGAGGGGCGCACCAGTCCCGCCAGAAGCCGCATCAGAGTGGATTTCCCGGACCCGTTCGGGCCGACCAGCGCCAGCGTCTCTCCCGGCTCCACCACCAATGAGACATCTGACAGCAGCGGCCTGCCGCGGATGGAATAAGACAGGCTGCGGGCTTCGATCTTCATCGCGCAGCCCTTCTTCCGCGCACCAGGATCACCGCAAAAGACGGTGCGCCGATCAGCGCCGTGACCACCCCGATGGGCAGCACCTGACCGGGGATGATAATGCGGGACACGATGTCGGCGCCGATCAGGAACACCGCCCCGGTCAGCGCTGCGGCAGGCATCAGCCTGCGGTGGCCGGGCCCGACCAGGAACCGCGCCGCATGGGGAATGACCAGGCCGACAAAACCGATGGACCCGACAATCGACACCATCACGGCAGTGGTCAGCGCGGTGGCACAGATCAAAATGACCTGCACCCGCCGCACCGGGATGCCCAGCGACGCCGCGGAGTCGGTGCCAAAGGTGAAGGCATCCAGCGCCCGCGCGTGAAACCGGCAGATGACCCAGCCGGCCAATGCCAGCGGCACCGCCAGCCACACATCCGGCCAGCGCACCCCGCTCATATTTCCCATCAGCCAGAACATGATGCCGCGGGCCTGATCCGCATTGGCGGATTTGGCGATGATAAAGGCGGTCAGCGCGTTGAACAGCTGCGATCCGGCGATGCCTGCCAGCACGATCTGCGCCGCCGCCGCCCGGCTGCCGCCTGCCCCGGCGGCCCGGGCCAGAATGGCCACGAAGCCAAACGCCAGCAGCGCCCCGTTGAAGGCGCCAAAGGACAGCGACAGCGCGCCGCCGCCCAGCCCTGCGATGGTGACAGCCACCGCCCCGGTCGAGGCGCCGGCCGAAATGCCAAGTATGTAAGGATCCGCCAGCGCATTGCGCAGCAGCGCCTGCAGCACCACGCCCGCCACCGCCAGCGCCGCGCCGCAGGCCCCCGCCACCAGTGCCCGCGGCAGCCGGTAGCTCCAGATGATGCCCTGGTCCACCGGGTCCACAGGCAGGCCTGCACCGGCCAGCTTGTTGGCCAGAACAGACAGCACCAGGTCCGGCGCAAGCGGGGTTTCCCCGATCATTGCGCCAGCCAGGACCGCCGCAATCAGTACAGGCAAGGCCAGGCAGGCCCCCTTGAGGCCCTGCCATGTGATTGCGGCGGCTGCGCTCACTGGTTGCTGCCGATCACGCTGAGTTCGGCAGCCAGATCTTCCAGCGCCGGAATGGCGCGGATGGTGGCATCCATCCCCTGGGCGTCCATCACCACAATGCGGTTATTCCTGACCGCATCCATCTGGCTCGCCACCGGGTCCTGGCGCAGGAACTCCAGCTTTTTCTCGTAGTCGTCCGCGGCAAAGCGGCGGCGGTCCATGCGCGCGATGACGATCACCGTGGGGTTGGCCTTGGCGATGGTTTCCCAGCCGACGGTCGGCCATTCCTCGTCGGTTTCGATGACGTTGCGCAGGCCAAGCTGCTGCATCATGTAACCCGGCGCGCCTTTCTGACCGGCGACAAAGGGATCGCTTTCCATTTCCGGCGAGGAGAACCAGAACAATGCGGAGGCGTCTTCCAGCGCAACCTCCTGCGCCTTGGCAACCGCCGCGGCCTCGCGGGCCTTGTAATCGGCAACCAGCGCGGCGCCCTTATCTGCTTCGCCGAAGATTGCCGCCAGCTCCTCGATGCCCCGATACAGGCTGCCGGTGGTGAACATCCGGGTGCGGGTGCCGTCGCCGCCGGTGGTGTTGTCCTTGCCGGCGCAATCGGCGGGCATCACATAGGTCGGAATGCCCAGATCATGGAACTGCTCACGCTGAGCCACGACGCCTTCGGGGCCGACATGCCATTCATACTGCGCCGCCACCAGGCCGGGACGTTTGGCCACCACGCTTTCAAAGCTGGGATCATTGTCGGCCAGCCGCTCGATCTTGTCGTTCAGCTCAGCGTATTCCGGCAGGACGTCGTTGAACCAGACCGAGGTGCCCAGCACCTTGCCGCCCAGCCCCAGCGCATAAAGCACTTCGGTCGCCGCCTGGCCAACCGTCACCGCAGACGCCGCCGGCGCCTCGAAAGTGACCGACTGGCCGCAGTTTTCAATTGTGAGCGGAAAGGATTCACCGGCAGCAGCACTATGTGCCGCAAGGATGAAGGACAGGCCGATCAGACCGGAACGCAGAAACATGATTTTCGATCTCCTAGTGTCAAGGACCGGAGAACGGGTGAAAGGGCATTGACCGGTAAGGCTGAGGGCCTGGCCCCCGCTTGCGGCACCGGAAAGCGGCGGCGCATCCTACCGGCAACCTCCCCGGACAACCCCGCCCGGTGTGTTTCGGTTATCACCGGCAGGTCTCCTGACTGGCGGGTCAATGACTGTGCCGTCTTCCCGGACCATTCCGGCCCAGTGACGCCATGGCACAGCTCTCGCCGCCTACAGTTGCGGGGGCAGTTCCGTTTGGTGCCGGCAGGCACCGCGGATTCCCTCTTAGCCCTTTCGGGACCGGTCAGGCGCGGGTAGCGCATCACCTCCGTTGCGGCAAGGAAAAGTTTCGCTGCGGCCGGAATTCCCCGACCCGCGCGCCGCCGCTCTGCCTCCGGTTTCAGCCCGGCCGCCCGGACCCGAGCGGGCCCGGGCCCCGGATCGGATCAGACCGCGTGCCAAAGCTGGAACAGCAGCCCCGCGGAAAAGGCGCCGGTGAGCGATAAGCCGAGGTACAGCGCAAAGACCTGCGGACGGGCCAGCGCCCAGACGGCCATAGCCGCGGGGATCGAGGTCACACCCCCGGCCACCAGAAAGGCGAGGCCCGCCCCCGGTGCCATGCCCTGCTCGATCAGCCCGCCGACCAACGGCAGCGCCGCATAGCCGTTCAGATAGGCAGGGACACCAACCAGTGTTGCTGTGATGATCGGCAGCACCCCCTCACCGCCTAGGGCGGAGGTCACGGTCTCGGCCGGGATCCAGGCCAGCATCAGGCTTTCCAGAATGAAGGCCAGCAGCAGCCACTTGGCCAGGAACAGCGTCGTGGTCCAGGCGGTTCCGGCAAATTTCGCCCGGCGCTCTGCCTCGCTCCAGAAGCGCCAGACCACCGGCTTGGGCGCGCGCATTTTCGCCCCGCCGCAGCCGCCGTTTCCGACACCGTCGCGCAACGCGTCCTGCAAGGCGCCGCCCTGGTTCAGCAAATGGACAACCAAGCCGCCAAAAAGGCCAAGGCCAACCGCGGCGCCAGTCTTGGCCACCGCGAATTCAATGCCCAGAACGCCGGCAGTCAGAAAGAACATCGAGGGATCCATGATCGGCGACGCCAGCCAGAAGGCCATGACGGCGGACAACGGCACCCCCATAGCCAGCAGTGCTGCGATGAGCGGGATCACTCCGCAAGAGCAGAACGGCGACAGCCCGCCCGCCAGGGCGCCAAGCGCAATCATCAGAAGCGGTTTACCGGTGAAAGCCTTTGCAACCAGATTGTCCGCGCCAGTGGCGCCGGCCCAGGCCGCGACGGCAATGGAGAACAGAAGATAGGGGGCCGTATGCGCCAGCGCAGCTCCGGCAAAGACAGCACTTTCTGCAGATTGTGCCGGATCGAAAATGACCAGCAGCAGCAGGATTGCGGCAGAGGCCAGCCAGACCCGCTGCTCTTGCAAGAACCGCCAGACGGATGCGCCTGGTCTCGGAGGAAGGTTGGTTACGTTTGTCATTTCCATATCACCAGATTTATAGTTGTTTCAAGTCGAAGTGGACGGCTTTCCGCCTCATGCGCTCTCCTCTCTGACAGTCAGGGTCACACCTGTGCAGCATTCGGATGTCAGGAAATTCACCACGCCCTGGATGACGGGGTAATCGACCCGGTTGAACACTTCACGGCCGCGCTTTTCCTGCACGACCAGCCCGGCATCCACCAGTGCCGACAGATGATGCGCCAGGGTGGAGGGCGCCAAGCCCAGATGCCCGGCGATCTCGCCGACCCGCAACCCGTCCTCCCCGGCTTTCACCAGCAGGCGGAAGATGGCCAAACGGGCATCGTGGCCAAGGGCAGCAAGGGCGCGGGCGTTGTGGCTTGATATCGTCATGACGCTAAAATAACCACAAATCCGGTTATGTCAAGATGTCGCCCGGCATGAGACACCAAGCCAAGCTGCCCGGCCGCAGGGCGCCTTGCCCCTAAAGTTGCGGCATTGCCCGGGAATTCCAGCCGAATGCCGCAAATGGGTGGCAATTACCCGCAGCAAACGCAGGTTCTGCCTCCCCCCTGCCCGCCACTGTCCAGCAGCATCAGGCCAGGCCCCAAGCCACGGCCTGACGGCTGGTTTGCGCGGCTTAGCTGTTGGGCCGCACGCGGGCTGCGGTTTTGTTGGCAAAGGCCTCCAGCCGTTCGCGCGCCGCTGGCTGGGTGTTGACAACACCAGCCACGACAGCCTCGGCATAGGCCGCATCCATGCCCGACATGTTGTTCAAATGGCTGATCGCCGAACAGATGGCATAATTGGTCAGCGGCAGGTTCTGCGCGACCTTGTCGGCAAGCTCGACCGCCTTTTCGAAACTGGACCCTTCGGTGATATATTGCGCCAGCCCCAGATCGACGGCTTCCTGCCCCTGATACACCCGGCCTGTCAGGATCATGTCAATCATCCGGTATTTGCCGATCATGTCGGAAACCCGGATGGTGGCGCCGCCGCCGGTGAAGATGCCGCGCTGGCCTTCGGGAAGCGCGAAATAAGTGGTCTGATCCATCACCCGGACATGGGCTGCGCTGGCCAGTTCCAGCCCGCCGCCGACAACGGCCCCCTGAAGCGCGGCGATGATCGGGACCCCGCCGTACTCCATCTTGTTGAAGGCTTCGTGCCAGCGCAGGCAGACATGCATGAAGTCATCCGGGCTGCGGTCTTCCTTCCAATGCTCCACCAGATCAAGGCCGGCGCAGAAATGGTCGCCTGCGCCTGCCAGCACCACGGCCTTGACGCCATTGCCGCGCGCAGCGCTGAAAAAGCGGATCAGCTCTTCGATCGTGGCGGCATCCAGCGCATTGCGCTTGGACGGCCGGTTGAGCGTAACAATGCAGACGCCATTGTCCCTTTGTTCAAGGGCGAGCTTTTCGTAGGAGTGCGAACTGGCTTCTTGCGGCATTGTTCCGACCTTTTCCTTATTGTCCGGCACCGATCCGTGCCATGAATTTCCGTTGTTCAGTTTTCAAACCCTGCATCGAACAGGCTTTCGCTGCCGTCGATGACCCGGGCGCTTTCCGTTCCGCATTCCACAAGAACATGCTGCGCGTAAAACACTGCGGTGGCGATTTTCTGCGTCATGAAGGCTGTATCTTCACCCTGTTCCAGCTTGGCTTCGGCAGCCAGGACAGACCTGCCCAGCTGCCAGCCCGCGGCAAGATTGCCTGCCAGCATCAGAAAGGGAACACTGCCGGCATATGCCGCATTCGGATGGTCGGGCGCGGTCTTCAGAAGCCAGGCAAGGCTGGCCTCAAAGGCGCGGCGCGCCTGCCGCAGCCGGTCCGCAACCAGCTGTGCCTTTGCGCTGCCCTTGCGCAGCTCCGCCTCAGCCGCTGAGACCATTCCGGCAAAGCGGCGGGCGGTCTTGCCGCCGTCCCGCAGCACTTTGCGGCCCAGCAGATCATTGGCCTGGATCGCCGTCGTGCCTTCGTAGATCGGCAGGATCCTGGCATCCCGGTAAAACTGCGCCACCCCGGTTTCCTCGATGAAACCCATGCCGCCGTGAACCTGCAGGCCCATTGAGGCGACCTCCACGGACCGTTCCGTGCAGCACCCCTTGACCAGCGGAACGAGGAATTCGGCCATCTCCGCCGCCTCGCGGGCCGTTCCGGCCTCGGCGTGCTGGGCCAGATCAAGCCATCCTGCGGTGGCCATCGCCAAAGCCCGCCCGCCTTCGACCAAGGCCCGCATCCGCAGCAGCAACCGCCGCACATCCGGGTGCTGAAGGATCGGCACGGCCTCTTTGGAGCTGCCATCAACCGGGCGGCTCTGCACCCGCTCCTGGGCGTAACGCAAGGCGTGCTGATACGCGCGTTCGGATACGGCAACCCCCTGCACGCCGACTGAAAACCGCGCAGCCCGCATCATCACGAACATATATTCAAGGCCCCGGTTCTCCTCCCCCACCAGAAAGCCGGTGGCGCCTTGGAATTCCAGAACCGCGGTCGGGCTCGCCCTGACGCCCAGCTTGTGCTCAATGCTGACACATTGAACGGTGTTGCGGCGGCCAAGCGATCCGTCTTCCTGGACCAGGAATTTGGGCACGATGAACAGGCTCAGCCCCTTTGGGCCAGCCGGGGCGCCAGGGGTTCTTGCCAGGACCAGATGGACGATGTTTTCGGTCAGGCTGTGCGCGCCATAGGTGATGAAGATCTTTGTTCCGCTGATCGAATAGGCACCATCCGCACCGGGTTCCGCCTTACATCGCACCCGCCCCAGATCGCTGCCGGCCTGAGGTTCCGTCAGGTTCATAGTGCCGGACCATCGGCCGGAAATCATCGGCTCGAGGTATCGCTGTTTCTGCGCGCCGGACCCGGTAAGCAGCAGCGCCTCAACCGCCCCGTCGGTCAACAGCGGGCACAGGCCGAAGCTCATATCCGCTGCGTTCAAAATCTCCGTTGCGGCGGCTCCGGCAGCCCGCGGCAGCCCCATCCCGCCGAACTCCTCCGGGTGCGGCAGGCTTTGCCAGCCCATCCCGGCGTATTGCGCATAAGCCTGCAGATATGGCTCGGGCATCACCACCTTTTCACCGTCGAACCGGGCGCCGGTTGCGTCGCCCGGGGCAGAAAGCGGGGCAATAACCTCCGAACAGAAGCGCCCGAACCCTTCCAGCGCGGCCTGGACATCGCCGGTTTCAACCCCGGAATACGCCGCCAGCGATGAGACCCCGGGCCAGTCAGACAGATGCTCGATGTTGAACATGATATCGCGAACCGGCGCCTGATAGGTCATTTCGTTGCTCCGAATTTAAGTTCCTTCACGCCAGCTACACCTTGGCTGGCAACCGATCCATGTGCATACGGGACAAATTCCTATCCGAAAGTGACAAACGGCGGATCGTGCCCGGGAAATGGCATGACGTTGATCATCGGACCCGGCTGGACCGCAGTCAACAGGCGGTGAGTGCCGCAGATGGCCGCGGCAATTTCCAATGCCATGCAGCGCCGCGGGAACGGCCGGGCGGTCCTCCCAGTTGGCGAAGGCACGTGCATTGCGCAGGCCCCGGCAGCGCAGCACGGCATGCCCACTTGCAGATTTTGTTAAACGGCACGGCCTGCGTGAAGACCTTCCAGCACCGCCTCTTCGGCTGTCCGCGGTGCAATGCAATCGCCCGCGAGGTGGAGCTCGATGCCCAGGTCCCGCACAATGCCCTCGATTGCATTGTCAGGGGTGTGACCCTGACACAGGACCAGCGTTTCGACCCCTTCGCAAATCACCGGCTCATCGTTCATGATATGCTGTAGATAGACGCTGTCTTCGTCGGCTCCGAAAAGGCGCATATAGGGCAGTGTTTCGACTCCGAGGCTGTGCAAACGTCCGATGCCGGCATCGCGGACATACATCTGAATGGTCTGGCCGGGCATATAGCCGTTGACGGCAAGCCGGACCGAATGGCCATTCTGCGCGAGACGTTCGGCCACCCCGATACCGATCCAATCGGCGCGCCAATCCGCAACCACGACGGACTTGCCGATCTTGGCTTCACCCCGCAATACCTGCCAGGCGTCGACAACATGCATGTCGTCGCGCCCTTCGAAGTCAGGCCAGCGGGGTGTCGCACCTGCAGCAAGGATGATCGCGTCCGGCCGGTGATCCCGGATTATGTCCGCATCCACGGCCACTCCCTTGCGCACATCAACTCCGGCGAGGTCCAGTTCGCGCGTCAGATTGGTGATGATCCCGCCGAATTCCGCGCGATGCGGAAGCAGCTGAGCAAGCCGCGCCTGCCCGCCCAGCTGGGTGTCGCGTTCAAACAGCGTGACAGCATGGCCCCGCTCCGCGGCTGCCGCTGCAGCCTTCATGCCAGCGGGGCCGCCTCCAATAACCATCACACGGCGCTTGCCTGAAATAACGGGCGCTTCCCCCAAACGCAGCTCGCGGCCGCTCACCGGGTTCTGGATGCAGGAAATCGGATAGCCCGCGTGAAAATGGCCGATACAGGCCTGGTTGCAGCCGATGCAGGCGCGGATATCGTCGGTGCGCCCCGCCTCGGCTTTGCTGGAGATCAGCGGATCGCAGATCATCGCCCGTGTCATGCCGCACATATCCGCCTGACCAGACCTGATGATCCTCTCCGCCTCCTGGGGCTGGTTGATCCGCCCCGTGACAATGGTCGTGATGCCGGTGCGTTCCCGTATGCCCTGCCCCAGCGGTGCCGTATAACCGGCCTCCTGATACATGGGCGGTGCGATATGAACAGACCCTGCAAGCGTCGCCGAAGATCCCGCGACAACGCTGAAATAATCGGGCGCATTGTCTGCCGCGATGAGTGCGCATGCGTCGAGCATCCCCGGCTGATCGGCCCCGTCGTGGCTCATCTCGTCGCCCGAAAGCCGCAGCCCGACGGCAAAACCGGGGCCGGTTTTGCGCCGGATATCCTCGATAATTTCACGGATGAACCGTGTCCGGCCGGCCAGCGTGCCGCCACCGTAATGATCGTCGCGTTTGTTGACATGAGGGTTCAGAAACTGGGCCGGCAGGTATCCGTGCGAGCCGACGATCTCCACACCATCGAGGCCTGCGGCCTGCATCCTGCGCGCCGCATCGCCATAGGATGCAATCACTTCCGCGATCATTTCGAGGGGCATCGGGCGGGGCATGACGTGGAACCGCTCGTTCGGAACGGCCGATGCGCTGTAGGAGACCGGCGCAGTACCGTCTTCCGAGGCCAGCATTTCCCGGCCGGGGTGAAACAGCTGCGCGATCAAACCGGTATCGTGCCGGTGAATGGCCTCGGCCAGCCGGGTATAGCCGGGGATGCACTCATCGGTATCCACGCGGATCGGATCGGCAACGAAAACCGCGCTTGGATGAACAAGCGCAACCTCGGTCACGATAAGCCCGGCGCCGCCCTTGGCGCGTGCTTCGTGATAGGCAATCAGGGCGTCGCCTATCTTGCCATGTTCACTGAGATGGGTTTCGTGCCCTGTCGAAACGATACGATTGCGGAGGGTCAGATTGCCAATCGTAATCGGCGAGAAGAGTGCGGGGAAACGGGACTGGCTCATGCTGGTTCCTTGCAAATGCACTGTGCTTAAAATCCGGATGGGGCAATCGCCCAAATGACGACGGTTTTCTCATTGGATGGATTGCGGTAACGGTGCGGCGTGGCGCTGTCGAAGCCAAAGCTGTCGCCGGCATTGAGCCGGTACCGGGTGCCCCCCACCCAGAGATCAAGCGTGCCGCTGATCACGACCCCGGCCTCTTCGCCCTGATGGGCATAGACGGTCCCGACACCGCTGCCGGGAGCGAAGACACAGGAGAGCAGCTCTAATCCGCCACCCAGGGCCGGGGTAAGAAGTTCATCCTTGATACCGTCGCTATACGCGATGGACCTGCGATCGCCTGACCGCACGATTGCCGACTTCCGGTCCCCGCTGGAGGAGGCATTGAAGAACCAGCTGACCGATACGCCCAGTGCCCGGCTTATCTTGAAAAGCGCGGTGACAGAGGGCCGGTTTTGGCCGCGCTCGATCTGGCTGATGAAGCCGGTCGACAGGCCGGTGAGTTCCGCGAGCTTTCCAAGCGTCAGCCCCTTCGACTTACGCAGATCGCGGATATCCTCGCCCAGCCCCGGATCGAGGCGCGAACTCTCCACCTGATCTATGTCGATGGCGTCGCAGACGACGCCGCCTTCGTGATGGTTGGGCATACAAAGCTCTCAGCTGTTCAATTTTATCCCAATAATTATACTCTCATAAAATCTGTCAAGAAGTTTCAAACTGCAGGCACGTCCTCTTCCGGCCGTCAACGTTCCTGAGTGAGCCTGCAGTTCAAGGCGCTGTACATAGTGTTGGCCGAGCAGTTTCATACTATTCGTTTTGCTCTCGGCACGGCGCTGGCGGTGTCACCGCGCTGCCGCCGCCGGATTGCACGGCCCTGGTTACAGTGACGCGGGCAATCCAAATGGCTTTGGGCAAGACTGTTCCCCCTGATTACGGATGAAAACCGGGGCAGAAGAGCCGCCCCGGTCTGCACTCACTTGTTCAGCACTTTTGTCAGCAGCAGATAGGCCGCTCCAGCCACAAACAGGCCCACAAACCATGCGTAGGTATAGACTGTGGCGAAGAAGTCCGAGGTGCCCGCGGTGACGCCGACACCGGCGAGGAAGCCCGGCAGGTTTGGCAGGATTCCGAGCACCAGCGCCAGAATGCCGGCCCAGTTGGTGCCGTTCTTGCCGGAATAGATGCCGTTCAGCTTGAACAATTCGGCCACTTCCAGCTTGGTCTTGCGCAGCAGGTAGTAGTCCGCCAGCATCACGCCCGCGATCGGACCCAGAAGCGCAGAAAAGGCGATCAGCAGGCCGACGATGTGGTTCACCAGGATCCAGGGGAACATGGCGACGCCGATGCCCGCGGTGATGTAGCCGCCGCGCTTGAGGTTGATCTTGCTGGGCGCGAGATTGGCAAAGCCGTGCGCCGGGGCCACCACATTGGCCGCCAGGTTGGTGGTCAGTGTCGCCACGATCAGCGCAAACAGCGCGATCACCACCGACAGGCCGCCCATCTTCTCGGACAGCTGGATCGGGTCCCAGATCGCCTCGCCAAAGATCACCACGGTGGCCGAGGTCACGGCTGAGGCGATGAAGGCAAACAGCGCCATCGGGATCGGCAGGCCGACCATCTGGCCCAGAAGCTGATCCTTCTGGCTGCGGGCGTGGCGGGTGAAGTCGGGGATGTTCAACGCCAGCGTCGCCCAGTAACCGATCATGCCGGTCAGACTGGGCCAGAACACCATCCAGAACTGGCCTTCCTTGGGCTGGCCGGGATCAAAGGCGCTGGGGGTCGAGAGCATTTCGCCAAAGCCGCCGGCGTTGACATAGGCCCAGCCCAAGAGCGCCAGACCAATCGCCAGCAGGAAGGGTGCCGCATAGGTTTCCAGCCAGCGGATCGATTCCGTGCCGTTTTTGATGAAGTAAAGATGCAGGCCCCAGAAGGCGAGGAAGCAGATGAACTCACCCGCGCTGATGCCGAGAATGGCCAGCGGCTCACCCGCCAGCGCACCGCCGGTCAGCGTGTTCAGGATCACGAAGATCGCCGAGCCGCCGACCCAGGTCTGAATGCCGAACCAGCCGCAGGCGACGATGCCGCGGGCCACCGCCGGGATTTTGGCACCGGTGGGGCCAAAGGACGAGCGCAAGAGCACCGGGAAGGGGATGCCGTATTTGGTGCCGGCATGGCCCACCAGCACCATCGGGATCAGCACGATGGCATTGGCGGCCAGAATGGTCATCACCGCCTGATCCCAGCTCATGCCGGAGCCGATCAGGTAAGAGGCCAGCAGATAGGTCGGGATACAGACTACCATGCCCACCCACAGCGCCGAGATCGCCAGCCAATCCCAGGTGCGTTGCTCTGCCGTGGTGGGCAGCTGGTCTTCGTTGTATAATTCGGGATCAATCCCGCTCAGGTCTATCTGCTGTGGCGCCGCGGCGCCCTGTGCGGTATACCCGCTTGTTATATCAGCCATTATCAGTTTCCTCCCTGTTTATTTGGCGAACTGCGATGCCTGTCCTCCCAAACACCGCAGATGAAAAAACACCCCGGTCGAAGCCGGGGAGTTCCGTCAGACGCAAGCGGGCATGTTCTCCGCCGAGCGCTGCACCTGACGAGGTGCGGTAAGCTCCTTCCATTTCGACAGCGCCTTGTTCACCTCTGGGAAAGGCGCGCGTTCGACAAAACGCCCATGCCCGGGGGTGGCGCAGACGGTGCCATCCTCCACCGCCACTTCGCCGCGGCTGAGGGTGTAGCGCGGCAGGCCGGTCACTTCGCGGCCCGTAAAGACGTTGTAGTCGACCACCGACTGCTGGGTTCCGGCCGAGATCACCTTGGATTTCATCGGATCCCAGACCACCAGATCGGCGTCGGAGCCCTCAACAATCGCGCCCTTCTGCGGGTAGATGTTGAGGATCTTGGCGATGTTGGTGGAGGTGACGGCGACAAATTCGTTTGGCGTCAACCGGCCGGTGTTAACGCCCTCGCTCCACAGCACAGGCATCCGGTCTTCCAGACCGCCGGTGCCGTTGGGGATCTTGGTAAAATCATCGATGCCAAAGCGTTTCTGCTCCACCGAGAAAGCGCAGTGGTCGGTGGCGACCACCTGCAAGGATCCCGCCTGAAGGCCGGCCCAGAGGCTGTCCTGGTGGGATTTGTCGCGGAACGGCGGCGACATCACCCGCTGCGCGGCGTGGTCCCAGTTGGGGTTGCGGTATTCGCTGTCGTCCAGCACCAGATGCTGGATCAGCGGCTCGCCAAAGACGCGCATGCCCTTCTGGCGCGCCCGGCGGATCGCCTCATGCGCCTGTTCGCAGGAGGTATGCACCACATACAGCGGCACCCCCGCCATATCGGCGATCATGATGGCGCGGTTGGTAGCCTCGCCTTCGACCTCGGGCGGGCGCGACAGGCCGTGGCCTTCGGGACCGCGGATGCCGTCGGCCAGCAGTTTCTGCTGCATGGTGGCAACCACGTCGCCGTTTTCCGCATGCACCATCGGCAGCGCGCCAAGGGCGGCACAGCGGCGGAACGAGTCGAACAGCTCGTCATCCTCCACCATCAGGGCGCCCTTGTAGGCCATGAAATGCTTGAAAGAGTTGATGCCGAGATCCACCACCTGCTGCATCTCGTTGAAGACCTGCTCGCTCCACCAGGTCACCGCCATGTGGAAAGAATAGTCGGCGCAGGCGCGTTTGGACTTGGCGTGCCAAGCCTCCAGCGCCTCCAGCATCGACTGGCCGGGGCTGGGCAGGCAGAAGTCCACCACCATGGTGGTGCCGCCCGCGAGACCGGCACGGGTGCCGGATTCAAAATCATCCGCCGAATGGGTGCCCATGAAGGGCATTTCCAGATGCACATGCGGGTCGATGCCGCCGGGCATCACGTAACAGCCCTCGGCGTCCAGCAGTCTGTCGCCGCTGAGGCCTGTGCCGATCTGCACGATCTTGCCATCCTCGATGGCAACATCGGCGGCATAGCTGCGGTCGGCGGCGACGATGGTGCCGCCCTTGATTACGGTTCTGCTCGTCATTGTCTTCACTCCACGATTTCTGCGGTTTCCAGCACGGCATGCAGCAGCACATCGGCGCCTGCCGCCGCCCATTCGCGGCTGATGTCCTCGTCCTCGTTGTGGCTGAGACCATCGACGCAGGGGCACATCACCATCGCGGTCGGCGCCACCTTGTTGATCCAGCAAGCATCATGCCCCGCGCCGGAGATGATGTTGCGGTGCGAATAGCCCAGCTTTTCCGCCGCACGGCGCACGGCCGAGACGCAACCTTCGTCAAAGGTTACCGGGTCGAAATGGCCGGCCTGTTCGATCTCGAGGCCCAGTTCCAGTTCCTCGGCGATCTTGGCAGCCCCCTCGCGCAGGCGGCGTTCCATGTCTTCTTGCGTGTCGAAGCTGGGCGAGCGGAAATCGATGGTGAAGACCACCTTGCCCGGCACGATGTTGCGGCTGTTGGGGTAATAGTCGCAATGGCCCACAGCGCCCACCGCGCCGGGCTGGTGGCTCATCGCGATTTCATGCACCAGATCGGTGATCCGCGCCGCACCCAGGCCTGCGTTGCGGCGCATCGGCATCGGGGTGGAGCCGGTATGCGCCTCCTGCCCCGTCAAGGTCACCTGAAGCCAGTTCAGACCCTGGCCGTGGGTGACCACGCCGATGTCCTTGCCCTCGGCCTCCAGGATCGGGCCCTGTTCGATGTGCAACTCGAACATCGCGTGCATCTTGCGGCCGCCCACCGGCTCGTCCCCGACGTAGCCGATGCGAGCCAGCTCCTCGCCGAATGTCTTGCCCTCCGCATCCTCGCGGGCATAGGCCCAGTCCTGGGTGTGGACGCCGGCAAAGACACCGGAGGACAGCATCGCAGGCGCAAAGCGCGTGCCTTCCTCATTGGTCCAGTTCACCACCACGATCGGGCGGCGCGGGGTGATTCCCTGATCGCGGATCGAGCGCACGACCTCAAGGCCCGCCAGCACGCCCAGCACGCCGTCGTATTTGCCGCCCGTCGGCTGGGTGTCCAGATGGCTGCCCATCATCACCGGATCCAGATCCGGCTCGGCGCCTTCGAGGCGGGCAAACATGTTGCCCATGCTGTCGACGCCGACAGTCATGCCGGCCTCTTCGCACCAGCGTTTGAACAGGCCGCGGCCTTCCTTGTCGGCGTCGGTCAGCGTCTGGCGGTTGTTGCCGCCGCGCAGGCCGGGGCCGACCTTGGCCATTTCCATCAGCGAATCCCACAGGCGGCTGCCGTTGATGCGGGCGTTGCTTTGCACGTCTTTCATGGTGTCTCTCCCTATTGGCAGCTGCCGCCCATGCATGCGGGCGGCAGCAGACAGGTCACGCGCTGAGCGATTCGGCCAGGATGCCGATCAGCGTGTCGATTTCGGATTTCTCGATGATCAGCGGCGGCGACATGGCGATGATGTCGCCGGTGGTGCGCAGATGCGCCCCCTTGTCCCAGGCGCGCAGATAGGTGTCGAAGGCACGTTTGGTGGGCTGGCCCGCAACCGGTTCCAGCTCCACCGCGCCAACCAGACCGGCACAGCGGATATCCCGCACATGCGGCAGCCCCTTGAGGCTGAACAGCGCCTCCGCCCAGTAGTCTTCCAGCGAAGCGGCACGTTCGAACAACTCCTCCTCGCGGTAGGTGTCCAGCGCCGCCAGCGCCGCCGCACAAGCCACCGGGTTGCCCGAATAGGTATAGCCGTGGAACAGCTCGATCATGTGTTCGGGGCCGGTCATGAAGGCATCGTGGATCTCGCTGCTGATCATCACCGCGCCCATCGGGATGACGCCATTGGTCAGACCCTTGGCGGTGGTGATCATGTCCGGCTCGACGCCGTAATAGTCCGCGCCAAAGGCCCGGCCCAGGCGGCCATAGGCGGTGATCACCTCATCAAAGATCAACAGGATGCCGTGTTCGCGGCTGATCTCACGCAGCCGCTGCAAATAGCCCTTGGGCGGCAGGATCACCCCGGCGGAACCCGCCATCGGCTCGACAATCACCGCGGCGATAGTCTCGGCCCCGTGCAGCTCGATCAGCCGCACCAGATCTTCGGCCAGTTCCACGCCATGCTCGGCCTCGCCCTGGGTGTAGGGATTGCGCTCGGGGTCATGGGTGTGGCGCAGATGGTCAACGCCGGTCAGCAGGCTGCCGAAATGGCGGCGGTTGTTGACGATGCCGCCTACTGCGATGCCGCCGAAGTTGACCCCGTGATACCCCTTCTCGCGGCCGATCAGCCGGGTGCGGCCCGCCTCGCCCTTGGCCTTGTGATAGGCCAGCGCGATCTTCAGCGCGGTTTCCACCGATTCCGAACCTGAGTTGGTAAAGAACACGTGGTTCAGATCGCCCGGCGCCAGCCCGGCCAGCCGATCCGCCAGCTCAAACGCCTTGGGGTGGCCCATCTGGAAAGCGGGTGCATAGTCCAGCTCCGCCACCTGTTTCTGCACCTCTTCGGTGATCCGCGGCGCGGCGTGGCCTGCATTGACGCACCACAGGCCCGCGGTGCCGTCCATCACCTTCTGTCCGTCGGCGGTGGTGTAATACATGCCCTCCGCCGCGGCGATCATGCGGGGGCTCTGCTTGAACTGCCGGTTGGAGGTGAAAGGCATCCAATAGGCACCAAGGTCGTTCCTGCGTGCGGTGTCTGATGTCATGACGTGATTTCCTTTTCCATTAAACTGCGGATTCAGGCGGCCGAAAGGCTCAGCAGGGTGTCGAGGCTGGCCTTTGCGTCGCCGTAGAACATGCGGGTGTTTTCCTTGAAGAACAGCGGGTTCTCGATGCCGGAATAGCCGGTGCCCTGGCCGCGTTTGGAGACGAACACCTGTTTCGCCTTCCAGCATTCCAGCACCGGCATGCCGGCGATGGGCGAGTTGGGATCCTCCTGCGCTGCCGGGTTCACGATGTCGTTGGAGCCGATCACGATCGCCACATCCGTCTGCGGGAAGTCCTCGTTGATCTCGTCCATCTCCAGCACGATGTCATAGGGCACCTTGGCCTCGGCCAGCAGCACGTTCATATGGCCCGGCAAGCGGCCCGCCACCGGGTGGATGGCAAAGCGCACGGTCTTGCCTTTGGCGCGCAGGCGGCGGGTGAGCTCGGCGACGTTCTGCTGCGCCTGCGCCACCGCCATGCCGTAGCCGGGGATGATCACCACAGAGTCGGCCTCCTCCAGCGCTGCCGCCACGCCGTCGGCGTCGATGGCGATCTGTTCGCCGTCGATCTCCATCGCCGGGCCCGCCGCGCCGCCGAAACCGCCAAGGATCACGCTGACAAAGGAGCGGTTCATCGCCTTGCACATGATGTAGCTGAGGATCGCACCCGAAGAGCCGACCAGCGCGCCGACCACGATCAACAGGTCATTGCCAAGGCTGAAGCCGATGGCGGCGGCGGCCCAGCCGGAGTAGCTGTTCAGCATCGACACAACCACCGGCATGTCGGCGCCGCCGATGCCCATGATCAGGTGGTAGCCGATAAACAGCGCCGCCAGGGTCATCAGCAGCAAGGGCAGGAAGGCACCGGAGTTGAAATACCAGATCAGGCTGAGAAAGGAGAGGCCTGCGGCGCCCGCGTTCAGCATATGGCCGCCCGGCAGCTTGGTTGCGGCGGATGTGACCTTGCCCGCCAGCTTGCCGAAGGCAATGACCGAGCCGGTAAAGGTGATCGCGCCGATGAAGATGCCGAGGAACAGCTCAACCCGCAGAAACGCGATCTCGGCCGGGGTCTTCTTGGCAATCAGCTTGGCAAAGGTGCCCAGATCCCCGGTGCTGCCCGCGGCCAGGGTCGCCGCCGCATTGCCGATCTCGAAATGGGCGATGAAGCCCACAAACACTGCGGCCAGGCCGACCAGCGAGTGCATCGCCGCAACCAGCTGCGGCATCTCGGTCATCTGCACCTTTTTCGCGACATAAGTACCGATCAGGCCGCCGCCCGCGATCAGCAGGACCGACAACAGCCACAGGCCGGAGCCGGGGCCGATCAGGGTCGCAAAGACCGCCAGAGCCATGCCGGCAATGCCGTACCAGACCGCGCGTTTGGCGCTTTCCTGACCCGACAGACCGCCCAAGGACAGGATGAAAAGAACAGCCGCAACAACGTAAGCGGCGGTGGTGAAACCGTAATCCATTGTACCTGCCTCGCTTTAAGATTTCTGGAACATGGCGAGCATGCGCCGGGTGACGAGGAAGCCGCCGAAGATGTTGATCCCGGCCATGAAGACGCTAAGCGCCGCCAGCAGGATCACCAGCCAGCTGCCGGAGCCGATCTGCATCAGGGCGCCCAGGATGATGATCGAGGAGATCGCATTGGTCACCGCCATCAAGGGCGTGTGCAGCGAGTGCGCGACACCCCAGATCACCTGGAAGCCGACAAAGCAGGCCAGCGCAAAGACGATGAAATGCTGCATGAAGCTCGCGGGCGCAAACAGCCCCACCAGCAGCAAGAGCGCGCCGCCGCCTGCCAGCAGGGTGACCTGGCTTTTGGTCTGCGCCTTGAAGGCCTCGACCTCCTGGGCGCGTTTTTCCTCCGGCGTCAGCTCCGGCACCACCTCCTTGGGCTTGGCCGCAATCGCCTGAACTTTCGGCGGCGGCGGCGGGAAGGTGATCTCGCCCTCAAAGGCCACGGTGGCGCCGCGGATCACGTCGTCTTCCATGTCGTGATTGACCAAACCGTCTTTTTCCGGCGTCAGGTCAGTCATCATGTGGCGGATGTTGGTGGCATAAAGCGTCGAGGCCTGCGCCGCCATCCGGCTGGGGAAATCGGTGTAGCCGATGATGGTGACGCCGTTGTCGGTCACGATCTTCTCATCCGCGACGGTCAGCTTGCAGTTGCCGCCCTTTTCCGCCGCCAGATCGACGATCACCGAGCCCGGCTTCATCGCCGCAACCATGTCCGCGGTCCACAGCTCGGGCGCTTCGCGGTTGGGGATCAGCGCAGTGGTGATGACGATGTCCATTTCCGGCGCCAGCTCGCGGAACTTGGCCAGCTGCGCTTCGCGGAATTCCGGCGAAGACACAGAGGCATAGCCGCCGGTGGCGGCGCCGTCCTGCTGTTCTTCCTCGAAATCGAGATAGACAAACTCGGCGCCCATCGATTCCACCTGCTCGGCCACTTCAGGCCGCACGTCGAAGGCATAGGTCACCGCGCCCAAGCTGGTCGAGGTGCCGATCGCGGCAAGCCCCGCGACGCCTGCGCCGACCACCAGCACTTTTGCGGGGGGCACCTTGCCCGCCGCGGTGATCTGGCCGGTGAAGAAACGGCCGAAGTTGTTGCCCGCCTCGATCACCGCGCGGTAGCCGGCGATATTGGCCATGGAGCTGAGCGCGTCCATCTTCTGCGCGCGGCTGATCCGCGGCACCATTTCCATCGCGATCACATTGGCGCCCTTGGCCTTGGCCGCGTCCATGCCCGCGTCATTGCCGGCCGGGTTGAAGAAGGAGATCAGCGTCTTGCCCTTGGTCAGCCGTTTCAGCTCAGTCTCATCCGGCTGGCGCACCTTGGCGACAATATCGCAGGCTTTCCAAAGCGCTGCCGGCGTCTTGATGATCTCGACCCCCGCCGCCGCATAGGCCGCATCGGAAAAGCCCGCCGCCGCACCGGCCCCCGCCTCGATCGCGCAAGAATACCCCAGCTTCTGCAACTGCGTCGCGGACTCCGGCGTCA
>NZ_JBVVXU010000021.1:0-81521 GCF_055902035.1 Leisingera sp. SA215 | reverse complement strand
TCTTCCCTCTCCCCTCCCCCCCCCCCCCCCCCCCCCCCCCCCCTCCCCCCCCCCCCCCCCCCCCCCCCCCCCCCCCCCCCCCCCCCCCCCCCCCCCCCCCCCCCCCCGCCGCCCCGTCCTTAAAAGTTTGCGCAAAACGAACAGGCAGGGGCCTGGCTGCAGGTGCCTGCATCCGGCGGGAAGAGCTGTTCGGGGGGCAGAACGCAAAAACGGCGGCACCCAGGGAGGAGGGGCACCGCCGTTCTGTCAAACACCGGAATTCAGGGAGGAGGAGATCCCGGTGATTCAAGCCCGGCTGTTAACCGGTATAGGTGCGGCGGCATCAGGGAGGAGGAGGATGCCACCGCGTAGTACAGGCCCTTCAAGGGAGGAGGAGAAAAGGCCTGATCTCTATTAGTTGTTCTCGTAAGCGGCCTGATAGGCAACGCGCTGGATTTCGGACCGGTGCAGGCCCAGATCCGCCAGATCGTGCCCCGACAATGCCGACAGTTCGCTGACGGTCTTGCGGTACAACCGGTAGCGGCTGAATTTCACCATCAGCGCGTCCAGGATGCCAGCCGGGGATGCCACGCTCGCCGCGGAGATTTGATGTGCTGCAGCCATGGTTCCGTTTCCTCGTCCAGTCGTTCCGTCATTCGCCTGACGCCATCCCGGCGTCTCTTGAGGATTAATTTAAAGATCTTTCGTGGAGCCGCAATCCCGTGAAACGGCAATGCTGCTATGCAGCAATTGCATGGGTGACCTAGGGTATGCCTTTGTAAAGGGGCGCAAATTTCGGCGGGAATTTGCGCAGCTGTATAAATACCGGGCGCCGGGCTGCAGTCTGCGCATGGCTGGCGGCGCGCCCAGTTGACAGATGCGGCCCATGGCCCTTGGCCCGGGGCTGCGGCAATCACGCATGACGGGTTCCAAGGTGCAGGGCGGACACATATATACGGGCCAGAAAACACGCAGGAGAGCAGTCATGGCGGTCACTCAGGATCGGATTCGCGAAACATTGGAGCGGCTCGCCTTGCCGGATGGCGGCACGCTGGTGTCGCGCGGCATGCTGCGCGCGCTGCGCGTCGAGGGCGGCAAGGTCAGCTTTGTGATCGAGGCGCCCAGCCCCGAGATTGCCAAGCTGATGGAGCCTTTGCGCAAAGCGGCCGAGGCTGCAGTGCTGGCGCTTGACGGGGTCGAGACCGTCTCGGCTGCGCTCACCGCCCATGCGCCGCAACAGCCGGCGCCCAGCCTCAAGGTCGGCGGCCACCCGAAACCGCAGGCCGGGCCGCTGAAACCCGCAGGGGTCAAGCGGATCCTGGCAATTGCCTCCGGCAAGGGCGGGGTGGGCAAATCCACCGTCTCCTCCAACCTTGCCGTGGCGCTGGCCAAGCAGGGGCGCAAGGTCGGTCTTTTGGATGCCGACATCTATGGCCCCTCCCAGCCGCGGATGATGGGTGCGGCCGGGCGTCCCGCCAGTCCCGATGGCAAGATCATCGAGCCGCTGCACGCCCATGGCGTCACCCTGATGTCGATCGGCTTCATGCTGGAGGAGGGCAAGGCGGTAGTCTGGCGCGGTCCAATGCTGATGGGGGCGTTGCAGCAGATGCTGGGGCAGGTGAACTGGGGGGAGCTGGACGTGCTGATCGTCGACCTGCCGCCCGGCACCGGCGATGTGCAGCTGACGCTTTGCACCAAGACGGAACTGACCGGCGCCATCGTCGTCTCCACCCCGCAGGATGTGGCGCTGCTGGATGCGCGCAAGGCGATGGACATGCTCAAGACGCTGAAAACCCCGGTTCTGGGTCTGATCGAGAACATGTCTTTCTTCACCTGCCCGGACTGCGGCGGTGAGCATCACATCTTTGGCCATGGCGGTGTCGCGGCTGAAGCTGCGGCGCTTGGGCTGCCGCTCCTGGGCGCTCTGCCGATCGATCTGGAAACCCGCCTGGCCGGCGACAGCGGCACGCCCATCGCTGCGGGCGAGGGGCCGATGGCCATGGCCTATGCGCGGATTGCCGAAGGCCTGATCGGCGGCGGCATGGCCTGACTCCCGCGGGCCTCTGTCTCACTCTTTCTGTAAAGTCCCGGATGGCCCGCCGCGTTGGCGGGCCTTTTGCTGTTACCCCCCTTAGCTTGGGGACAGGTGGGATTTTACGCCCGGTTCGGGGGCTGCGGGCGGCCGGCCCCGCATGGGGCGGTATGGGACCGGCGGGATGGCAGGGGGGCAGCTGGGAATTCACGGGACCGGCGGGAATTCATGGGCGTCATGGGAAATTATGGCCCGAATTGCCTCCTCCGCCTCTTTGGCGCGCGAATCACGTGCTGTTGAAGCGCTGATATCGGGATTTTCCGGCGGTCCACTAGTGGCGGAGGGGGAACATAAGGGGAATGCCCGCAGATGATGGGTCTCTTCTAGTGGAATCGCGGGAAACTATGGGAGAAAAATTGTAAGTGCAACTCACCTCTATATATGGTGTTTCCAGGCCACCAGCGCACAACAAGTTCGCAGTTTTGCCCTAATTTACTCACGAATCTCTTGCGAATCCCTGCCGTTGTTGTCAGTCGCTCGACGATTTCTCGCAGAAAACAGTTGCGGTGCCATCAATTCCCATAGTATCCCTACTACATCGAATGAGACGAGGGACGGGGCGCCAAACGACCCCAAGCCAAAACAAAACAAGCAGGTTTCATACAGGCCTTCGCTTTCATCGACCAAAGAGATCCGGCGCGCGGGCGAGCAGACATCCCCCCAGGTGGCGTGCGCAGTCGGACATCCCGCATAGCGGGCCAAGGCGGCGGGTTGATCAGTGGCAGCAGATCAACCCGCCCCTTTTCATTCTGGGGAACGGTTTAACGCGAGGGACGCGCGAAAAGGGACGGTAGATTGGGCCGCAGGTTCAGAGGCGAAAGCCACCACAAGGTGGACAGCAAGGGGCGGGTGTCAATTCCGGCTTCCTTTCGCCGTGTGCTGGAGGCCGCCGATCCCAACTGGAAATCCGGCGACAGCCCCGAACTGGTCATCGTCTACGGCGATCACCGCCGCCAGTTTCTTGAATGCTATACAATGGAAGCCATCGACGAGGTGGACGCCAAGATCGCGGCGCTGCCGCGCGGCTCCAAGCCGCGCAAGATCCTTGAGCGCATGTTCAACGGCCAATCCTTGCCGACAAATGTGGATGAGACCGGCCGCCTTGTTTTGCCTGCCAAGCTGCGGCAGAAGATCGGCCTGGAGGGCGAGGCCTTCTTTATAGCGTCTGGCGACACCTTCCAGATCTGGAAGCCCGAGACCTATGAAGAGGTCGAAATGGCGGAAGCCGAGAAACTGATGGAAGACCTGCCCGAGGATTTCGATCCGCTGGAATTCCTAGATGGCGCCGGAGGCGTTTGACCCATGACCCAGGACCAAGATGCTGCCAATGGTCCCCACATTCCCGTCCTTCTGCGGCCGCTGCTGCAGGCCGTGGCCCCGGTTTCGGGCCGCTGGCTGGACGGCACCTTCGGCGCAGGCGGCTATACCCGCGGCCTGCTTGAGGCCGGCGCAGACGAGGTCACCGGCGTCGACCGCGACCCGCTGGCGTTTGAGATGGCCAAACCCTGGGCAGGGGCGTACGGCAGCCGCCTGATCCTGCAGCAGGGTGTGTTCTCGCGCATGGATGAATATGCGCAGGATCTCGACGGCGTGGTGCTGGACCTTGGTGTCTCCTCGATGCAGCTGGACCTGGCCGAGCGCGGCTTCTCCTTCATGCGGGACGGTCCGCTGGATATGCGCATGTCGCAGTCGGGGCCCTCCGCCGCCGATCTGATCGCCGAGCTGGACGAGGTGCAGATTGCCGACATCCTGTTCCACTACGGCGAAGAACGCGCCAGCCGCCGCATTGCCAAGGCGATCGTGCGCGAGCGCGCGATCGAACCCATCACCACGACTCTGCGCCTTGCGAAGATCATTGAGTCCTGCCTGCCGCGCCCCAAGCCGAACCAGTCGCACCCGGCGACCCGCAGCTTTCAGGGGCTGCGCATCGCGGTGAACGCCGAATACGACGAGCTGTTCGAGGGCCTTCTGGCCGCCGAGCGCGCGCTGAAACCCGGCGGGCTCTTGGCCGTGGTGACGTTCCACTCGGTCGAGGACCGGATGGTCAAACGCTTCTTCCAGCACCGCGCGGGCAAGACCGGCCGCGCCAACCGCTATGCGCCGGAACAGGCGGAAACCCCCAGCCAATTCGAATTGGTCACCCGCAAGGCCGTGGGTCCGGACGATCAGGAACTGGCGGAAAACCCGCGCTCCCGCTCCGCCCGTCTGCGGGTCGGGCGCCGCACCGGGGCGGAACCGGGGCCGATCTCGGCCAAGGATCTTGGAATGCCGCAGCTCAAAGAGGCGCGCAAATGAAGACTTTGCTGTATGCCGCAACCTGCCTGGCCGTCTTTGGCCTCGCCTTCTGGGCCTACCGCGAAAACTATGCCACCCAGCAGGTGCTGAAGGAAACCCGTGCCCTGCAGCAGCAGATCGGTGCGGCGCAGGTGCGGCTCAGCGTGCTGCGCGCCGAATGGGCCTATCTCAACCGCCCGCAGCGGCTGCGCGAGCTGGCGGATATCAATTTCGACAGCCTGGGCCTGCTGCCGCTGCGCCCGGATCAGTTCGGCCGGGTGGATGAGGTTTCATATCCTGAACCCGAAGAGCTGGTGATCACCGAAGGTGTTGAGGTTTCGGGGCTGAACCTGAGGAGCCAGCCATGATCCGCACCCCGCTCCGCCCGCTGGCGCGGGTTCTGCATGCCCGTGCAACCGGTGAAAACCCGGATGTGATCGAGGCGGAAAACATCAGCCTGCGCCATCAGGAGATGCAGGTGCAGTCCCGCCAGCGCGCCGAGGGGCGGCTGCTGGTGCTGGGGCTGTTCTTTGTCTGCGCCTTTGGTGCCATCACCGCGCGGATGGGCATGACGGCGGTCTCCGAGCCGGCGGAACCCGTGGCCAGCGCCGCGGGCAGCGTCATCGCCGCGCAGCGTGCCGATATCGTTGACCGCAACGGCAGCCTGCTGGCCACCAATTTCGAAACGCACTCCCTTTATGCCCAGCCGCCGCAGATGATCGACCCTGCGGGCGCCGCCGATAAACTGGTGCAGATCTTCCCCGACCTGGACCGAGACCGGCTGATCAAGGATTTCACCGGCAAGCGCAAGTTCTTGTGGCTGAAGAAGAAAATAAGCCCCGAGCAGCTGCAGGCGGTGCATGACATCGGCGATCCCGGCCTGAAGTTCGGCCCGCGCGAGATGCGGCTTTACCCCAACGGCAGCCTGGCCGCCCATGTTCTGGGCGGCGCCGGATTCGGCAAGGAGGGCGTGAATGCCGCCGAGGTGATCGGCGTTGCCGGTGTCGAACGCCAGTTCGACGATTACCTCCGTGATCCGGCCAACGCGGGCAAGCCTTTGCAGCTGTCGCTGGACCTCACCGTGCAGGCCGCGTCCGAGCAGGTGCTGTATGGCGGCATGAAGCTGATGAATGCCAAAGGCGCGACCTCGATTCTGATGGATGTCCATACCGGCGAGGTGATTTCGATCGTGTCCTTCCCGGATTTCGACCCCAATGACCGGCCGCGTCCGCCCACCTCCGGCTTCGATCCCTCCGATAGCCCGCTGTTCAACCGCGCGGTGCAGGGGGTGTATGAGCTGGGCTCCACCTTCAAGATCTTCACAGCGGCGCAAGCGATGGAGCTGGGGCTGGTTGGCGCCGATACGGTGATCGACACCCGCGGGCCGTTGCGCTGGGGCCGCTTTGCGATAAGCGATTTCCGCAATTACGGCAATGAGTTGACGGTGACCAAGATCATCGTCAAATCCTCCAACATCGGCACCGCGCGTCTGGCGCAGCAGATCGGGGTGGAGCGGCAGAAAAGCTTCCTCGACACCCTGGGCATGCTGGAGCCGACCCCGTTCGAGATTTCCGAGGCCAAGGGCGGCAAACCGCTGCTGCCCGCCAACTGGTCCGAGCTGTCGGCGATGACTATTTCCTACGGCCACGGCATTTCCACCACGCCGATGCATCTGGCGGCGGGCTATGCGGCGATTGCCAATGGCGGCCGCTATGTGGCGCCGACGATTCTGAAACAGACGGGACCGCAGCCGGGTGAACGGGTGCTGAGCGAACGCACCGCCGCCGCCGCGCGCAAGATGTTGCGCAAGGTGGTCAGTGAAGGCACCGCATCCTTTGCCCGGGTCAAAGGCTATCAGGTCGGCGGCAAGACCGGCACCGCCGACAAGCCCAAGCCCCGCGGCGGCTATTACGAAGACAAGGTGATTGCCACTTTTGCCTCTATTTTCCCGGCACATGACCCGAAATACGTGCTGATCGTGACGCTGGACGAACCGTCCGTTATTGCCCATGGCAAGGAGCGCCGGACGGCAGGATGGACCGCCACCCCGGTGGCGGCCGAGATGATCGGCCGGGTCGCGCCGCTGTTGGGGTTGCGTCCGCAAGTTGAACCTGCAGAGGTGACTGGTATAACCCTCACCTCGAACTGAACTAGGGCAGAGGGCCGCCATGAGCAGCAGCAGACCAGACCAGCCCCTGAGCCAATTGGGGCTGACCGCCCGCGGCGGCGCCGACCCGCAGATCCGCGGTTTGGCAGTGGACAGCCGCGAGGTGCGGCAGGGGTATCTTTTTGCGGCGTTGCCCGGCAGTCAGGTGCATGGGGCCAAATTCATCCCCGCGGCGCTGGAACTGGGCGCCTCTGCCATTCTGACCGATGCCGCAGGCGCCGGAATCGCCGCCAGGATTCTGGACGAAAGCCACGCCGCGCTGGTGGTGGTGGAGGATCCGCGCCAGACGCTGGCCTACGCCGCGGCGCTGTGGTTCGGCGGCCAGCCGCAGACCGTGGTTGCGGTCACCGGCACCAACGGCAAGACATCGGTGGCAAGCTTTGTGCGCCAGATCTGGACCGAGCTGGGCCATGAGGCGGTCAATATGGGCACCACCGGTATCGAGGGCGCCTGGAGCTATCCGCTGGCCCATACCACGCCGGAACCGGTCACCCTGCACCGCGCCCTGGCTGAGGCCGCCGCGGCAGGGGTGACCCATGCGGCGATGGAGGCGTCCTCGCACGGGCTGGACCAGCGCCGTCTGGACGGGGTGCAGCTGGCGGCGGCGGGATTCACCAATTTCACCCAGGACCATCTGGATTATCACGAGACGTTTGACGCCTATTTCGCCGCCAAGGCGGGCCTGTTCCGCCGGGTGCTGCCGGAGGAGGGGGTTGCGGTAATCAATATGAATGACCCGCGCGGGCCTGAAATGCGCGCCGTGGCCGCCGCCCGCGGGCAAGAGGTGATCAGCGTGGGCCGGGGCCTTGGCGATCTCAGCCTGATGGGTCTGCGCTATGACGGCACCGGCCAGGACATGCGGTTTTCCTGGCACGACAAGCCCTATCAGCTGCGCCTGAACCTGATCGGCGGTTTTCAGGCGGAAAACGTGCTGCTGGCCTGCGGGCTGGTGATTGCCGGCGGCGAGGACCCGGAGCGGGTGTTTGAAACCCTGCCGCATCTGACCACGGTGCGCGGCCGGATGCAGCTGGCGGCAGAGCGGGACAACGGCTCGGCGGTGTTTGTCGATTACGCCCATACGCCGGATGCTGTCGCCAGTGCCATCAAGGCGCTGCGCCCGCATGTGCTGGGCCGGCTGATTGCCATCGTCGGCGCAGGCGGCGACCGCGACACCAGCAAACGGCCGCTGATGGGGCAGGCGGCGCATGACAATGCCGATGTTGTGATCGTGACGGACGACAATCCGCGCAGCGAGGACCCGGCGGTGATCCGGGCGGCAGTGAAGGGCGGCGCGCCCGGCTGCATCGAGGTCGGCGACCGCGCCGAGGCGATCCTGCGCGGGGCTGACTTGCTGGGGCCGGGCGATGCGCTGATCATCTGCGGCAAGGGGCATGAGACCGGCCAGACCGTGGGCGACACGGTGCTGCCGTTTAACGATGTGGAACAGGCCAGCATTGCCGCGGCCGCGCTGGACGGGAGGATCGCATGACGCTTTGGACCGCGGCAGAGGCCGCCGCTGCCACCGGCGGGCGCACAGAGGGCGACTGGGCTGTCAGCGGCCTGTCGATCGACACCCGCACCCTTGAAGCGGGCGATATGTTCGTGGCCCTGAAGGCCGCGCGCGATGGCCATGATTTCGTGGCGCAGGCGCTGGAAAAGGGCGCGGGCGCGGCACTGGTGTCCCGCATTCCCGAAGGCGTTCCCGCCGATGCGCCGCTGCTGATCGTGGACGACGTGCAGGCCGGTCTGGAGGCCCTCGGCCGGGCGTCGCGGGCGCGTTCGCAGGTGAAGCTCGTTGCGGTGACCGGCTCGGTCGGCAAGACCTCGACCAAAGAGATGCTGGCGCGGATGCTGTCCGATCAGGGCCGCACCCACGCCGCTGTTGCCAGCTACAACAACCATTGGGGGGTGCCGCTGACCCTGGCCCGGATGCCGCGCGACACCGAATTTGCGGTGATCGAGATCGGCATGAACCATCCCGGCGAGATTGCGCCCTTGGCACTGCAGGCCCGTCCGCATGTGGCGATGGTGACCACCGTGGCTGCGGTGCATCTGGAGGCGTTTGAAAACGTCGAGGACATCGCCCGCGAGAAAGCCGCTGTCATGCAGGGGCTGGAGCCGGGCGGTGTTGCGGTGCTGAACGCCGATATTGCCGAGGCGGACGTGCTGCGGCATGCGGCATCGGATCTGGGGGTAGCCGCCCGCTGGTTCGGCAAAAGCGCCGAAGACTACAGGCTGCACTCTGCCCGCATCGAGGGCGAGGAAACCGTGGCCCGCGCCACCGCGCGCGGCCGCGCGCTGGAGCTGCATATTCAATCGCTTGGCGCGCATTTTGCGATGAACGCCCTGGGCGCGCTGGCCTGTGTCGAGGCACTGGGGGCTGATCCCGCGCGTGCAGTGGAAAGCCTGGCGCTGTGGTCGCCGGTCAAAGGCCGCGGCGTGCGTGAAACCATCCGGCTGGACAGCGGAGAGGCCACCCTGCTGGACGACAGTTACAACGCCAATCCGACCTCGATGGCGGCGGCGCTGGCGGTGCTGGCGGCGACCCCGGGCGCGGGGCGGCGGATCGCCTATGTGGGCGATATGAAGGAGCTTGGCCCGCAGGAGGATGAGCTGCACGCCGGGCTGGCCGATCTGGAGGCGGTGGAAGGCATCGACAAGATCCATTGCATCGGCCCGCTGATGCAGGCGCTGCATGATGCGTTGCCGGAGGGGAAACGCGGCGGATGGTACGGCACCAGCATTGAGGCCGTGCCCGGCCTGGCAGGTGAAATCAGGGGCGGCGACATCGTGCTGGCCAAGGGGTCGCTCAGCATGAGCCTGGCCAAGATCGTTGACGGCATCCGCGAAATGGGTCACTCCGGCCGCAAACAAGAAAACGCGTAAGCAGAACGAGGGAAGGGCCAGGATGCTCTATTGGCTGACCGCTTTGTCGGACGGGGGGGATGTTTTCAACCTCTTCCGTTATATCACATTCCGCGCAGGCGGCGCCTTTATGACTGCGCTGGTCTTTGGCTTTTTGTTCGGCAAGCCGCTGATCAATGTGCTGCGCCGCAAACAGGGCAAGGGCCAGCCGATCCGCGATGACGGGCCGGAAGGGCATTTTTCCAAGGCGGGCACGCCGACCATGGGCGGGCTGCTGATCGTCGGCGCGCTGCTGTCGTCGACGCTGCTGTGGGCGCGGCTTGACAATCCCTTTGTCTGGATGGTGCTGCTGGTGACGCTGGCCTTTGCGCTGATCGGGTTTGCCGATGATTACGCCAAAGTGTCAAAACAGACCACCGCCGGGGTGTCGGGCAAACTGCGGCTGGCCCTGGGAATCGCGATTGCGGCGCTGTGCTCGGTTCTGGCTGCGCGGTTCCACCCGGAGGCCCTGCAGAACCAGCTGGCGCTGCCGGTGTTCAAGGACACACTGATCAATCTTGGCCTGTTCTATGTGCCGTTTTCGATCTGCGTCATTGTCGGCGCCGCCAATGCGGTGAACCTGACCGACGGGCTGGACGGGCTGGCGATCATGCCGGTGATGATTGCGGCCGGCACGCTGGGGGTGATTGCCTATGCGGTGGGGCGGGTCGACTTTACCGAATATCTGGACGTGCACTATGTGCCCGGCACCGGCGAGATCCTGATTTTCAGCGCGGCGCTGTTTGGCGCCGGCCTGGGGTTCCTGTGGTACAACGCGCCGCCGGCGGCTGTGTTCATGGGCGACACCGGTTCGCTGGCCTTGGGCGGAGCACTCGGCGCTATTGCAGTGGCCACCAAGCATGAGCTGGTGCTGGCCATCGTCGGCGGGCTGTTCGTGGTCGAAGCGCTGTCGGTGATCATTCAGGTCCTGTACTTCAAGCGCACCGGGCGCCGGGTGTTCCTAATGGCGCCGATCCATCACCACTATGAAAAGAAGGGCTGGGCGGAGCCGCAGATCGTGATCCGGTTCTGGATCATCTCGCTGATCCTGGCGATGATCGGCCTTGCGACGCTGAAGGTGCGCTAGGCCACGCCGTTTGCCCGCCGCGCCTGGGTTTCCGGCGGGTGGTGCAACTCTTTTCCTCTATATGAACCGCGCGGGGCTTCAGGCTTGGCGCGGTTTGTCTTTGCGAAGAAGGCGGCGCCGCCAAGAGGGCGGAGCATCGGATGGCCTTTGTCAGAGGCCATGTCCGTCTAGCGGCCTATGCGGACTCGCCCTGCACCCAATGAGGAGGTGGTCTGAGGGGGCCGGTCTCCTGGTCGTGTTGTTGCAACGGCTGGAGCGTAGCCCGTTGGAGTGAAAATGCGGTGAGGGCAGCGTACGGCGGGTGTGCAACGGCAGGGGCGGTGCTCCCGCCAATTTCGGCAGGCTTTGCCTGCCTGCCAATTGTTGGGCCCGGCACGGGCCTGAAGCCCGTGCCGGGTGCTTGAAGCCCGGCTTGCACCTGTGCAATGTGCCGCAGAAGTAAATGCATTAGGATGAGGGCAGGCGATGATCCCGGTCAAAGGATATGAAGGCGCGCAGGTGGCGGTGCTGGGGCTGGGCCGTTCGGGGCTGGCGACAGCGCGCGCCTTGCGGGCGGGCGGGGCGGAACCTGTTTGCTGGGACGACAACCCAGCCGCGCGGGAGACGGCGGAGGCGGAGGGCTTCAGCTGCCGCGACCTGCACAAGGGCGGTGGCTTTGACGGGGTTGCAGCGCTGATCACCTCGCCCGGGATCCCGCATCTTTACCCCAGGCCCAATCCGGTGATCCGCGCGGCAATGGAGGCCGGGGTGCCGGTGGACAATGATATCGGGCTGTTCTTCCGCTCCTTTGCTGACGCCGAATGGCAGATGCATGACCAGCCGCCGCGGGTGGTGGCGGTGACGGGGTCGAACGGTAAGTCGACCACGGTGGCGCTGCTGCACCACATCCTGCAGGAGGCGGGCCGCGAGAGCCAGCTGGCGGGCAATATCGGCCGCGGCGTGCTGGACATAGATCCGCCGGGCAATGGCGGCGTGGTGGTGCTGGAGCTGTCAAGTTACCAGACTGAGCTGGCCCGGGCGCTGACGCCGGATGTGGCGGTGTTCACCAATCTCAGCCCGGATCATCTGGACCGGCATGGCGGCATCGGCGGTTACTTCGCGGCCAAGCGGCGGCTGTTTGCCGAGGGCGGGCCGGACCGCGCGGTGATCGGCATTGACGAGGACGAGGGGCTGTTTCTGGCTGGACAGCTGTCGGAAGCGGCAGGCGATGACCGGGTGATCCGGGTTTCCGCCGCGCGCAAGCTGACCGGGCCGGGCTGGCAGGTTTTTGCCCGCAAAGGCTTTCTCAGCGAGTACCGCAAGGGGCGGCAGGCGGCCTCGATCGATCTGCGGGGGATGACTGGTCTGCCGGGGGCGCATAACCATCAGAACGCCTGCGCGGCCTATGCGGCGGCGCGCACTCTGGGGCTGGCGCCGCGGCTGATCGGCGATGCGATGGCGACCTTTCCCGGCCTGCCGCACCGCAGCCAGACCATCGCCGAAGGCGGCGGCGTGCGCTATGTCAACGACAGCAAGGCAACCAATGTGGACAGTGCGGTGAAGGCGTTGAGCGCGTTCAAGAATATCCGCTGGATCTGCGGCGGGCTGGAGAAGGACGGCGGCTTGGAGGCACTGCAGGGGCAGGCCGGCAATGTGGTGAAAGCCTATGTGATCGGCCGCGAGGCGGCGGGGTTTGCGCTGCAGCTGGAGGTCGAGGCCGAAGTCTGCACCACCATGGCGGCGGCGGTGGCGCGCGCCATGGAGGACGCACAGCCAGGCGACACCGTGCTGCTGGCGCCGGCGGCGGCAAGTTTCGACCAGTATGACAACTTCGAGCAGCGCGGCGAGGATTTCACCGCCGAGGTTACCGCGCGGCTGAAGGGCTGAGAGGTCCGTCAGGTGTCGTCGGGCAAGCCACACCTTGGCCGGACATCTCATCAGACAGGATGCGGAAGTAGCCGGGCAGGCACGCCTGTAGTTTTTGCTGGCCCGTTGCCGTCAGCGCCACCTGCTTGGAGCGGCGGTCGCTGGTGTCGGCGGTCGTTGCAATCAGCCCGTCCTGTTGCAGCGAGTGCAGGCTGCGGGTCATCACCGGCTTAGAGACGTCGATCCGCTGAGCGATTTCGACTGGTGACAGAGACTGGTGCCGGGGTTCGCGGTCGATCACGATCAGCACCAGAAACCGCAGCTGCGACAGGCCGTGGTCCGCGAAATAGCTTTCCAGGTTGCGGATCAGCAGGCTGGCGCGGCGCATCATCACCAGTGCACCGCTGATGCGGGCAGGATCGGCGCCATGTGCTGTGGCATAGGCGTCGACCATCTGCTGCGAGGGCAGGTCTTTCAGGAAAAACAAAGCATCAGCCCAGTTGGGTCATTTTGTGGACCTCAACCGGCGCGGCCAGCCATTGCTCGTATTTGGCAAACAGCGGGGTGATATAGTCCTGGGCATAATGATCCGCCAGCGCCTGATCGTTGGCCCATTCCTCATCCAGGTAGAGACAGTCGGCTTCGCGGCTTTCGAGCAGCAGGAATTTGCGACAGCCGGGTTCTGCCCGTGTCGGTGCCAGTATGGCCAGCAGGCTGTCGCGCACGTCCTGCATATGCTCGGGCTTGGGGGTAATTTTGGCAAATAGCTGAAAGGCAGTGGTCATGGAAAACTCCGATTTACGTTACCATGATAACTAAATGGACATGAAGCGCACGCAGATCAAGAGGTGGAGAGCAAAATCTACCCGGTGGCGGCGATGGCGGTGCCTGCGGCAAAACCCGATGACCAGGCCCATTGGAAGTTGTAGCCGCCGAGCCAGCCGGTGACATCAACTGCCTCGCCGATGGCGTAGAGGCCGGGGGCGGATTTGGCCTCCATGGTTTTGGAGGACAAGCCGTCGGTGCAGATGCCGCCGAGAGTGACTTCGGCGGTGCGGTAGCCCTCGGTGCCGGAGGGCAGCAGGCGCCAGTTTTGCAAGGCCTCGCACAGCGCGGCCAGCGCGGCGTCGGACTGATCGGCCAGACGGCCCTTGAGGGACAGCTGGGGTTTCAGGAAATCCACCAGCTTTGCAGGCAGGTGGCGGGCGAGTTCCGTTGTCAGGTCGCGGCGGCCCTCGGTCTGGCGCTGTTCGCGCAGCAGGTCGAAGAGCGGGGTTTGAGGGATCAGGTTCACTGTGATCTCCTCCCCCTCGCGCCAGTAGGAGGAAAGCTGCAGCACCGCAGGGCCGGAGAGGCCGCGGTGGGTGAACAAGAGTGCTTCGTCAAAGGAGGTGCGCGCGTTCGACAGCCGCGCGGGCAGGGCGGCGCCGGCCAGCGGCTGGAAACGGCCGTCCGGGAAGGTGAAGGGGACCAGCGCCGGGCGGGTCTCCGTCAGCTCCAGCCCGAACTGGCGGGCGAGGTCATAGGCGAGGCTGGTGGCACCCATCTTGGGGATTGATTTGCCGCCGGTGGCCAGCACCAGATTGCGGCAGGTGACGGTCTGCACCTTGCCCTCGCGCAGGAGCCTGACGGTGAAGCCCGCAGCGGTCCGTTCAACGCTTTCCGCCGATGTCTGCAGCCAAAGGTCCGCGCCGGCCTGCTGCATTTCCTCCACCAGCATTGCGATGATCTGTTTCGAGGAGCCGTCGCAGAACAGCTGGCCCAGGGTTTTCTCGTGCCAGGCGATGCCGTGGCGGTCCACCAGTTCGATGAAATCCCATTGGGTGTAGCGGGCCAGCGCCGATTTGCAGAAGTGCGGATTGGCGGAGAGGTAGTTCTTGGGTTCCGCATACATGTTGGTGAAGTTGCAGCGGCCGCCGCCTTCTGTAGAGCTTAAGACTGTCCCCTTTGCCAAGGCGGCTGGTCCACAATATCAGGCGTCTGAGTGACCTGTTCCAAGGTTCTCCTTGTGTCCACCTTTCCTACTCATAGATGCTCGTGATGTACCTCAAATAGTTCATGAACGTCGTCGTGGAGCTTACTCCGGAGGTGTGACTTCCCGATTCTCCGTTGATGTTAGGCCGTGCGATTAATTCCGGCGGCACCATGCGCTGAGAAGCGTCTCATCAGGGCAATGCGGATGTAGATTCCGGAGGTTTGGCTATGCATCCTTGGTAGTCAGAATTTCTCAGAAACATCTGCCTTGAACTAGATATTTGTTGCAAAAAGGCGATACATCTCGGTGCGGTTGATTTTTTTATTTTGTTTTTCTCAAATACGAAGAGTCGGCGATTTTTTGCTTCAGCGAAAACCTGCGTTTCTGAACTCTCTCGAATCCTTGCACTTTTTCGCGGAGCGCGACGAGAATGCGTCGGAAAATCACTCAGTTTCTTAAGATGGTCATTTTTTTCGCAGATTTGAGCCCAATTAACCCGCTTGGCGCAGTAGCCCCTTGGGCTTTATATCGATTTGAAGGGTCAAGCCTCCTTGACGATATCCTTGGATCTTGACGCTAGCGTTTTACCAGTGGGTGCGAGGTCGCGTGGCTACACACTACAAATATCACGTGATCATCTCTTGCCGGACCTTTCGGACCGGCACACATTACTCACCGTGTATTTTCATCGATGAAGGCGGCGGCACCTTTCTACGCGAAGCATGGGCGTATATGCGAGAGCCTCATGTCCAGGAGAAAAGCCCTTCGTGGCGTCAGAAGATGGCTCATGACATCGGCATTTTCTATGAATTTTTTCAAGTGACAGAAAGATCAACCGAGAAGCAAACGCACTCCAACAACCTGATCAACGCATTTTTGAGCGCAGCCATTCACGGTACCGTTCGGGAGGATGGGAGCGACCCGCTCGGTCTTTGCTGGAAGGGCATGACAAAAGCGCGGGCAAAGTTGCTTCAATCAAATCTAAAAGCTTTCCTTCTTTTCTTGGAGGATTTTCTCCCGGACAACTCTTTGTCGAGAAGTCGTTTTGCACGAAAAGCAAATTCAGCTCACGCAATGGAATCACGAAAAAAGAGAAGCTTGCTCTTCCATCTCAGCGCGCGAGGATCGAACCCGGCGCCGGGTCGGCGCGGTCAGTGTTTTTCGACCCCTGTGAAGTCGGTGAAGAAGTTTCCCCGGGAATTCCTTCCATCGCTTGTTCTGGAGGGGTGCCGACTGAAGCGAAAGCGTCACCAGACCGGGAAGAAAATCATTGACCAGTACAACATCAACATGGTCATGGCGCTCTGTCTTCTGATCGGTGGAGGACTCCGGAAGAGCGAACCGTTCCACCTTTGGGTTGATGACGTGCGTCCAATAGAAGGTAAGGTCTATCTCTATCACCCGGAGGAAGGCGTCGTCTCCGGCACCCGCAGGAAGGCTTTCCGGCGCCGGGAACATCTGCTGACCACCTATTCCATGGCGCCAAGAAACCTGCTTCCGCACGACCACGCCGACCATGCCGGGTGGAAGAATTTGCTGATCGATGACGCCGACCACATGCGCAGCGAAGTGTATTGGTGTCACCCGTTTTGGCGCGATCTGTTCATGCGCGCTTTCGTGGAATATCGCGATCATGTACGCCCTGACGATTGTGGGCATCCGTATCTGTTCGTGGCGCTGTCAGATAGAAATTTTGGCGCTCCCTGGACTATCCGAGCATTCAACGAAGCTTGGCAAGCAGCATTGAGCCGCGTCGATCTGTCGCCTTCGGCAGCCGATGGCATCAATCCGCACGGTTTGCGGCACGCCTATGGCCAGTTGCTGCGGGATATGGACCTACATCCGCAATTCATTCAGCGTGCGATGCATCATACGTCACCACTCAGCCAAGCAGTCTACACCGCGCCGGAGCCGCATGAAGTGAACGCTGCGTTGGAAGCCTGTCGAAAAAACGTAGCTGGCCAATCTTGGGATCAGCTTAGCGGGCAGAGCGCACTCGATCAGACATTCATCGACCGAATGGACCCCGCCGGCGTATACCGTGCCTGGGGCATCGAGGGACTATGAAAGACACAGATCCAACCACTGGAGCATATACCTTCATCACGACCGATGTTGCCTCCTTCTGCTGCGGGACGCTTTTCAACACAAGCGGCGACAAGGTGGCAGTCATCTGTGATGATGTTACGCAGTGGCATGCGGCCTTCGGTGAATGGCAGGAGCTTGGGGGACATAACTGCCGCAAGGTTGGTAAAAAGGCGGAGTATTACAAGCACGCTTTACGTCGCATGCTTCCTGTCGCCGAGCGCAATCGACGTCTAGCGGAACTGGGGCGAGCACAAGATTTGCACACTGTGATGGGTGTCCTTGATGCGCTGTTTGGAGCACTGCAATCTTCCCAAAATGGGCGGAGTGCAGCGTCTTGGATCGCATCAGATCTTTCCGCCAGAGGTTTGGCGCTTGCCCCTTGCGCATTGCCTTACCACGTGCCGTGGATGAATAGATCCACTCGTATTGGAGAGGCCCATCCTTGGGCGTCGATTGAGATTCCTGGACCACAATCTTATAGCAGCAGGTCCAGTTTTCTAATCAATGCAGTGCGCTTGCCCGCCAACGGGAGGTTCGGCGCTGAATTTCTGGAAACTGTCGTTGCTTGCGGACAAGATTGGAACTCTGCTCACAAGAGCGCGGTCGCACTATTGCTACGCACTATTGCTGAAGACACCCGGTCCCGAGATCCTCACTGGATCGTTCCGAGTTCTTTGTATGAAGCCAGGATGTGGGCTGGCAGGACGAAGACCCTCACCGATCGGGATTGTTGGTGGATTACTGATCCAGAGCATGGCCACCCTTCCTTTACGATCTGGCGCGAAGATGCCGCCGCTTGGCTTGGAAGCTTAACGAATACGAAGTTCGACAAACTCACAGCAACACTTCGCAATTTTTTCAAATGGAACAAAAGCCTTGCCACGCCTTTAAGCGCCCCATCGAAGGTCGCGCGTCTTCATATTAAGCGCGTGGCAGAAACGCCAGAAGCCTTTACGACCTTCTTTGAGTACTTAGACAAGAGTGAGCTTAGTAAGCAGAGGAGGAGTGAAGACATTTCCAAACTCAAGGCCTTTTTCGATTGGTGGGGCGATGAGCGTGCTCTCGATCTCGAGCTAGAAGCAAGCCGTAGTCCTTTTGTAGACACCGATTTGCAACGCTATAAAACACCTCCAAAGGTCACAAAAAGTAACAAGCGCGTCCTGCCTAGAGAAATTCTTGCTATTGCAAAAGAGGTTAACCGCGAGGGTGACTATGCGTTCGCGCGCGCATTGAAACATCGCGGGGTCAATCTCTGCGAGGCGCGCGTATTCAACCAGCAGACGCAAGCTTGGGAGAGGCGGTTTTGTCCTGTGCTCCCTACGGCTATGGATGTGATGCTGATCCTCCCGATCCGTACAGTCCAGACCATGTTGCTCGATAGCGGAGAAGCCGATGATGTGGTTTATGATCCAGTAAAGGATGCATTCGTGCCCAATGAACATCCGCTTGCCGAGCGCGGGCGCAGGCATGGCGCGATCCGCGAAATCGTGACGTCGGTGGGTCCCTCGGTTACAGGCTTCCATATCAACACGAACAAGACCGAGCTACGTGGCGATGGCCAGGCAGAATGCGGCTATGACGTTCCTTGGAACGAGCCGTATCTGATCGGACGATTGGCGGAACTGGCGGCTTGGCAGCGCCAGTTCAACGCGCTCAGGACCGCTGAAGATCTTCTGTCTCGTGACAAGTTAAGGCACCAGCGGTACCGGCACAATGGCACTGTCAGTAACCTGACCCGCCATGCCTACCTCATGCGGGCTCCCAACAGTTTTTCGCCTACAGAGCCCACAAAATTGGCGACTTATTGGGCGCTGCTTCTTTCGGAAGTAGAGCGTCGGCTGAAGGACAAGAGCGTGGAGGTCGCTCTGGTTGAAGAACGGCCTCACAGTCAGAACTGCAATTGGATGCGCCCAGTTGCCATCTACACGCTGCACGGGTTGCGTGTGGCAGGCATCACGGCCTTTGTAGAGGCGGGATTGCCGCTGCATGTTTTGGCTGAGTTCGTGTCAGGGCATGCCACGCTTCTGATGGTGCTCCACTACACTGTCTCAGCGCCGGACAAGATACACGCCGCCATTGAAGAAGCTGCCCAGATGAATCAAGCGCTGGAGGATGATCTGCGGCCGCTTCTCGATCGGCTGCGGGCTGATTCCACCGAAGATGATCTCGGCCCGTTAGCAGAACACTTCTTCGGATCAGATCGCGCCATGCAGCAATTGGTTGCACATCCTGTCGATTTGCAGGAGATCATGCCGGACGGCCTTTGTCCGGTTGGCGGCACCATGTGCCACCAGGCGATTAGGGGCGAGCAGGAAGCACGAACGGATTCCCTCTTTGCTCCATTGCAACGTGACCAATACAATTGTTCGCTTTGCCGCTTTCGGGTGACCGGCCCAGCCTTCTTGCAGGGCCAAGTAACCGTGTTCAACAACTTGCTCTATCGCATCTGGGCGGAAGCCCAATGCTTGCAGGGTATTCTGCGTGAGAAGGCAAAGGTACCGGAAGGCGGGCGTGCTGATTATCATTTGCAAAAGCGCGAGAACGCAATCAACGACCGCCTTGATCACCTGTTCAAAGTGCTCTCGATACGCATGACCGAAATCTTGCAGTCGAAGGCGATGCTGGATCAGGGCGGCACCCTTGGCGGCCACGATGAGGAACACGCTCTCATAACACGGATGGCGGAAAGTGAGGTGGAGGTCACCCTCGAAACAGACGGTCACCATTGGGATCTCGTGGAGTTTGCAGCCCGCGCTGCCGAGGTATTCCCGGCCATCGCCGAGCGGGATGTCAGCCTCCGCAAGGGCAAAATGCTTGCCCGGATGCTCAAGCACAATGGCGTCGCGGACATGCTCTTGGAGCTATCAGACGATGAGGCCCTTCGCGCAGGCAACAAGCTCACGGCGCTCTTGCAGGATCGTATACGTGAGTATCGTGGGACTGATGGACGCCAGGAGATGCGTGCGCTCATGGACTGCACTGCGACGCTGGCCGAGATGGGCGTGGCGCCTGACCTTGCCGAGATTGTCCGTGAAGTGAGCCAGATGCTTCCCCAACCCATGGGTGCTCCGCTTCTGGCGAGGCTCGACCCCGATGCCTAAGAGGACAGAAACGGCCGAGCAAAAATACCTCGTGCGGTTCAAGACCTGGCTGGCAGAACGCGAGCGATGCAGCGATTGGGAGCAGTATTTGCGGGCAACGGGTCTCAACACGCGCGACATTGAGGAAGAGGCCGGAATTCCGCGTAAATACATGTCGAAGGGCCTCTGCAAGGCGCGGCGGCGAGCTATCGAGGACGAATTGGAGAGGCGGGGTATCTGGTTCCGCCCGGTCCCTGGCGCAGGGCGGACACCGGCGCGACGCGCGCAAAAGGCCGACAATGACGAGATCGAGGCCCGGGACCAGGAAATCCGGCACCTCAAGACCCTCCTCGCGGAAAAAACGGCCGAAGTCGACGCGCTGCGCAAGCGGCAGCGCCGATCTGTCGAGGCCTTAGCCCCGCTAGGTGGCCGCCTGTTCTCGCCATCGGAGGGGAGTTGATGGCTGGTGCAGTAAAGCCTGTCTCCCGGAGCCGCGCCGTCGCGCCGAAGGGACACCGGCGCACGAGCAGTGATGGCCTCCCCGCAGCAGCCGAAGGCGGGCCGCCGCTTGCGGCGGAGGGATTCGATCGCGCGCAGGGCGATGGTAGCCTGAGAGGCCGACGGGGTGAGTCCGGGAGACAGGCGGGCCTGTCTCTTGGTGGGCGTCCTGAGCAGGCGGCGCTGCGATCTTTGTTGGTCCGTCCGGGCGCGTTTACAGGCATCGGCCCCAGGCGGGCGAGGATTCTGGTAGGCCACTTCGGTGACGGGCTCCACGATGCGATACTTGCAGCCCATCCGGCCCTTTATGCCCTGCTGCCGCAATCCGCCGCTGCGACCCTGATTGAGGAATATCCCAAATACGCCGCAGAGGCTGGGCTGGCCCGATGGCTGGACATTATCGGTGTCGGCCGCAGGCTCGCGGGTGAGATACTACGATGCTGGGGGCGGTCGGGCACGGATGCGTTGCTAGATAACCCCTACCTCCTCGTGAGTTGGGGCATACATTGGAAGACGGTCGACGCACTCGCGAAACGCGCCGGTATTGCCGCAGACGATCCGCGTCGCGCAGTTGGGGCCGTGGAAGTTGCCCTCGGCCGCCGACGCAAGGACGGCCACACCTGGACGGCCACCGGAGAGCTTGAAGGCATCACGCGTGACGTTCTCGGATTGGGCGGACAGAGCACCTCGAAGGGTATCAAAGTAGCTTTGTCGCAAGAGGTTCTGCTACCCGTAGCGGGTGGCTTCCAGGGCGCAGGAGCAGCGCTCATGGAACGCACGATCGCGGCAGCCTGTATCGCCAACTCACGGCAGGGCGATTTGTTTGTGAGTGCAATGACGACAAACAGCGTACAGAGCGCCATAGCGGCTGCTGAGAGACGTCTGGGCTTTCGGCTCGATGAAACGCAAAAGGCCGCTGCCATATTGCCGCTAACGAGCCCGGTGACCGTTGTGGCAGGTTATGCCGGGTCCGGAAAGACCACACTGCTGTCCGCGATCTTCGATGTGCTGCGTGTCGCTGAATTGACACCACATCCAATGGCGCTGGCAGGCAGGGCGGCCCGACGCATGGAAGAGGCCGTCAAAGTCAAGGCGCGAACAATAGCGGGTGTGCTTCATAACCCGACCTTCATCGTCACCTCCAGTGACGGTCAGAACAGGAAACGGGCATTCGGCGCCCGCGACGTCCTCGTAATAGACGAGGCCAGTATGATCGACGTGCCGATGTTGTGGGAGCTCGTCAGAAAGACTTCGGGCGCCCGAATACTCTTTACTGGCGACCCTGCGCAGCTTCCACCGATCGGTGCGGGACGCCCCTTCATCGACCTTTTGGGTCGCGTACCAACGATCACGCTCGACAGCATCTACCGCCAGGGGCCGGGCAGCAGCATCCCTGTTGCAGCCGCCGCGATACGCAAGGGTGTGGTGCCCGACTTGCCGGGGTATCATGGTCCGGATCCTGGCATCAGCTTCATCGCGGCAACGGCTGCCGAGACGCCCCACATCCTGCTGCGAATCTCCGAAGACTTCGGGGCTGTTTCGGCGACGGATGACATCAAGATCCTGGCCGCGATCAAGAAAGGTGATACCGGGACGGAGGTGGAAAAGATCAACAGTGTATTTTCAAAGCATCGGGGTAAGGACCGGCCAGTATTTATTGATAACCCTGCCATCCGCGCCGGCGACCCGATTATTTGGAACAAGCCGGATCATGGCCGCGATATCGCGAACGGCGCCCTTGGGCACTTCCTAGGCGGGCGGGACGTTGAAATCGAAGGTCAGCAATTCACGCTGGATCTGCCTGGCGACGGCGGGAGGATTGACCCTGCATACGCGATCTCGATTCACAAGAGCCAAGGGAGCCAATTTGAGCGCGTCATCGTTGTTCTTCAGCAAAATCGGCTCCTCGACCGCTCGATGATCTACACCGCGGTCACACGGGCTACCGAGCAGGTGGTCATCGTCGGTGATCGGCGCGCTTTTGACAGGGCGATTGCTGGCGAAACCGCCGCCGCCCGCCGTCAGACGGCCCTTGGTCACTATCTCGACCTCGTAGGGAGGATGCCATGAATGTCCCCATAAATGGTGCGCTTGAGGCTGCGCGCTCGTATGCAGCTGAGCACAAGAAGGAAAAGCCGAAACGCGCAAATGCGCTTGATTTTATCTGGAACGCCGCGATGACACTGATCGAGGCTGACAAAGATGTAACAGCAGCGGCAGTGGGCCGCCTAGCATTTGAGGCAGGGGGGCCAAACGGGCACTCCATTCGAAAAAACCCAGACTACAGCAAGCTCGTCAAAATGTTGGCTCAGGTGAAGCCGAAACGCAGCAGCAGAACCAGGATCAACGATAACCAGATCCTCAATGCTATTGGCAATGAAGCTGATAGGTCCCGCATTCGACAAATTATTGAAGAACGCAATCAACTCCGTGGACAAATGGCTTGGCTCAAAAAAGCTGTGCGGGAAGATATATACGAAGAAGACGGTCCAGCTTCCACGGCAAAGACTAACGAGTTGCTTGGTGCTGCGCCTGAAAGCCCATTTAAAATCAATCCTGAATGGAAGAAATTACTGACGCAGGAGTTCTGGGAGAACTTGGACTGCGAGGTTACAAGGGATGGCGTCTACCTCTCGATCACCAAGATCATCAGCCGAGAAGCATTTGACGATCTGGCATTGTTGATGGAGCATTCCTCCAAGACCGAAGCTTGATTTAGGATTCCTTGTCCAACTTGTCCGTTTTCGAATGGTCTGAGAGCTGGCTCGGTCATCTCATGCTTCTCCGTTGTGTCCGGAGCGAGGTGCATGGTGCGATTGCCCCTTTTCCCTTCCGCCTGGGGGACGTAGAGGAATTGCATGAGATATGACGCAATTGTGCTTGGTGCCGGCGCTGCCGGCCTGATGGCAGCCGCGATGGCCGGGCAGGCAGGTGCGCGTGTGCTCCTGCTAGATCATGCTGACAAGGCAGGTAAGAAGATACTGATTTCAGGTGGAGGCCGGTGCAACTTCACCAATATGGGGACCGGGCCGGAGTGCTTTCTGTCTGAGAACCCGCATTTCTCCAAGTCAGCACTCGCGCGGTATACTCAGTGGGATTTCCTCGCATTGGTCGAGCGCTACGGCATCGCCTGGCACGAGAAGACCTTAGGACAGCTCTTCTGCGACGGATCTGCCCGGCAGATCGTAGCGATGCTTCTCGAAGAGTGTGCCAGTGGTAGAGTTGATATCCGCCTATCGACGCAGATCGGCGAGATCGGCCATGGGGACGGGCTCTTCCGCGTTGCTGGCGCGACAGCAACGCAACTGGTCATCGCCACCGGAGGCCCCTCGATTCCGAAAATGGGTGCCTCCGGCATCGCCTATCAGATCGCGCAACGCTTCGGACTGGCGGTCGTGCCACCGAGACCCGCGCTCGTTCCGTTGACGCTGGGTCCAGACGCACAGGCATTCCGGGACATTTCCGGCGTTTCCAGCCCTGTCACGGCGCGGGTCGGGCCGGCCACTTTCACCGAGGCAGGGCTGTTCACACACCGGGGGCTGTCGGGACCGGCCATCCTGCAGGTGTCCTCCTACTGGACACCCGGCGAACCCGTTGTCCTGACGCTGGTCGATAATGCCTTGGAGGTGTTGCGCGGGGCTCGGCGGCGGGCGCCCCGCAGCCGGCTAAGATCCGCATTGAGCGAGCACCTTCCGAACCGCCTGGCCGAGGTGTTGTCAGCGCGTATCGGATTAGGAAAGGAACTGGGAAACAGTTCCGATGCAGACCTCGAGCGCGCGGCTGGCTACCTGACGCAGTTGACATTCCATCCCACTGGCACTGAGGGTTTTGCGAAGGCAGAGGTGACGGCTGGAGGAATCTCCACGGAGGCGCTGTCCTCGCGCACAATGGAAGCGAAGAACTTACCCGGTCTTTATGTCATCGGCGAGGCTGTCGATGTCACCGGCTGGCTTGGTGGCTATAATTTTCAATGGGCGTGGTCTTCGGGCTGGGCAGCGGGAACAGCGATTGCTAAGCGGCGTGAGGGCTGAATGCTAGGGCCCGACGGTGGCGCTTCCTGCACGATACCTACGCTTAGAGAGGTGTGTCTTGGGTTTTCGGCCAGTTTTCGTTAAGCACTGTCAGGCCTCACGTTGTAGAGGTTCTTCCGTACTGCGAGATCTTGCCCACCGTGCCTGGACCACATGATTGGTGTGCATTCAAATTATTTCTGAAATGGCAATTTCAACGGAACGCCGACATTCGTCAGGTAAGCCTTGGAGGTCTTCCATCACCCTCGTTAGGAGAGCCTCTCCGCCGTAGGAACGCGCAGTTTTCTTCAGGATACGATGGACGTCGTTACATCGACAGGCCGTTAGGGCGAGGTCACTTGGTGTCCAATCTGACGACAAAAACGCAGAAACTAGTTCACGTCGGGCAACTTTGCATCGATCCCAATCAAAAAAGGGGAAAAGCCTCAGGAAATCTGGTGTCGCATCCTGTTTAGCTAGCTCTTTATAAACAATTGGAAACGCAACTGCGACAACTGACGAAACTTGGTCTTTTACTTGATGCAATAGGATTGGCATGATCTGTGCGGCAGCAGTCAGAGCGCTTCTAGGTGTGAGCCGTTGAGCTTCGGTTAGAAAGTTAGTGTAAGCAAAAGATGCGTCTGAGGACAAATCGAAGTAACGACGCCCGCATAATTCCTCGGTCATTTCTGCAATCGCACGAGTTAATCGAGTCCTCACCAACTCGGCGGAACTATGGAACGCGATCATGTTTCTGTTAGCAATATTTGTGTCAAGCTCTGAAGAAAGCCCCAGACGCACTGACCTAGCACCATCAAGTCGGTCGCCTGCTGCGTTGAGCATATCGACCAAAAAAGTCCTTTCGTCTCCGCCAAACGGACTTCCAAGGCAACGCTCTAATGCTCGGACCGCCAGTTCTTGTCTTCCTTCGGGGCCTTTGATGATGAAAGCCTGTCGGACAGCGAGTATAAAAAGACCAATCGGTATATCCACGAAGAATATTATTCTATCGAGTACGTCTGGAACGTTTTGAAGAATTTCAGCCGCGACTTTTCCCCCAATTTCCGTATCGTTAACCAGAAGTGATAGATCACCAATATCTGCTTTCCGTAGGAGCAGTGAGAGAAGCTCTGATCTGCTATCGTCTTCCAATCGCGTATCATTTAGAAGCCAAACAACGTCGTCAATTGAGGCATCCAGGGTATGGCTTAGTATCTCATTGCGGGTTGGCGAGCAGGGGAGATCTGCCAGGGCGGAACGTACCTCGTGATTTGCTCCGACACCTCTGGCGTGACTGAGCGCCAACTCGATTATGCTTGGTGCTTGGAATTTTTCGAGCGAGGCAAGGTGCTTAATTTCTACCGCTATTTTCTTTCTGTCAAGATTCGCAATAAGCGGCGTAGCCACAGGTAGCTGCCAATCCTCTACTAGGTGAGGAAGAAGCGTTTCTGAAATTTCCGAGACTAGGGGTGCATTGAGCTCGGGCAGACTTTCGCCAATCCTCGAGATCAATTTTTTATCTTTGGCCACACATTCAGCTAACTTTGGGCCATTGGCGATCAATCGTCCGAACACCACTGGCTCGGCTGAGAAGAGCGCGTTCTTAGCCTCACTAGCGAAGGAGTTTCCGATCCCTGCGGCTATCCAGACAAGCATTGTGTCAAAAACGCCCTGAGCATCGGGCTTCGACAATAGTGCAACTGCTCCTTCCGGAGCACGCCCTGCCAATTCCTCTGTGGCTTGTCCAAGAGCTCCCGCTCCAAGAGACATCCTCCGCCCTAGAGTTTTTCGAGCAACCGCCCCCAGAAAGTCCCAAGCTTCTGGGGGCGAAAAGGCATTGGGCGCACGAAGTATGGCTGTAGCAAGCGGAGCCTCCAACTCGCTCATAGCAACCTCCTCTCTCACTTTGCCCGAGTTTGCAATATCTAGGAGGCCGAGAGCCGCTGCTGGTGTCTTTTCCAATTTGGAGAGAAGCTCCTCCCACAACATTATTATTCGTAACGATGTCGCGCTTCCCCCGTCGTCAACAAGAGCAACATCCTTGGGAGAAAGGAGGTAAGGGTGCGGATGCTCAAACACTCTGTTCGCGATTGTGTCAGTCCAGTGATGGCGAGAACTTTTAGTCGCACTTCCGTCAACCCTCCTGCCATCCCAGTCACTGAATTTTGCACGAGCGTTTATCGGTGCAAACACAAGATCAAAGTCACGGCCACTGACCTTGCGTGCCGATAAGGCAAAAGTGGAAAACGAGAAACGGCGCCGCATTGATGGCCAAAGAGCGTTGAGAAGGCGTATTGCAACCAATTCAGGATCAGGCGCATCAAACACTACGATGGGCCGCGCATCTTCAAGAAACAGTGCTTCGAGAAATTCCTTCCCGTTAAATCTTCGAGCAGGCGGCAGAGAAACAGTATCGCCTAACGATATTTTTGCGCGGATGGCCTCGCCCGGCTCCGGCATCTGCTCTCTCATCAGAAGGTTCAGATACGGAGAGATCTCTTCGGCCGTCGCCCAATCGGACGCGGGGATCAGTAAGCTCAATGTCCTCACGCAGCCAGCGCGAGCGACAGTCGTATCTTGCCACGTTCTGGCCAGTACATACCATTCGCGGCTTGGTAGCAGGTATCCAGTCAAGTAAGGTTCGAACCGCTCTCGAGGGCGCAGTGCGCCTGCCATGTCCGATAGTCTATCGATCGTTGACTGATCGTCTTTCTCCAGTTGCGCGGAAGCAGCTAGGCGTTGATGCCCTTTCCGATAACCATGAACTTGCTGTTCTACGGTGATCACGAGCCGACCACCCATGCTACCGGCAAGGTTAAATCGTCGTCTTTAACCCAATTTCCAGTAGAATCCTGAACCGCTACCCAGCCCCGGCCGTCCAAGCCATTTTCTTGCACCGTGTCACGACAGGCCTCGTCAGCCTTAAGATCCCCTCCCACGACACTGAGGCCGAAAACGCGAATATCGAGGCGCTCAATGTCGCTGAGACGGCCGGCGAGCAATGGATACTCATGTTCCAAAAATGCCTGCGGGCCACTAGCGAAACCGTTACTGTCAATGAGATCCCAGGCGCTAACGACAATCGAGACCTTGGGACGGCCGCCGTCGGGGCGATCAGCGAGCGACACTTCAAGAAAGCGAAGAAGTTCGCAGAGCATTACCTGCGTCGGCATGCCTTTTTCTTCCTCGTCTCCTAGCTTAGAGAGCAACTTCTTTGAAGTGACCCAATCCAACGACGGAACCTCTTGGTCAGACCCCACACGTACAAACAGAAGCGCGCCGTCAGAGCTGCGTAGTTCATCCATCCACTCCACTGAAATTTCAGAATTCTCGACTGCGCGTAACCATAGCTCACCGGAGATGTCAGGAATTATTATAGACGCCGTCTCTGCACCTTTGCCCTCGGCGACCAGAACCTCAAAGTCACGTCGTGCATCAGCAAATTCAGAGCGCGGGGCAAAGTTCCCGGAGTTTAGGTGGTCTGTTACTTCAAGTACAAATCTAATGTCGGTAGGCTGCTCGGCTGCAATGAGACGCCCTTTTTGCGCATCCAAAGCTGGCCAAAGTCGGCCGACATAGTTGGTCTTACCGGAGTCGGGACCACCAAGAAGGACAACGGACCGTCTCATTGTTGCTTCCTAAAATTTAGATATGTGCGTGGCTCTTCCCTCGGAGGGGCGTCAGGCCAAAATTGAGGAAGCTCCGGAGTGCAACCAACTGTACTGCTTATCAAATCCGAGATCCCGAACCCCGGCGCTATCTCGGGAACGTCAGAGAAAGTCGCAACTGGGATTATCTTTGCGACCACGTCACGACGTTCTAATTCCAATGATAGGCGCGTGGACACATTGGCAGGCAATTCGCAAGCATCGCGATGCGTGACCACTATCAGTAGTCGAGGAACACGCCCATCGAACATAGTCTTCAGTCGCTCTATAAGCTGCCCTAGCCGCGAAATTACACTTTGCCTTCGTTCTTTGTTCTCTAGCGTCCGCCCATCCACCACCAGCCAGATCGCCTCTGCAGACTTAAGGAATTCAAAGCGGTCAGAACGGGCCGTTTCCACTAAGGCAGTAGTCCATTCTCCGGGTAGATCCGGTAGAGCTAGGTCGAAGCGGCGTTCGTCAGCCTGGCGCACGAGGCGCAAGTGAAGAAACCCTGGCCTACGTTCATCTGCGAGTTCCGTATGAACAGTCATTTGTTCAGGTGGCTGTCCAGTATTCCAGTCCCTCGCGCCGCGGGCAATATCCTCGAAGGCCAGCAAGCTCTTACTGTCGGCAAAGGACCAGCCGTCAAGTTTAGCGTTGGCTAGCATCAAGTAGAGACTCACCAAACATGCGGTCTTTCCCGCCTCGGGGTCACCCAAAATTCCAACAACCGTTGTGTAACGCGATGCCATCAATGTGGCTACAACTTCTGGCGACTGCGTGCGGCTACTTGGGAACGAAAGGGTATCACGCGGCCTCTCTAGTACCGGTTCACCAATGTCGTTTGACTCTGAGCTCCTGCCAGGGAGAGGCTCATCTGCTTCCGGCGTATCAGTTGCTACCGACCGATGCTTACAATTATCCGGATCATTCTCAAGTGCGCACGTTCCTGTTTCAGCTACCGTGCAGCCCTCGAAATTGCAGGCCACATTCATCGCTTAATGACCCCTGTGCTCACCATGCGCGCCAATGCCCCCTCAAGTAGTGCGTGGCTGCCCCAAGTTGATGCCGTTCTCTTCACTCTCGCTAGGGGGGCTTCGGTTTCACCTGTGGACAGAGCGTGTATGATTGGGAAGACGGTAGGGCAGGATAAAACCTCACTCGACGCAAATTGGGCCACCAGTGCGTCTTTGTTTTCGCCGATCTCTGCAACTAACTCGACTAGGTCAACCTCTGGATCTTGATCAACTGTACGAAGAACAAGATCCCGATGGACGTCAGCCGGCAATCTCCTCAGATGTCCAGCTGCTTCAAATCCCGAGGCAACGAGCCGAGTTGCTTCGGGCATACTGGTGAAGGTACTATCAAGTAGACGACTGCGATTTAGTTGTATCCACCACAAAAAGTCCAATTCTTCGCGATCAAGTACGGCGTTTCGGATCAGTGCTTCGATAGAAGTCTTCGCTGCCTGCGTAAAGTTCGTCGTGGCTACAGCATCCTCCTCTTTCACCGAAACCTCAAGATCAACCGGCGCGGCCACTTCTTCTCGTTCACGCGCCTTGTTTGCGCTATCAATGCTCCGCTGCCGTGCTAGAGCGAATACCTCTTGACGTAACGCCTCCCGTTTATCGTCATTGCAGGGGGGCTGGAAACCGAGTGCCAGCCAAAGTGCGTTTGAGTAGACATCTTTAATAGTCCACCCACTCGAGCCCATTTCACCCTTCATCAAGGAGACGGCGGCCATACCTGCGCATACACCAACATCGAGTGGTCGTTCGGAGTAGAGAAATGCAGACGCATGTTTCTGCACAGCGCTTTGAACCTCCTCACCGAGCTTTTCGGCCGGGACGCCATCGCCCCCAAGCGCCTCCGCGATCAAGCTCGCCTTAGATACTATCTGTTCAGGCTGACGGATCTTCATCCAGTTCGTCGAGAGCTGTTCAGCCGCCTTACGCCGAGAGTTTACGTCCTCGTTCGAAGGCGTGAGGTCAGAAATCCTCATGTGTACCGCGATATTGTCCATCATTTGTCCCCCTTGTGTCGTTCGGATACGAGTTTATCAATGAGAGAGATAGCGTCTGGAAGCCTTCCCTGCCGCGTCAAAAGTTCGAACAACCTTCGCTCTACGTTTTGCGTCATCCTCTCATCGAAGTCCGCTGGAATAGCGTCCAACTCGACAAGGATGTGCAAACGTTCACTCTCCAAAAGGTCGCGGAAAAATCGAAGAAGCGTTAGCTCATAGCCTTCCTCATCTGGTGGCATCTCCGATGCTGCCCCTGCTGTTGGTTCAGCAACAATGGCGGGAACCAACTCGATTACGGGTTCAGCTTTTTTGCCGTCTTCTCCCTCGACCGAGGCTGCTTGCGGCAAGGCGCATTTTCTGAAGTTCGGTGACCCCAGCGCGAAACGACGCTCCCGCCCACCCAAGCGATCATCATCGGGCTCAAAGCGCGTTTGCTCTGAATTCCATGAGCGCGGATACATCGTTACGGACAAGGCGTCCGTCGTCTCGTCCCAGTCAAACTCTAGTATGTTGTAAGTGTAATTGTATGTTTCATCTGTGTTCCGAGGTACGGCCGCCCCTGCCGCCACCATTAAGACTTCGCAGCCTTCTTCCACTTTTTCAACCGAGACCTTAGGGTAATGCTCATGCCCAGAAATTAATACCCGAGCTCGGCTTCGCACATACTGACGAACGTCATCTTCATCCTTGCACCAGTGTAGAGGATGATGGACGAGGACAACGTTCTCTTCACCTTCCACACGCGGAATAACAAATTGCCTGGAACCAATAATCAACTCAGCAGGGTCGTCCCGTTCTCTGCCAGTACACAGCAGCGACGAGTTTAAGAGGATAAACCTTATCGCTCGTTTGGGAGCAATTTCAATGCGCAAATTGGTGGCATATTTGGCCTCACCGTTGAGTCCGCATGTGTATCCAACACTAAACCGATTATAATCCTCAAATCTCGACAGCAAAGTCGCACGGTCTTGCGGATTTGATACCACCTCTTCGTATTCGGCGGGCCCGCCTTGTCGAATATAGTTTAAGAGTTGGGTGCCGCCGACTGAAACTTTAGATCGGTTTACGTCATGGTTCCCCGGGACCATTTGGACGCGATGTATTGGGCACCCAATGTTCTCTGCCAGCTTGTCAAGCCAAACACCTGCAGCTTCGAATTCTTCCCACTTGCCCGAGTAAGCTATGTCCCCGGATACTAGGATGCCTTTGATGGTGCCTTCCGGAATGTGGCGAAAGACCTCAGCGGCATCTGCGATTAGCTGTTCCTTCACGTCATCATGGACATGCACCGAGTCATCTTTCTCCTGGCCAAAATGAATGTCTGAAACATGTACAAAAACTGCCGGCATGTGTTCTCCAAGTGCAACCTAAAGGCAATGTGGCGATTTGTGCATACAGCACAACAAGTTCCAAGACGGAATCGTATTTTGGGTGAAGCTTAACTAGGCAAGCTTCACCCAAACTGTGGGCGCTAGTGTTGAGTATTGCGGCTCTCACCTGCAGTGAGAAGCAAACTTACACGTAAGCACAGCCAATTCGCCGATAAGGAGCCGCCGCACCAGAATGGCTTCTACGGTGTACCTACGCAGCGGTACACCAAAAAAACCGCACAGCATCTACGCGGATTGCGGAACCGAAACCTGCCTGCAGTCGACCAGGACGAAGGTTTCGGCGGCATTGATGCGGCCGCAAGGCGCCGTCGCTCCGTCAATCCCAGTGAGTAGTATAGTGCGCGGATCAACCGCCGTGCCGCTTTTCTTCATAGGGGGTGGAAAGCGGCATTGGGCCTTGGGCATCTCAACCGGGAGGAACGGGAGCGGCTTGATGGCTGCGTGATGGCGTTAGGCTGATCGAAGTTCCAACTGAACACCGGGCCGATAAGCTGGCGCCCGAGTTGCACGGAGGCGCTGTCCAGCTAAAGCGCTTGTGTACTCTGCAACGGCCCTCGAAGCCTCAATGGGTATAAAGGGAACGCTCATCAGGTGTATGTACCTATGTAACCCATTGATAGTACACTTCGGGGTACACTTTTCACTCTATACAAGAGGCCGGAGATGCGGATCTTCTCGCCCGGCGCCTTGGCGTGGTCGATCACCAGAGTGCTGCCGCCCGAATAGCGTGCGCACATCATGCCGGCCGCGCCGGCGCCGAGAATCAAAGTGTTTATCTGCATGGCGCGCATCGACCATGGAACCGGCGCCGGCGCAAGGGGAAGACCGGGCAAGCGGGGATTTGCGGATCGCCGCTGCCGGACGGCGGCATCCCGCCTGTCAAGATGCCAGCAGGGCGGTGTGGTGGATTTTTGCCGAACTGTGTTCTTTTTCTGGCGCAGCGGCTCACGTTTCGTTACAGTTTCAGGGAGACCCCGAAAAATGGGGCGGAACGAGGCATATAGTGGCGGTATTCCCATGACTGAGATGGTCTATGGCGCGGTTCCCGTGCAGGCTGGTGAGCCGATTCTTCCCAAATGGTGGCGGACGCTGGATAAATGGACGATGTCCTGCGTCCTGATGTTGTTCGTGATCGGATTGCTCTTGGGGCTGGCGGCCTCGGTGCCGCTGGCAGAGCGCAACGGGTTCGGAAATTTCCATTATGTGCAGCGGCAGGCGGTGTTCGGCCTGACGGCGCTGGCGGCGATGCTGGTCACCTCGGTGATGTCGCCCACGCTGGTGCGGCGGCTGGCGGTGGTTGGCTTTGCCCTGACATTTGTCGCGCTGGCCTTTTTGCCGATATTCGGCACCGATTTCGGCAAGGGCGCGGTGCGCTGGTATTCGCTGGGGTTTGCCTCGCTGCAGCCGTCGGAGTTCCTGAAACCCGGCTTTATTGTCGTTGCGGCCTGGATGATTGCCGCCAGCCAGCAGATCAACGGACCGCCGGGCACGCTGATGTCGTTCGCGCTGTGCATGATGGTGGTCATGATGCTGGTTTTGCAACCTGATTTCGGCCAGGCCTGTCTGGTCCTGTTCGGCTGGGGCGTGATGTATTTTGTGGCAGGCGCGCCGATGCTGCTGCTGGTTTGCATGGCCGCCGTTGTGGTGCTGGGGGGGGTCTTTGCCTATAACGGCTCGGAGCATTTTGCCCGCCGCATCGACGGCTTTCTGAACCCGGATATCGATCCCACCACCCAGCTGGGCTATGCCACCAACGCCATCCGCGAAGGCGGGCTGTTCGGGGTTGGAGTCGGCGAAGGCCAGGTGAAATGGTCGCTGCCGGATGCCCATACCGATTTCATCGTTGCGGTCGCGGCCGAGGAATACGGGCTGGTGCTGGTGGTGGTGCTGATCGCGCTTTATGCCTCGATCGTGGTGCGGTCGCTGTTACGGCTGATGCGCGAGCGCGATACGTTTATCCGCCTGGCGGGCACTGGCCTGGTGTGCATGTTCGGCGTGCAGGCGATGATCAACATGGGGGTTGCGGTGCGGCTGTTGCCCGCAAAAGGCATGACATTGCCTTTTGTCAGCTACGGCGGATCTTCGCTGATTGCCACCGGGATTGCGGTGGGTATGCTCCTGGCCTTTACCCGCACGCGTCCGCAGGGCGGGATTGCAGATTACCTGAGTGGCCGCGGCCGCTGACGAGATGTGAAAGAGACCCCCTGAGGATGGCACAGAAACTGCTTTTGATGGCCGCTGGCGGGACCGGCGGCCATATGTTTCCGGCGCAGGCGCTGGCAGAGGTGATGCTGGCGCGCGGCTGGCGGGTGAAGCTGTCGACCGATGCGCGCGGGGCGCGCTATACCGGCGGCTTTCCGCATTCGGTTGAAATTTCGCAAGTGTCCTCGGCCACCTTTGCCCGCGGCGGCTTGCTGGCCAAGGCGCTGGCGGGGCCGAAGATCGCGGGCGGTGTGCTGGCGATGGCACTGCAGATGCGGCGCGAGCGCCCCGATGCGGTGATCGGCTTTGGCGGCTACCCGTCGATTCCGGCCCTGGGGGCGGCGACACTGCTGAAACTGCCGCGGATGATCCACGAGCAGAACGGCGTGCTGGGCCGGGTGAACCAGCTGTTTTCCAAGCGGGTGGCAGGCGTGGCCTGCGGCACCTGGCCAACTGACCTGCCTGAAGGGGTGGCACATGAACATGTGGGCAACCCGGTGCGCGGCGCGGTGATGGAACGCGCGGGTGCGGCCTATATCCCGCCGGGGGATTACCCGATGTCATTGCTGGTAATGGGCGGCAGTCAGGGCGCGCGGATTCTGTCCGACGTGGTGCCTGCGGCGGTTGCCGCGCTGCCGGATCACATTCGCCGGCATCTGCGGGTGTCGCATCAGGCGCGCGCCGAGGACCTGGACCGGGTCAATGCGTTTTACGCCGAGCATGGCATAAATGCCGATGTGCAGACATTCTTTCACGATGTGCCTGCGCGGATGTCGGAGGCGCAGCTGGTGATCTCGCGTTCGGGCGCCTCGTCGGTGGCCGATATCTCGGTGATCGGGCGGCCCTCGATCCTGATCCCCTTTGCCGCAGCCGCTGGCGACCACCAAAGCGCCAACGCCCGTGGGCTGGTTGACGCCGATGCTGCCGTGATGATCCCCGAAAGCGCCCTTGATATCCCGGTGCTGGCAGAGCATATGGGCGCAATTCTGAGTAACCCGCAGGCTGCCACCCAGATGTCGGCCGCTGCACTGAACGCCGGGATTCCCGATGCCGCCGAGCGATTGGCGGCATTGGTTGAGCAACTGGCCCAGGAAGGATAACTGTCATGACCCCTGCAACCAAGCTGCCCGGCGATGTCGGCCCGATCCATTTTGTCGGCATTGGCGGCATCGGCATGTCGGGCATCGCCGAAGTACTGCTGAACCTGGGCTACAGCGTGCAGGGGTCGGATCTGAAATCCTCGAAAATCACCGCCCGGCTGGAAGAGCTGGGCGCGCGGGTGTTTGTGGGCCAGAAGGCAGAGAACCTGGAGGAGGCTGCGGTTGTGGTGATCTCCTCGGCGATCAAACCGGGCAACCCGGAGCTGGACGAGGCCCGACTGCGCGGCCTGCCGGTGGTGCGCCGGGCCGACATGCTGGCAGAGCTGATGCGGCTGAAGTCCAACGTCGCCATTGGCGGCACCCACGGCAAGACCACCACCACCACCATGATGGCCGAGCTGATGGTGGCCGGCGGCTTTGACCCCACCATCGTCAATGGCGGCATCATTCACGCCTATGGCTCCAACGCGCGGATGGGGCAGGGCGAATGGATGGTGGTCGAGGCGGATGAAAGCGACGGTTCCTTCAACCGGCTGCCCGCGACCATTGCGGTGGTGACCAACATCGACCCGGAGCATATGGAGCACTGGGGCGATTTCGACACGCTGCGCGACGGGTTTTTTGAGTTTGTGTCCAACATCCCGTTCTATGGCATTGCGGTCTGCTGCACTGATCACGCCGAAGTGCAGGCGCTGATCGGGCGGATCTCCGACCGCCGTGTGGTGACCTATGGCTTCAATGCGCAGGCCGACGTTCGGGCGGTGAACCTGACTTACAAGGCAGGTGTCGCGCATTTCGATGTGCATCTGCAGGCCGAGGACCGGGTGATCGAGGGCTGCACCCTGCCGATGCCGGGAGACCACAATGTCTCCAACGCGCTGGCCGCGGTGGCGGTGGCTCGGCATCTGGGTATGAACAGTTCCGAGATTCGCGCGGCGCTGGCGGCCTTTGGCGGTGTGAACCGGCGATTCACCAAGGTGGGCGAGGTGAACGGCGTCACCATCATCGACGATTACGGCCATCATCCGGTCGAGATTGCCGCGGTGCTGAAGGCGGCGCGCCAGGCCAGCGAGGGCCGGGTCATCGCAGTGCATCAGCCGCACCGCTATTCACGCCTGTCCAGCCTGTTCGAGGATTTCTGCGGCTGCTTCAACGAGGCCGACGTGGTCGCCATCGCCGAGGTGTTTGCGGCCGGAGAGGAGCCGATCGAGGGCGCCAGCCGCGACGATCTGGTGGAAGGGCTGATCCGCCACGGCCACCGCCACGCCCGCGCCATCCTGAGCGAAGAAGACCTGGAGCGCCTGGTGCGCGAGCAGGCGCGCCCGGGCGACATGGTGGTCTGCCTCGGCGCCGGCACCATCAGCGCCTGGGCCAATGATCTGCCTGCACGGCTGGGGTGCTGAGGAATGCGGCGGCCGGCGGCCGGATGTTCTGAAGAATACCGCCGGATTTCCCTCCGGAGAACGGCGCGATGACGCTGTCGCTGACCCTTGCTGCCGTCTGGGCGCTGACTGCCAATGTGCTGGCGATGATTCCCAGCCGCGACAATCACTGGGCCCGGGCCTATGTGCTGATTGCGCTGGGGGTGCCGCTGCTGGGGTATGTGACCTATGAAAACGGCCCCTGGTGGGGGCTGGCAGTGCTGCTGGCGGGCATGTCGGTGCTGCGCTGGCCGGTGCTGCATTTCGGGCGCTGGGTTAAGCGCGCTTTGGGGTTGTAGCCATTCCGCCGCCCGCCGGTCCGCGAACAGTTAACGATTTCTTTCGGATTGCTTGATACTCAAACAGGAATATCTCGTGTTCCTTGTTTGATCCCAGCGTGTTTCCGCTGGCGGTGGAGGCCGCCCATGGTTGCTGTTGCCCTGATCTGGCTGGCATTCGGTTCTGTCTGGCTGATGTCGTTTTACAGTCTGGCGCGGGCGGGGCGGACAACAGCCGCCACCCTTGCCGGTTCAATCTGGTTTGTGGTTCTGATCTGGCTGGTTGGCCGGCTGCTGTTTGCGGCGGGGACTGGCCGCTTCGTCATGTTATCCCTTTATTTCGGCGGCCACCTGGTCTACGGACTGTGCTCGCTGGCTGGCTGGAACTTGGGACGGAAAAGACGATGGCGGCGGAAAGTGAAATTATTCTTCCGGCGGTGCGCGGCCGCCTTACCGGACAGAAATCGCTTGCGGAACTGACCTGGCTGCGCGTCGGCGGGCCGGCGGAGCATCTGTTCCAGCCTGCTGATGTTGACGATCTGGCGGCGTTCCTGCGCGATCTTGACCCGGCGGTGCAGGTGTTCCCGATGGGCGTGGGGTCGAACCTGATCGTGCGCGACGGCGGCCTGCGGGCAGTGGTGATCCGGCTTGGCCGCGGTTTCAACAATATCGGGACGGACGGCGGTACCGTGACCGCGGGCGCCGCAGCGCTGGATGCGCATGTGGCGAAACGTGCGGCGGATGCGGGTGTTGACCTGACCTTCCTGCGCACCATTCCGGGCTCGATCGGCGGCGCGGTGCGGATGAACGCGGGCTGTTACGGCAGTTACACCGCGGACGTGTTTGTCTCCGCCACCATCGTGACGCGGCAGGGAGAGATCCGCGAGATCACCGCCGAAGAGCTGGATTTTCAGTACCGACAGACCGCTTTCCCTGAGGGCGCGGTGCTGGTTTCGGCTGTTTTGCGCGGTCCCAAGGGCGACCCGGCGGAACTGCACGCGCGGATGAAGGTTCAATTGCAGAAGCGCGATGAGACCCAGCCGACCCGCGACCGTTCGGCCGGCTCCACCTTCCGCAATCCGGCGGGGTTTTCGTCTACAGGGCGTGCGGATGATGTGCATGACCTCAAGGCCTGGAAGGTGATCGACAACGCCGGCATGCGCGGTGCCCGGCGCGGCGGCGCGCAGATGAGCGAGAAACATTCCAACTTTCTGATCAACACCGGTGGCGCAACTGCCGCAGATCTTGAGGGATTGGGGGAAGACGTGCGGAAAAAGGTTTACGAGAATTCCGGCATCACGCTACAGTGGGAAATCATGCGGATTGGTGATCCGCTTCCCGAATAGCTGAAATTCTTCTGCGTTGACAAAGGCTTCTGTGGCCGCAGGCGGAGGTGGTCATAGGGGCCGCGAAGGGCTCGGGGAGCGGAAGTCTTAATTGTGGTAAAGGCGCGGTTAACGCCTCGGTAAGATTTTGGGCGGTAGGGTGCCGGCATGGCGGCACTGATCCGTCTGGGCGATCAAGGGGCGTATAGCCCTGGAGCAAACGGCCGGGACCATCCGGGCAAAGAGATAGATCGGGTTTTTCTGGGGACCCTAAAAACCAGGGGCGCAAAGCCCCGTATAAATTGAGGCGCTTCGTGGTGAGTAAGTCGAGCAGGGCACTCCCGAAAGTCGCGGTGCTGATGGGCGGACCGTCAGCCGAACGCGAAGTATCGCTGTCCAGCGGCCGTGAAAGCGCGGCCGCTTTGCGCGGTGAGGGGTTTGAGGTTGTCGAGGTGGATGCAGGCCGGGACCTGCACGCGCGGCTGGCGGATATCAAGCCGGATGTGGTGTTCAATGCGCTGCACGGTCGCTGGGGCGAGGACGGCTGTGTGCAGGGTGTTCTGGAATGGCTGGGCATTCCCTATACCCATTCCGGGGTGCTGGCCTCGGCGCTGGCGATGGACAAGCAGCGCTCCAAGGAAGTGTACCGCGCCGCCGGGCTGCCGGTTGTCGAAAGCGGTTTGTTTGCCAAGGATGAGGTCGGCGCAGGCCATGTGATGGTGCCGCCTTATGTGGTGAAACCCAACAATGAAGGCTCCAGCGTCGGCATTTATATTGTGCAGGAGGCCGCCAACGGCCCACCGCAGTTGTCGGCAGAAATGCCGGCCGAGGTGATGGTCGAGACCTACGCGCCGGGGCGTGAGCTGACCACCACTGTGGTCGGGGACAAGGCGCTGGCCGTGACCGATATCCTGACTGATGGCTGGTATGATTATGACGCCAAATACAAGCCGGGCGGCTCGCGCCATGTGCTGCCCGCGGATTTGCCGCGGGAAATTCATGACCTGTGCCTGGAATACGCGCTGAAGGCGCATGAGGTGCTGGGCTGCCGCGGTGTCAGCCGCACCGATTTCCGCTGGGACGAGGCGCGCGGCGCCGGCGGGCTGATCCTGCTGGAGACCAATACCCAGCCCGGGATGACACCGACCTCGCTGGTGCCGGAGCAGGCGGCTTTTTGCGGCATGACCTTCGGTGAGCTCTGCGCCTGGATGGTGGAGGATGCCTCATGCAACCGCTGAAGGGGCGCTTGCGCCGCCGTGGCGGCGGCGAGGGGCGGGCGGATCCGGCGCCGTCGCGGCTGAAGTACCGGTTGCAGCGCTGGATGCTGACGCCGGGTATCCGGTTCGGCCTGCGGGTCGGGGTGCCGTTCTGCCTGATCTTTGCCGCGGCCAGTGCCTATCTGGCGGATGAGGCCCGCCGCGCCGCGCTGCAGGGGCTGGTCAGCGACGCCCGCGCCGCAATCGAGGAACGGCCCGAATTCATGGTCAACGTGATGGCGGTGGACGGGGCCGGACCCAGCGTGGCGCAGGACATCCGCGAGGTGATGCCGGCCGAATTTCCGGTGAGTTCCTTTGATCTGGATCTGGAGCAGATCCGCGACGTGATCACTGGGCTGGACCCGGTCAAGTCCGCCAGCGTGCGGATCCGCCCCGGCGGCATCCTGCAGGTGGACGTCGAGGAACGGAGACCGGCGCTGATCTGGCGCAGCCGCGAGGGGCTGGCGCTGCTGGATGAACAGGGCATTCACGTCGCTGAGCTGGGCCGCCGCAGCCTGCATCCTGAGCTGCCGCTGATCGCCGGCAAGGGGGCGGAAAAGCAGGCGGCGCAGGCGCTGCGGCTGTTCGCAGCGGCCAAACCGCTGGGGCCGCGGCTGCGCGGGCTGGTCCGTGTGGGCGAGCGGCGCTGGGACGTGGTGCTGGACCGCAAGCAGCGGATCATGCTGCCGGCGGAGCAGCCGGTGCGCGCATTGGAACGGGTGCTGGCGGTGAGTGAAGTGCAGGATTTGCTGGAACGCGATGTGGCCGCGGTGGATATGCGCCTGGCCGGGCGCCCGACCGTGCGGATGACCGAAAACTCAGTGGAAAACTGGTGGCGGATCCGGCAGCTGAACGGGGGCGGGCAGTAGCATGACAGATCTCTATCAATCGCAGCGGGCAATGCGGCAGATGCGCCGTCAGGCGATGCAGCGCGGCGTGGTGGCCATTCTGGACGTGGGCAGTTCCAAGATCGCCTGCCTGGTGCTGCGGTTCGACGGCTCCGGGCGGCTGAGCGAGGATGGCTCCATCGGCGCCTTGGCCGGGCAGTCGGGGTTCCGGGTGATCGGGGCGGCGACGACGCGGTCGCGCGGTGTGCAATTCGGTGAAATCACCGCCATGCAGGAGACCGAGCGCGCCATCCGCACCGCAGTGCAAGCGGCGCAGAAAATGGCAGAGGTGCGGGTCGATCACGTGATTGCCTGTTTCTCCGGGGCCAATCCGCGCTCTTACGGGCTGGATGCCAAGCTGGATCTTGAGGGCCAGGTGGTCTCGGAACATGAAGTGGCGCAGGTTCTGGCCTCCTGCGAGGTGCCGGAATACGGCGCCGGCCGCGAGGTGATCCATGCGCAGCCGGTGAACTTTGCGCTCGACAACCGGTCCGGCCTGGGGGATCCGCGCGGCCAGATGGGGCAGACGCTGGCGGTCGACATGCATATGCTGACGGTGGATGCCATCGCGGTGCAGAACCTGGTGCGCTGCATCCAGCGCTGCGATCTTGAGCTGGCGGGAATTGCGTCGTCGGCCTATGCCTCGGGGTTTTCGGCGCTGGTCGAGGATGAGCAGGAGCTGGGGGCCGCCTGTATCGACATGGGCGGCGGCTCAACCTCGATCTCGGTCTTCATGAAGAAGCACATGATCTATGCCGACGCGGTGCGTCTGGGCGGCGATCACATCACCAGCGACATTTCGATGGGGCTGGGGGTGCCGCTGACCAATGCCGAGCGGATCAAGACCTTTTGCGGCGGGGTGCATGCCACCGGTGCCGACGACCGCGACATGATCGACATCGGCGGCGATACCGGCGATTGGGAGCATGACCGCCGCACCGTCAGCCGGGCCGAGCTGATCGGCATCATGCGGCCCCGTGTTGAAGAGATCCTGGAGGAGGTGCGGGCGCGGCTGGATGCGGCGGGTTTCGAATATCTTCCCAGCCAGCAGATCGTGCTGACCGGTGGCTCCAGCCAGATCATGGGGCTGGACGGGCTGGCCAGCCGCATTCTCGGCCAACAGGTGCGCCTGGGACGTCCCCTGCGCGTTCATGGCCTGCCGCAATCTGCAACCGGGCCGGGTTTTGCCTCGGCTGTGGGGCTGTGTCTGTTTGCGGCCCATCCGCAGGATGAATGGTGGGACTTCGAGATGCCGGCCAGCCGCCATCCTGCGGGCACTTTGGGCCGCGCCGTGCGCTGGTTCCGGGACAACTGGTAGGCCGTTTTCATTTTTGCCTGACGGGTCAAAGAGGGCGTGACAGCGCCGGCAGGACCCGTTAGGTTGTTCTTAACGTCCGCGGCAAACGCGGCGATTCAGCAGGCCGGGCAGTGGCCAGCCACATATCAGGAAAGATGTCTTCTGCAGAAGTGATTTTGCGGATGCGATTGGTGTGTTGTGTGTGGCTTGTGCTGAATCCCCCATATCTGCTAGGGACGGCGAAATACCGCGGTTCAGGCTTCAGAAAGAGGCCGTATTTTGTGGCACGTTGTGCTTTTTGGGATGACGAAACTCCCTCTGCGCGGTAGAATTATGGTGAATAGCACAGGAAAAAGCCCTTTGCGGGAAGGGCGGGTAACACAGGCGGTAAGAGCATGACGTTGAATCTATCGATGCCCGGGCAGGAAGAGTTGAAGCCGAAGATCACGGTGTTTGGTGTCGGCGGGGCCGGCGGCAACGCTGTCAACAACATGATCGCCAAGGAGCTGGACGGCGTCGAATTCGTCGTTGCCAATACCGACGCGCAGGCGCTGCAGCAGGCCTCGGCCAAGAGCCGCATCCAGCTGGGTGTGAAAGTGACTGAAGGCCTGGGGGCTGGCGCCCGCCCGCAGGTCGGCTCTGCCGCGGCTGAGGAAAGCATTGAGCAGATCGTCGACCATCTGGCCGGCGCGCATATGTGTTTCATCACCGCCGGCATGGGCGGCGGCACCGGCACCGGTGCGGCGCCGATCATCGCGCAGGCCGCCCGCGAATTGGGCGTGCTGACCGTTGGTGTTGTGACCAAGCCGTTTCAGTTTGAGGGTCTCAAGCGGATGCGTCAGGCCGAGGCGGGGGTCGAAAGCCTGCAGAAGGTCGTCGATACGCTGATCATCATTCCGAACCAGAACCTGTTCCGCCTGGCCAATGAAAAGACCACCTTCACCGAGGCGTTCTCGATGGCGGATGATGTGCTGTACCAGGGTGTCAAAGGCGTCACTGACCTGATGGTGCGCCCGGGCCTGATCAACCTCGACTTTGCCGACGTGCGCGCGGTGATGGACGAGATGGGCAAGGCGATGATGGGCACTGGCGAGGGCGAGGGTGAAGACCGCGCGGTCCAGGCCGCCGAAAAGGCGATTGCCAATCCGCTGCTGGACGAAATCAGCCTGAAAGGCGCGCGCGGCGTGCTGATCAACATCACCGGCTCGCACGACCTGACCCTGTTCGAACTGGACGAAGCCGCCAACCGCATCCGCGAGGAAGTGGACCCGGACGCCAACATCATCGTCGGTTCGACCCTGGACACCGGCATGGAAGGCAAGATGCGGGTTTCCGTCGTCGCCACCGGTATCGACGCTGTGGATGTGAATACCGAAATGCCGGTGCCGCGCCGTCCGATGTCGGCGCCGCTGCGTCAGACCGTCAGTGTCGAGAATACCCGTCCGGCGCCACTGGAACTGGAAACCCCGGTTGCCCAGCCGGCGGCTGCAGAAGCCGCACCGGCTGCAGCACCTGAAGCTGCTGCAGCGCTGGAAGAGCCTGCGCTGTTCGAGGAGATGAACGTGCAGCAGGCCGTTGCGCAGGAGCAGGCCGAGGACCTCTTTGAAGAGCCGGAGCAGGTGGACAGCGACGGTCTGCCGCCGCCGGCCTATCAGCCGCAGGTTCCGGAGTTCCGCCCGCAGGCTGCAACACGCGAGCCGCAGCCTGACGCCTTTGTGGCGCCGCGGGCACCGGCGCCGGGCACCCCGTCGCCGCAAGCGCTGGAGCGCCTGCAGGCGGCAGCGCAGCGGGTGCAGCAGCCGCGCCCGGCAGCGGCCCCTTCCGCGGCGGCGCCGCAGCCGCAACAGCAGCAGAATGCGCAGCAGCAGCCCGACGGGCAGCGCCGCTTTGGCCTGAATTCGCTGATCCACCGGATGACCGGCACAACCGAGGCTCCGGCGGGCAAGCCGCAGCCGCAGGCGGTGCGCCAGCAGCCGGCCATGCAGGCCCCGGCCGCCGCAGCCCAGCCGCAGCCGGTTCAGGCACAGCAGCCTGATCTTGACCAGGAACGCATCGAAATCCCCGCTTTCCTGCGCCGCCAGGCCAACTGACGGATCACAAAACTGGTTATAAAAGCCGCCTTCGGGCGGCTTTTTACGTTTTAAATGCAGATGTTTAAGTGGTTTTGAGCGGTGTTTTGCTTATCTGTTACAGCCATGTTTCAAACCGTTACAAAGATTGAGTTGTAGGTTTTTTTGCAAAACCTTAACTCTCTGTCGCAACACGGTCGGATGAGGCCGGAAACAGTGGAATGAGGCGCAAAGTGCAGAATACGCTCAAAGCATCGGTGGCATTTGAAGGGCCCGGCCTGCATTCCGGCCAGCCTGCACGCATGGTTCTGATCCCGGCTCCGGCGGGGCATGGCATTGTCTTCAAACGTACCGATATTGCATTGGGCAACACCCGGATTCCGGCGCGCTGGGATCTGGTCGAGCGCAGCCCGCTGTGCACCCGTCTGGTCAATACCTCCGGCGTCAGCGTGTCCACCGTGGAACACATCATGGCGGCCTTGGCCGGTTGCGGCGTGCACAATGCGCTGATCGAAATCGACGGGCCGGAAGTGCCGATCGTTGACGGCTCCTCGGCACCGTTTGTGCGCGGCATCATGCAGTACGGCGTGCACCGGCTGGGCGTGCCTGCCACAGCCTATGAGGTGCTGAAGCCGGTGACCGTGGAGAAGGACGGCGCCCGCGCCACCCTGCTGCCCAGCGACCGGCTGACCATTGAATTCCATATCGACTTTGCCGAGGCCGCCATCGGCCGCCAGAGCAAGGTTCTGGATATGCGCAACGGCAGCTTTGCACGCGAGCTGTGCGACAGCCGCACCTTCTGCCGTCAGGCAGACGTGGAAGCGATGCAGGCCAATGGCCTCGCTCTGGGCGGAGTGCCGGGCGAAAACGCCGTTGTGTTTGACGGAGAACGGGTTGTGAGCGGCGCGGGTCTGCGCCATTCGGATGAGCCTGTGCGCCACAAGATGCTGGATGCCCTGGGGGATCTGGCGCTGGCCGGGGGGCCGATCTTGGGGCGGTATGTTGGCGAGCGTGCGGGGCATGCGCTGACCAACACCTTGCTGCGTGCCTTGTTTGCGGAGCCGGGCGCGGTCCGGGCCGTTGCCTGCGATGCAGCGATGTCCGCGCGGCTGCCAGGGCAAGGTCTGATCTGGTCGGAAATCCCGGCAGAACAGCGGTGCGTGGCATAGGGCAGAAAACCAGGAACGAGCGGCAAACTGGCCCGGGACGCGCGTGTCCCGGGTCTTTTCCTTTCCAGGATCGGCAGGCAGGCGGGCGCAGGACCAGCAGGGCGCACTTGACCATTGCCCGCTTTCTCTGCCATGTGAACGGGGAATTGGCGAAAGGCGTTTTGCACGCCATTTGGATGTGCTAGAGACGGCATAACCGGGGCGGACACCCGTAAGTCAAAGACGGTGAGGTTAGGCACTATGAACGGCATCAGGGCGGGAGCCAAAACCCTCGGCGCGGTCCTTCTGATGGCGGCCCTTGCGGGCTGCGGCGGAGACGGCGGCGCGGTCAAGCGGGGCGAGTCTCTGGAGGCTTTCTCACCCGAGCAGATCTATGAGCGCGGTGAATTCGAGCTGGCCCAGAGACAGCCCAAGGACGCCGCCTATTACTTTGCCGAGATCGAGCGCCTGTACCCCTATTCCGAATGGGCCAAACAAGCGGTGATCATGCAGGCCTTTGCCTTTCACAGCACCAAGGATTACGAGAACAGCCGCGCCGCCGCGCAGCGGTTCATCGATTTCTACCCGGCTGATGAAGATGCCGCCTATGCCCAGTATCTTCTGGCACTCAGCTATTACGACCAGATCGACGAGGTCGGCCGCGACCAGGGGCTGACCTTTCAGGCGCTGCAGGCGCTGCGCACGGTGATCGAGGTTTATCCCGAGAGCGAATATGCCACTTCGGCGATCCTGAAATTCGACCTGGCGTTTGACCATCTGGCAGGTAAGGAAATGGAGATCGGCCGCTATTATCTGCGCCGGGGTCATTATACATCTGCGATCAACCGCTTCCGGGTGGTGGTCGAGGACTTCCAGACCACCAGCCACACAGCCGAGGCGCTGCACCGGCTGGTCGAGGCCTATCTGTCGCTGGGGCTGACCGACGAGGCGCAGACGGCGGGTGCCATCCTGGGCCATAACTTCCAGTCCACCGAATGGTACGACAGCAGTTACAAGCTGCTGACCTCGAACGGGCTTAAACTGCGGGACCGGGGCAACAACTGGCTGAGCCAGATCTATCGTCAGACGGTGAAAGGGCAGTGGCTGTAACGGCCGCTGCTGCACGGAGGCGGGGCTATGCTGCGCGCGCTTGATATCCGGGATATCCTGATCATTGATCATCTGGAGCTGAATTTTCAGCCCGGCCTCAATGTGCTGACCGGCGAGACCGGGGCGGGGAAATCCATTTTGCTCGACAGTCTGGGGTTTGTGCTGGGCTGGCGCGGGCGGGCCGAACTGGTGCGCCAGGGCGCAGCGCAGGGCGAAGTGCTGGCTGAGTTCGATCTGGCCGAGGGCCATCCGGCGCATGCCATTCTGGAGGAGGCGGGCCTGCCCGGGGGGGAGACGCTGATCCTGCGCCGGGTAAATACGGCTGAGGGGCGCAAGACCGCCTGGGTCAACGACCGGCGCTGCTCGGGCGAGGTGCTGCGGGCCTTGTCTGAAACCCTGGTGGAATTGCACGGCCAGCATGATGACCGCGGGCTTTTGAACCCGCGCGGGCATATGGCGCTGCTGGACCAGTATGCCAATGTGCAGGGGCTGCTGGCCTCGGTGCGGGCGGCTTGGGCCGGGGCGGCCAAGGCGCGCAAGACCGTTGAGGCCACACGCGCCGCCCTGGACGCGGTGCGGGCCGAGGAGGAGTTCCTGCGCCATGCGGTGGGCGAACTGGATAAGCTGGAGCCGCAACCGGGCGAGGACGAGGCGCTGGATACCCGCCGCCGTCAGATGCAGGCGGCCGAGCGCATCCGCGGCGACATCACCCGCGCCCATGCGCTGCTAAGCGAAGGCGCCGAGGCCGCCATGGGCGAAGCGCAGCGCTGGCTGGAGGGTGTTGCAGGCCAGGAAAGCGGCACCGGGCTGGAGGAGCCATTGGCCGCCCTCAGCCGTGCGATGATCGAACTGGGCGATGCGCAGGACGGGGTCGACCGGGTGCTGGGTTATCTGGAGTTCAATCCGGGCGAGCTGGAAGACTGTGAGGAACGGCTTTTTGCCATCCGCGGGCTGGCACGCAAACACGATGTGCAGGCCGATGAACTGGCGGGCTATGCGGATACCCTGCGCGGTAAGCTGGCGGCGCTGGATGCAGGCGATCAGGACCTGGCCGATCAGGAAGCCGCCTTGAAGGCCGCCGAGGCCGCCTATGCGCAGGCCGCGGAACAGCTGAGTGCAGCCCGCCGCGAAAGTGCTGTTGCGCTGGATCAGGCCGTGATGGCGGAACTGGCGCCGCTGAAGATGGAACGGGCGGTGTTTGAAACCCGCATTTCCAGCTGCGCGCCGGGGCCTGAAGGGATCGACGCGGTGGCGTTTACCGTGGCGACCAATCCGGGCGCTCCGGCAGGGGCCTTGAACAAGATCGCCTCGGGCGGCGAACTCAGCCGGTTTTTGCTGGCGCTGAAGGTCTGCCTGCGCGGCGAGGATGCTAGCAAAACCTTGATTTTTGATGAGATCGACCGTGGTGTCGGCGGTGCGACGGCGGATGCCGTGGGCCGCCGCCTGCGCAGCCTTGCCAGCAGCGGACAGGTGCTGGTGGTGACCCATTCGCCGCAGGTGGCAGCCCTTGGCGGCCATCACTGGCAGGTGCGCAAACAGGTGGTGGACGGCATGACATTGTCGCAGGTGGTGCCGCTGGCCGAGGCTGAGCGGGTAGATGAGCTTGCCCGCATGGTGTCGGGTGATACCATCACCGAAGAGGCCCGCGCTGCCGCCCGCGCACTGCTGGCCGGGTAGCCAGCCGGACCACCGCGGCGGCCCCCTGTTGCGGGTGAGGGGTCTTTACCCGGCCTGTGCCATGTGTAGGCTATTAAAACGAAAAGACCCGTTGACAGATTATGGTGCAAGAAATCCGTTCATCGATTTCCGCAGTTTTCCTGCAGTGGCTGGCTGGCCTCAAGGGCATCTGGCGGGTGCTGCGCAATCGCGGTCCCAGCCAGTTCCAGTTCTGGCTGATTGCATTGCTGATCGGCATCGCCGCCGGTTTTGCGGCGCTGTTTTTCCGCAAGGGCATCTCGGCCCTGCAGGCCTGGATCTATGGCGCGCCGGACGTCGATTACCTGCATTCTTTTGCGCAGGGGCTGCCGTGGTACATGCTGGTCGCCATTGCCGCGGGCGGCGGGCTGGTGGTTGGCCTTATCCTGGACCGGTTCACCCCGGACGGGCGTGTGCGGGCGGTGGCCGATGTGATCGAGGGCGCAGCACTGCATGACGGGCGCGTCGAGATGCGCGCAGGCGCCGCTTCGGCGCTGGCCTCGCTGATTACCCTGTCGACCGGCGGCTCGTCGGGCCGCGAGGGGCCGGTTGTGCATATGGCCGGGGTGATCGCCACCTGGGTCAGCAACCGGATCAACGCCGACGGCATCACCGGGCGCGACCTTTTGGGCTGCGCGGTGGCGGCGGCGGTCTCGGCCAGCTTCAACGCCCCGATCGCCGGGGCGCTGTTTGCGATGGAGGTGGTGCTGCGGCACTTCTCGATCAATGCCTTTGCGCCGATCGTTGTTGCCTCGGTGGCGGGCACGGTGATCAACCGGCTGGAATACGGCGATGTCACTGAATTCACGCTGGTCACACCAGGCGCGCTGCAATTCTACGTCGAACTGCCTGCCTTCCTGATCCTGGGGCTGATCTGCGGGATGGTGGCGGTGGTCCTGATGCGGGCGATTTTCTTTGCCGAGAAGGTCGGCACAAACGTGCAGGAGCGGCTGAGCGTGCCGCGCTGGCTGCGCCCGGCGGTGTCGGGAGCCATCCTTGGGGGCATCGCGGTCTGGTACCCGCACATCATCGGTGTTGGCTATGAGACCACTGTGCTGGCGCTGACCGGCGGGCTGCTGCTGGGCCAGGCGGTGGTCTTTACCGTGGTCAAGACAGCCGCGGTGGCGATCACCATGGGCGGCCGCATGGGCGGCGGGGTGTTTTCGCCTTCGCTGATGATCGGGGCGCTGACCGGGCTGGCCTTTGGCCTGATCGCCACTGCAGTGCTGCCGGATGTGTCCGGCACCCACACGCTTTATGCCTTTGCCGGCATGGGGGCGGTGGCTGCCGCGGTACTGGGAGCGCCGATTTCCACCACACTGATTGTTTTCGAGCTGACCGGCGACTGGCAGATCGGCCTGGCGGTGATGGTTTCGGTGTCGATGTCAACCGCACTGGCGTCGCGGCTGGTGCACCGGTCGTTTTTCCTGACCCAGCTGGAGAGCCGGAACATTCACTGCGCGGCGGGGCCGCAGGCCTATTTGCTGGCGCTGATCCGCGCCGGTGCGGTGATGCGTCCGATGGGCGACAGCCGCTGTGCGTCGCTGGAGGACTGTCAAACGCTGGTTGAGGAGGGACTGTGCATCCGTGCTTCTGCGTCACTGGAGGCGGCGATGCCGGTGTTCGACCGGGCAGAAGCGGCCTTTTTGCCAGTAATGATGGAAGAGGGCGGAACAGAGGAAATCATCGGCGCACTGTATCATGTGGATGCGCTGAAGGCTTACAACCGTGCCTTGGCTGCTACCGCAGCGGAGGAGCACAGATAGGCGGAACCGGGCAATCGGGTATCTGATCGCCGCGGCCCGACCGGTGCATCCCCCCGCTGTTACGGGAAAAATTGCGCATTCATGCCGGAATCTGTGCGAAATCGGTGACACGTAAAGGTTAAGTTAAAAATTTTATTGCTCTGAAACGGCGCCTGACCCAACACTGTAAGCGGATTATTGCTAGGCTTACTCATACGGTAGGAAAACATGTGCAATTTCGAAACCGGCCCGCAAGAGGCTGGCGCGAACAACAAGGCGGACGAACAGGCAAATGAACGGGCAGCGCTGGAAGCAGCGATCAACTATGCGATCCAATGCGCCCGCGAAACAGGCATTCTTGGTGCAGGTGATGCGCTGGAGGAAGCCAGGCGGAACCTCAGCCGCGCGATTTTGACCTGAACTTCGGCCTTTGTGAAAAAATAGCTGCGCCGGCCCCAGTTGCGGAGCCGGGCCGTTAATGCTTCACCGGGTATCAGGCGGTGGAAGCTGCTGCATCGCAAATGCGCTACACCGGTGCCTTGGCGCCGGCCGTTTTTTACTTCCGGTAAAACTTGTTCCTGATGCCCGGTTGCGGCGCGGGATATGGTGCCGCCCCGCAACCCGGACAACAGGTTCAGACTTGTTCGACTTTGACAGAGTCGCTCAGCACGAATGCCAGGCAGCCTTTGATTTTGGACGCCGCTTCAGCCGGGTGCTCATAGCTCCAGGCCGCGTTTTCGGTGACCGAGGACTTGTTGGCGATCGAGAAGTAGCTGGCCTCGCCCTTGTGCGGGCAATGGGTCGATTTGCTGGTCCGGTCGAGGAAGGCCATGGCGATGTCTTCACGCGGGAAATAGATGACCGGATCCATATCGCCCTCCGTCAGTTCCAAAGCATTGGAACTTTCTCCCAGTACAGCGCCGCCGGAGCGGACGACCCAGGTGCCTTCGGCCTTGCGGATACGGATATTGGTCATGCGTGTTTTCCCATTCTCTTCGTTCGTGTCGTCTGTTTCTGTTCAGTCTGTGTAACAGCCGGGTGTCAGCCTGCTGTCACAAGGGGGCAGTCGCGGCATCAAGCCACACCTGTGCGGCAGGGCTGAGCTGCGGGCCGATCTTTGCCAGAACCTCCTGGTGATAGCTGTCGATCCAGGAGGTCTCGTCGGCTGTCAGCATGGAGGCGTTCACCAGCCGCCGGTCTAAGGGGGCGAAGGTGAGTGTGCGCCAGCACAGCATCTCGCGCTCCGGATCGCTGCTGTCAAGAGCCGGGGCCGGTTCAACCACCAGAAGGTTCTCGATCCGGATACCAAAGGCGCCCTCGCGGTAGTAGCCGGGCTCGTTCGACAGGATCATACCCGGTTCAAACGGCACATGGCTGGTGCGGGCCAGCCGCTGCGGGCCTTCATGCACGCTGAGGTATGCGCCGACGCCATGGCCAAGGCCGTGGTTGAAATCCTGGCCTGCCAGCCACAGCGGCATCCGCCCGATGCATTCGATGTCGCGGCCCGCCAGCCCCTTGGGCCAGCGCAGGCGGGACATGGCGATCATCCCCTGCAGCACGCGGGTAAAGGCAGCGCGCTCTTCCTCTCCCGGCGTGCCGATGGCGATGGTGCGGGTGATGTCGGTGGTGCCATCCAGATACTGGCCGCCGCTGTCCAGTACCAGCAGGTGGCCGTCCTGCAGTGTGGTGTTGGTTTCCCCGGTCACCCGGTAGTGCATCACGGCGCCGTTTTCGCCGGTGCCTGCGATGGTTTCAAAGCTGATGTCGCACAGGGCGGGGTCCTCGCGGCGCAGCGCTTCCAGTTTCTTCACCACGTCGATTTCGGTGATCGTGCCGGGGGTCTGCACGTCGAGCCAGGCAAGCATTTCGGCAATTGCGGCGCCGTCGCGCAAGTGAGCGGCGGCACTGCCCTCAATCTCGGCTGGGTTTTTGCGGGCTTTGGGCAGGGCGCAGGGATCGCCTGCAGGCACCAACCGTTCGCCTAGCGCGTCCGCCACGATCTGCGGCAGGGTGCCGGAATCCGCGGCGACTGAGCCGTTCAGCGCTGCAGTTGCGTCGAGGAAGGCTTTGGGGTCATGCACGGAAACAGAGCTGCCGAAGTGGCCGTCCAGGCGGTCAAGCTTCGCCGCTGCCATGAACAGGTCGACACGGGCATCGCTGTGGAGAATGGCAAAACCATGCGCCACCGGGTTGCGCGCCACATCGCTGCCGCGGATGTTCAGCAGCCACATGATGCTGTCGGGCAGGGTAATGACGGCTGCCGCCTGGCCTGCATCCCGCAGACTCTTGGCAAGGCGGGCGCATTTGTCCGCGGCGCTTTCGCCCGCGTACTCAATGGGATGCGCGGAAACCGGCTGCATCGGCGGTGCGGGCTGATCCTGCCAGATCCGGTCCACCAGGTTGCCGCATTGTGCCAGGGTGATGCCGCTGCCCTTCAGGTCCTGGGTCAGCGCGGTGATCTGGCCCGCGGCATGAAGCCAGGGGTCAAACCCGATCTTGCCGCCATCGGGAAGCTGTTCCTTCAGCCAGTCCGCCAGCTGCACCTCGGGCCAGGGCACGGGGGTGAAATCCGCTGCCACCTGGCGTTTCACCTGAGTGCGGTAGCGGCCGTCGATGAACACGCCGGCGATATCCTGCAGTACTGCACAGAAGCCGGCCGAGCCGGTGAACCCGGTGAGCCAGGCCAGCCGTTCGTCGTGCGGTGCCACGTATTCGCCCTGATGCGCGTCGGAACGCGGCACCAGAAAGCCATCGAGGCCTTCTGCCGCCAGTTCCTTGCGCAGGGCAGCCAGCCGGGGCGGGCCCTGTTCCGGGCGGGCGGTCACGTCGAAAGTCTGGAACATGGGTGTTTCTCCTGAAGAATGAGCGGAGCGGCTTGGGGCAGATGCCCGTGGCGGCGTAAAGGAATGGGCACGGCTGCGCGCGCCTTCTTGTCCCAAATCGCCTTGCCGCTGGCAAGCCTGACGATGCGGGTTTGCTGCGGGGCAAGCGGCACGGGGGAGGCGGCAGCTCCCGCCCGGTCTCAGGGCATAGGGTGCCGCCGCGCGCGTCAGCACGCGGCTGTGCCCAAGACTGAGGCCGGCATCTTCGATGCAGGCCAAAGGCGCGGGAGGGCGCCCCTGGCTGAAGGGAGAGGGCTGACGTCAGCCGGCGCGTTTGATGCCCATGACCCGGGCGCGGGCGCGCGGGTCGCTGTCAAACAGAGCCGCCAGCTGCTCGGTCATCGCGCCGGCCAGCTGCTCCACATCGGTGATCGTGACCGCGCGTTCGTAGTACCGGGTCACATCATGGCCAATGCCGATTGCAAGAAGTTCCACCTGTTTCCGCTTCTCCACCATGGCAATCACATCGCGCAGGTGTTTTTCCAGATAGTTCGCCGGGTTCACCGACAGCGTCGAATCATCCACTGGCGCCCCGTCCGAAATCACCATCAGGATCTTGCGGGCTTCCTGCCGGGCCATCATCCGCCGGTGCGCCCATTCCAGCGCCTCGCCGTCGATGTTTTCCTTCAACAGGCCCTCTTTCATCATCAGGCCCAGGTTGGCACGGGTCCGGCGCATCGGCGCATCGGCGCCCTTGTAGATGATGTGGCGCAGATCATTGAGGCGTCCGGGCTGCTGCGGGCGTCCGTCGTTCAGCCAGGCCTCGCGGGCCAAGCCGCCTTTCCACGCACGGGTGGTGAAGCCAAGAACTTCGACCTTCACATTGCAGCGTTCCAGCGTGCGGGCCAGAACATCGGCGCAGATTGCCGCGATGGAGATCGGGCGGCCGCGCATCGAGCCGGAGTTGTCGAGCAGCAGCGTCACCACGGTGTCGCGGAATTCAGTGTCCTTCTCGCGCTTAAAGCTGAGCGGGGTGGTCGGGTTGGCGACAACGCGGGCCAGGCGGCCGGCGTCCAGCGTGCCTTCCTCCAGGTCAAACTCCCACGACCGGTTCTGCTGTGCCTGCAGGCGGCGCTGAAGCTTGTTGGCAAGGCGGGAAACCGCGCCTTTCAACGGTTCCAGCTGCTGATCAAGATAGGCGCGCAGGCGTTCCAGTTCAGCAGGTTCGGCCAGATCCTCGGCGGCGATTTCCTCGTCATGGGCGTCCTGAAACACCTTGTAGTCCGGGTCAGCCTCGGAAGCTGGCGGCGGGGCAGGCGGCTCCAGCGGCGCTTCGCCGTCGGGCATTTCGGTGTCTTCGGCGAACTCGTCATCCGCCATCTCGTCCATCGAGACCTGGGCCTGGCTTTCGTCCTGCTGCTGCTCCTGGGCCTGCTCGGGGCTGGCGTCGGCCTGATCGTCCTCGGAATCGTCCTGGCCGCTGCTGTCCGGATCGTCCTGCTCTTCGGCGTTGTCTTCGGCATCGTCATTGGTGTCGTCGTCCAGTTCATCCGGGTCGTCGCCCAGCTGGTCGCCGTAGCCGAGGTCGGAAATCACCTGCCGCGCCAGTTTGGCAAACTCGGCCTGATCGGCGATCTTTTCGTCCAGGTCTTCCAGTGTGCCGCCGGCCTGGGATTCGATGAAACCGCGCCACAATTCCATGATGTTCGACGCCCCTTCGGGCAGCGGGCGCCCGGTGGCCAGATGGCGGATCAGATAGCCTGCGGACGCCGCCAGCGGCGCCTCGGAGGAGGACTTCATCTGATCATAGCCGCGCCGGATCGACTCGTTACGGATCTTCACGTCGATGTTGGAGGCAGTGCCGGGCATGTGGCGCGCGCCCATCGCCTCGCAGCGGGCGGTTTCCATCGCCTCATAGAGGTCGCGGGCCATTTCGCCCTGCGGCACATATTTGGCGTGGGTGGCGTTGTCGTGGAACTTGTGGCGCAGCGCCAGCGCGTCGGCGGTGCCGCGGGCCAGCAGCACCTCCTCGCGGCTCATCCGGCGGGAGACCTGCGGCAGCCGCATCGAGTCGCCCGAGAGCCCCGAGGGGTCAACAGTATAACTGACCGACAGGTCCGGGTCGTTGGCCATAACTTTGGTGGCTTCGGCCAAGGCCTTCTTGAATGGATCGGCGGGGTTGTCGTTCGGCTTTTTCATGGTCGCACCTAGTCCCTTGTGAGCATCCCCCCTCTTTTCGGGAAAGTCCAGTGGCCAGCTGCGGATAGGGCAGCGCCCGGCCCGGCGGGAAGGGAAGCGGAGTGCCCGCCCCGTCGTGCTGAAAGCACGCCTCCGGCTTGACGGAGGGCGGGACGGGCGCTGCCCGGCCTAACGGCCGAGCGGCACGTCACAGATTAGCCCAGCGAAACGCTGGCCGCGCTTTCCGGCAGTTCTTCGTCAAAGCAGCGCTGGTAGAACTCGGCCACGGTCTGGCGTTCCAGCTCGTCGCATTTGTTCAGGAACGACAGGCGGAAGGCATAGCCGACGTTGCGGAAAATCTCGGCGTTCTGGGCCCAGTTGATCACCGTCCGCGGCGACATCACGGTGGACAGGTCGCCGTTCATGAAGGCGGTGCGGGTCAGGTCGGCAACGGTCACCATCTGGGAGATGGTCTTGCGGCCCTTCTCGGTGTTGTAATGCGGCGCCTTGCTGAGCACGATCGCGCTTTCGGCATCGTGGCTCAGGTAATTCAGGGTCGAGACCAGCGACCAGCGGTCCATCTGGGCCTGGTTGATCTGCTGGGTGCCGTGATACAGCCCGGTGGTGTCGCCCAGACCCACGGTGTTGGCGGTGGCAAACAGGCGGAAGAACGGGTTCGGGGTGATGATCTCGTTCTGATCCAAGAGGGTCAGCTTGCCGTCATGCTCCAGAACCCGCTGGATCACAAACATCACGTCGGCGCGGCCCGCGTCATATTCGTCAAACACGATCGCAACCGGGTTGCGCAGCGCCCAGGGCAGGATGCCTTCGTGGAATTCGGTGACCTGCTTGCCGTCGCGGAGCTTGATCGCGTCCTTGCCGATCAGGTCGATCCGCGAGATGTGGCTGTCGAGGTTGACCCGCACCGAGGGCCAGTTCAGCCGGGCGGCGACCTGTTCGATGTGGGTCGATTTGCCGGTGCCGTGGTAGCCCTGGATCATCACCCGGCGGTTGTGGCTGAAACCTGCCAGGATGGCCAATGTGGTTTCCGGATCGAACTTATAGGTGTGGTCCACCGCCGGCACCCGCTCGGAGCCTTCGGCAAAACTCTTGACCGTCATGTCGGTGTCGATCCCGAACACATCGCGGACCGAAATCGTCTCGGTCGGTTTCGCATCCATATCCACAAAGCCGTCGGTCATCGCAGTCGATCCTTATCCCTCTTCCCTGCTGTCAGGGGTCATTTCGCGGGATTGGTGCCTGATCTGGCGGGCAAGGGCAAGGGAAAGTAGCGCCGCAAACCGGCTGAGGTTGCGATTGTTCTGGATCTGGACAGGACGGTCGGGAAAGGCGGGCAGCGCCCGATCCTATGCACAGCGCCCCCAGCCGGGCAGCGGGGGGCGCGTTTTGCCGGCTCTTGATGAGCATTGGGGGGAAGGCTGCGGCCGGCTCCTCTTTGGGTAACCGGTCATGGCGGCACACGTCAAAGAAATAAAGAGTCTATTTTAAAGTTTCGGCAAAAGACCGCCCATAACGGACGGGCCGATATTGGGGCAGCAGGCGGGAAAGCGCAGGAGTGGAGACAGCCGCATTGCTGGCGGAAACCTCTGGCTGCGGACTGGTTTGCCTTATGGCTGTTGTGCCTCTTGCCCTGGCGGAAATGCTTTGGGGACCAAGCCCCCCGCAGGCCGGCAAAAAAAGAGCGGCCCCTGGCCGCCCTTCGCGCATCGGTATTCCGGCCGCTTATTTGAAGCTTTTGCTGTCTTTGATCTGGTCCCAGGCCCACATGACCTCTTGCAGCTGCTCTTCCTGGCTGCGGTCGCCGCCGTTGATATCCGGGTGCAGCACCTTGATCAGCTTCTTATAAGCCTTGCGGATATCAGCCTTGGTCCAATCGTCCTTGGCCTCCAGAATCTCGACCGCGCGGCGCTCGGTGGGGGGCAGGCGGCGGCCTGCCTTGGCGGCGCGGCCGGGGTTCTGCGTGGCGTTTCCACCCAGTACCTGATGCGGATCCTCGATGCCCAGCCGCGCCCAGGCGCGGGCTTCGGGGTCGCTCATCGGCTTGGTTTCGCGCTCCCAGACCTTGTCTTTGGACCGCTGCGCGTTCAGCTCAGCCTCGGTGGTGCCTTCAAAGAAATTCCATCCATTGTTGTACTCGCGGACGTGCTCCTGGCAGAACCAGTAGAAATCATCCAGCACATCCGGCGCCTTGGGGGCGCGGAACTTGCCGGCTTCCTCGCAGCCGTCCTTGTCGCAGACACGAACGGAGGTTTCGGACGCGCCAGTGGCGGCCCGGCGTCCACGCGGGTTCTTTTTCTTGGCTGAGCGGATAGACATATCAAAGCCAAAGGGATCGGACTTGCTCATGGGGGCGCACCTTCTAGACGCATCTGTTCGACTCGGAGGCAGCAGTTTAGTCTAAGGGGCGCCAGATTGAAGGGGGCGCGTCGAAAAAAGATGGGATGAGCGGAAAATGAACGTGAAGCAAGAGATGGAGGCAGCGCTGCAGGCGGCATTTGCCCCCAGCGCACTGGAGGTGGTGAACGAAAGCCACAAACACGCAGGCCATGCCGGCGACGATGGATCGGGCGAGAGCCACTTTGCGGTGATGATCCGGGCAGAGGCCTTTCAGGGCATGAACCGGGTGGCGCAGCACCGCGCCGTGCACAAGGCACTGGGTGGTATCGTGCCCCGCATTCACGCACTGGCGCTGGATATCGGGAGATAAGGGCGCAGGGGAGGATCAGCCCTCCCCATCGCCTTTCTGCTCGGCGCGTTTTTTCAGCGCGGCGGTCATGCCTGCAACCGGGCTCAGCTCTTCAACACCGTCATCTGACTGCATCCTGGCGGCACCGGCACCGGGCACCTGGCTTGCTTCCGGGGGCGCTTCCGGATCGCCGGCCGCGGCTGTCAGCGGCGGTGCTTGGGGTTCGGAACGGTGGAATGCGACCGAAGGCGCAGCGGGTTCTCTGCGGCCTGGGGGCGGTGTTTCCGCTGCCTGCTCCGCGGCAGTGGCGCGGCGGAACACCATCACGTTGCGCCAGTTGGTGGTCGAACCGGTAAGCCCGGAGCGTTCCTCGCTGGGCAGCAGTTCGGCGCGCTGGAATTCCCAGCCGTCAGCCGCCATTTCGTTCAGCAGGATCTCGACCGAATTGGCAAAGCGTGCCTCCGGGGTCTTTACACCCTTCGCCTTGGTGCCCTTGGCGGGGGCGGGGATAACTTTGTATTCGTAGGGGTGCATTGGCTTTTCTCTTCCAGCTTGACGGCTTGTACCAAGCAATTTGGAGCGGGCCAAGACGGGTAATTGGGTTGAGGAGCAGGAACGGCCTGCCAAACCTCAAAAACAGGAAGGCATTAGCGGCGCGGCATGAAGCCTTGTAGCAGCACCTGCACAGGCTTCAGAAGCTATTCCGGTGGTTCAGGCAGGTCTTTTGATTTGTATGTATCGGGAAATGGGGGCCATTCAGAACAGAAAGCGGCAGGTGGCACCGGAGCTGTCAATTTTAGCATTTCGCCGGATTTGCAACTGCTTCGGGGGTTCGAATGGCGTTGATTTGGCAAGCGTGAGGTATGCAGCCTTGTGTGATGGACCGGGCACTGGCGCGCAGCGCGTGCTGTTTAGCCCTCGTCATGGAGCACAAAAAAGGCGCCGCAGGGGCGCCTTCTTAAGATAGGGTTCCGGCAGGGATCAGTCGCCCAGTTTCTTGGCAACCAGCTCGTTCACCGCCTTGGGGTTGGCCTTGCCGCCGGTGGCCTTCATCACCTGGCCGACGAACCAGCCCGCCAGTTTCGGGTTCACCTTGGCCTTTTCGACCTGCGCCGGGTTGGCAGCGATGATCTCGTCCAGGGCGGTCTCGATGGCGCCGGTATCCGTCACCTGCTTCATGCCGCGCTCCTCGACGATCTGCGCCGGGTCGCCGCCTTCGGTATAGACGATCTCGAACAGGTCCTTGGCGATCTTGCCAGAGATTGCGTCTGAGGAAATCAGATCGATGATCCCGCCCAGCTGCGCCGGGGAAACCGGCGAGTCGGTAATGGCATGGTCTTCTTTCTTGAGGCGGCCGAACAGCTCGTTGATCACCCAGTTGGCGGCCAGCTTGCCATTGCGGCCCTTGGCGGTTTCTTCAAAGTAGGCGGCCGCTTCCACCTCGGCGGTCAGCACCGAGGCGTCATAATCGCTAAGGCCGAAGTCCTTGATGAACCGCGCCTTTTTCTCGTCCGGCAGTTCCGGCAGATTGGCGGCGATGTCATCCACCCAAGCCTGTTCGATTTCCAGCGGCAGCAGGTCGGGGTCGGGGAAATAGCGGTAGTCATGCGCCTCTTCCTTGGAGCGCATGGAACGGGTTTCGCCCTTGTCCGGATCATAAAGCCGGGTTTCCTGGTCGATCTTGCCGCCTGCTTCGATGATGGCGATCTGGCGGCGCGCTTCGACCTCGATGGCCTGCTGGATGAAGCGCATCGAGTTCATGTTCTTGATCTCGCAACGGGTTCCGAGGTGCGAGAAGTCCTGGGTCTCCTGGTACTTTTCATACTGGCCGGGCAGGCAGACCGAGACGTTGACGTCGGCCCGCAGATTGCCGTTCTGCATGTTGCCGTCGCAGGTGCCCAGATATTGCATGATCTGGCGCAGTTTGGCGATGTAGGCGGCGGCTTCCTCCGGCCCGCGGATGTCGGGGCGGGAGACGATCTCCATCAGGCAGACACCGGTGCGGTTCAGGTCCACGAATGACATGTTGGGGTCCATGTCGTGGATCGATTTGCCCGCGTCCTGCTCCATGTGGATGCGCTCAACCCGCACGTTGCGCGCGGTGCCGTCGCCCAGCTCCACCAGCACTTCGCCTTCGCCCACGATGGGGTGGTAGAGCTGGGAAATCTGGTAGCCTTGCGGCAGGTCGGGGTAGAAATAGTTCTTGCGGTCAAAGGCGGACCACAGGTTGATATCCGCCTTGAGTCCAAGGCCGGTGCGCACCGCCTGTTCAATGCAGTATTCGTTGATCACCGGCAGCATGCCGGGCATTGCCGCGTCCACAAAGGCCACATTGGAGTTCGGCTCGGCGCCGAATTTGGTGGAGGCGCCGGAGAACAGCTTGGCTTTGGAGCTGACCTGGGCATGCACCTCCATGCCGATGACCAGTTCCCAGTCATGCTTGGCGCCCGCGATCACCTTGGGCTTGGGGAGTTCATATGTCAGGTCGAGCATGGTTTTCCGCCGTATCCGAATGTCCTTGGTTGGCAAGGGTTCTAGGCGTGTGCGGAGCAAGGGGCAAGGGGCTGGTGGCCGAGAATGCGCTGGGAGGCGCGGATACGTCCTTAATTGCTCGGGCTGTAAGCCCGGGCAGCGCCAGTCCGCCCCATGCGCGGGTGCTTTCCTTCCGCCCAAGGGCGGGCGCTGCCCTTTGCGATGGCTTGCTCGAGACTGATTCAGCCCCTTGGCGATACGCCTGCGCGGAGCTAGAACTGGCAGCCCGAGCAGTTCAACAGGAGGCCGCCTTGGACACATCCGCCCGCATCAGCCAGACCATCGCCACAGAGATCGGCGCTGCCGCGAAACAGGTGAACGCCGCCGTTGCGCTGCTGGACGAGGGGGCGACAGTGCCCTTTGTCGCGCGCTACCGCAAGGAGGCGACGGGCGGGCTGGACGATACCCAGCTGCGCACCCTGGCAGAACGGCTGGAGTATCTGCGCGAGCTGGAGAAACGGCGGGCGGCGATCCTCGAGTCGATCCGCGGGCAGGACAAGCTGACTGACGATCTCGCGGCCTCGATCACCAAGGCTGAAACCAAGGCGCAGCTGGAGGATATCTATCTGCCCTACAAGCCGAAGCGGCGCACCAAGGCGATGATTGCCCGCGAAAACGGGCTGGAGCCTTTGGCAGACGCCATTTTGGCGGATCGGAATGCAGATCCGGAGAAACTGGCCGAAGGTTACATCACCGAGACGGTGGCGACGGTGAAAGACGCGTTGAACGGGGCACGGGATATTCTGACCGAACGTCTGACAGAGAATGCGCATTTGCTGGGGCGGCTGCGGGAATTCCTGCAGCGGGAGGCGGTGCTGACCGCCAAGGTTATCGAGGGCAAGGAGCAGGAAGGCGCCAAATTCTCCGACTATTTCGCACATACTGAGCGCTGGGCCGATGTGCCGTCGCACCGGGCACTGGCGATGCTGCGCGGATCTAACGAAGGCGTGCTGACGCTGGATGCCGGGCCGGAACCGGAAGAGGGTGTGGCACGGGCCGAGGCGATGGTGGCCGCGGAATTGGGCGCGGGCGGCAACGGTCCAGGGGATATCTGGCTGCGCAAGGTGGCGGGCTGGTGCTGGCGGGTGAAGCTGAGCCTGTCGATGATGCTGGAACTGATGGGCGATCTGCGCGCCCGGGCACAGGAGGATGCGATTCAGGTGTTTGCGCGAAACCTGAAAGACCTGCTGTTTGCGGCGCCAGCCGGTGCGCGGCCGACCCTCGGGCTGGACCCGGGCATCCGCACCGGCGTCAAGGCGGCGGTGGTTGATGCAACCGGGAAACTGGTGGCGACAGAGACGTTGTATCCGTTTCAGCCGAAGAACGACCTGCGCGGCGCGCAGGTGTCGATCGTCAAGCTGATCGCCGAACACGGCGTCGAGCTGATTGCCATCGGCAACGGCACTGCCAGCCGCGAGACCGAACGGATGGTGGCGGAAGTGCTGAACCATCTGCCTGCCAAGGTGAAGGCGCCGACCAAAGTGGTGGTGAGCGAGGCCGGTGCCTCGGTCTATTCCGCATCCGAGCTGGCGGCGCGGGAGTTTCCGGATCTGGATGTGTCCTTGCGCGGCGCGGTGTCGATTGCCCGGCGCCTGCAGGATCCGCTGGCGGAACTGGTGAAGATCGAGCCCAAGAGCATCGGCGTGGGCCAGTACCAGCATGATGTCGATCAGCACAAGCTGTCGAAATCGCTGGAAGCGGTGATCGAGGATGCGGTGAACGGTGTGGGGTTGGATCTGAATATGGCCTCGGCACCGCTTCTGGCGCATGTCTCGGGGCTTGGCCCCGGCTTGGCGGAGGCGATTGTCGCACACCGCGACCTGAACGGGGCGTTCATGACCCGCAAGGAGTTGCTGAAGGTCGCGCGGCTGGGCCCCAAGGCGTTTGAGCAATGTGCCGGTTTCCTGCGCATCCGGGATGGCAAGGAGCCGCTTGATGCGTCCTCGGTCCACCCCGAGGCCTATGATGTGGCGCGCAAGGTGGTTGCGGCCTGCGGGCGCGACATCCGGCAGATCATGGGCGATGAAACCGCTTTGAAAGGTTTGCGGGCTGAAGATTTTGTCAGCGACAAATTCGGCCTGCCCACTGTCCGGGATATTTTGCAGGAGCTGGAAAAGCCGGGCCGCGACCCGCGCCCTTCATTTGTGACGGCATCCTTCAAAGACGGGGTGGAGCAGATCACTGACCTGAAGCCGGGCATGGTGCTGGAAGGCACGGTAACGAATGTGGCAGCCTTTGGCGCCTTTGTGGATATTGGCGTGCATCAGGACGGGCTGGTGCATGTCAGCCAGCTGGCAGACCGGTTTGTGAAGGATCCGCATGAGGTTGTGAAGACCGGGCAGGTGGTCAAGGTGACGGTCACAGAAGTGGACGTGACGCGCAAACGGATCGGCCTGACCATGCGCAAAGATGGCGGTGCGTCGGCCAAGGAAGACCGGAATGCGCGCGGCCCGGCCAAGGGTGCAGGACCACGGCGGGGCGGCAAGCCTGCAGGCGGAAAAGGAAAAACGTCTGCCAGCCCCAAGGGGAGCCAAGGCAAGGAGCAGGGCACAGGCGCGCTGGGTGCGGCGCTGATGGATGCCTTTAAAAAGAAGTAGCAAAGCGGGGCCTTGGCCCCGTTTTTCATGAGAACCGGCCGGCTATGCCGGGCTGAATTGCAGGCCGTGGTTGGTAAAGGCGACTTTCTGCCCGCCTTCGATCTCTCCGCGGAATTGCCCGGCTATGGCGGCAAGCGCGCCGTCATGACCGCGGTCAGCCAAGCGGCTGACGGAACGGATGCGGTCACTGTTGTCAAATCCCTCGGCAGCATGAGCCCAGACCAGCGGATGCAGTTCCGTCAGGTGATCGCGGATCAGCCAGGTTGCGGCCCCGGCAATCTTCAGCCGCGGCACGTCGGCCTGCAAATTCTGGCCCAGGCCCCTGCGCAGGGAAACCGTGCAATAGGCGGCCAGCAGGTTGACCATCTCCTGCGAGGGGTTGGCATTGACGATGTCCTTCAGCCCGTCGAGGAAGAGCCGGGTGTCAACACGGGCGCAGGCCTGATCGTCAATGGAAATGGCGTCGAAATAGACCCAGGTGTAGCCGCCAGCCCCCCAGGTTTCAGCGGTGCGGGACGCGGTGCGGCGGGCCTCCAGTTCGAGGGCCGCATAGGAGCCGGACCGGTGTGGCAGCATATGGGCGCCGAGTGTGCGCATGTGGCGGTGGTTGCCGGGAGCAAGATCAATCAGCGCGCCGAATTCGTCCGCCACCCGCAGCGTCCCGGCGTTGCGGCCGGCAAACAGCGCACAGCGTGCGGCTTTCAGAAACGGGCTGTCCCGGCAGCCTTTTTCAATTGGATCCAGCAAGGCCGCGGCACGGTCGAAATGGGCGGCGCAGCGGCGCTGGTTCGGCTGCGATGCCACGGTTTGACCACCGGTCCCGCGCCAGGCCCAGCCGATGTCGATATGGGCAAGGGCAACCAGGGCCGTCAGATAGGGATCTTGGCGGTTCTCGGCCCGCAGCGCCTCAAACGCCATCAGGCCGCGGATCAATGAGCGGCTGCAGGCATCCTGGTCCTCCGCCAAAGCATGTTCGGTTGCGTTCACAACATCAGCCCGGGCGCCATAGGCGACGAGGTCAGCCAGCGGCAGACCGCAGCGGGCGGCGGCGCGGGTTTGATCCGCGTCACGGATTTGCCGGGACAGTTCGTCCCAGCGCTCTTGCCGGGCCAGAAACTGGCCGCTGTCCTGGGCCTGGATGCACTCCGGATCACCCCTTGCGCTGCAGACCGGGATGGACAGGCTGTCTTCCAGGCGGCGGTCCGGAAGTTCCGCTGCCGGGGCTGGGTGCGGAGCAGGGACAGGAACAGGAACAGGAATGGCGGCAGGCTTGGCACGGTCGGAAACCAGACCTGAAATTCGGGACAGAAGATCCCGTGCCTGTCGAGAGGTTGTGAGCATTTGCGCTTCCTGGTGAGTGGCAGCTTGTCGTTTCTCACAATGTCGTCAGACATTGGGGCGCAAAGATGGCGGCACTGGGAAAGTTCACGCCTAAATGGGAACATTCGCGGGGGGCAGCGACACGCGCGCCGGCTGATGTGCAAATTTACAGGCCGGGCCGTCAGAACGCAGCGAAATGATGACGTTCGGTTTTGATGCCGCGGGCTTGGAATGCGGCGTCTGCTTCGGCGTGCGGCGGGGTGGCCTCCTGCGGCAGGCGGATGCGCTTGCCGCTGCGCAGGATCAATGTGGCGCGGACTGAGAAATCCCAGCGGGTGTCAAAACGTACACGGTCGATCTCCCCAAGTTCGGCTTTGCCGGTCAGGCCTCCGGTGAACCATTCGATTTGGTTTCCCGAAAACATGAGGCCTGACAGGGGATTGCGGATCAGATCCAGAAGCGCGGGGAGAACCGGCAGGGCCAGCAGGATCACCAGCAAAACGGCCGCATCCAGCAACAGCCACGACAGTAGCAGTACCGCCAGCCAGGCGCCAGTTGCCAGCATCGCAGCCAGAGAGCGGCCCCGGCGGGAGAAGCTGTAGCCCGCCGCCGGAGAGGGTGTTTCAGGCATCCAGGATCCGGGTGATCATCTCATTGGTGTCCCGGCTGAGGCCCGGCGCGCCGGCAATGCGGCTCATCTGGGCACGGAGCAGCGCTTTCCGGTCCGTACCATAGCGTTTCCATGTCTGGAAGGCGGCGCACATACGGGCGGTGGTCTGCGGGTTCAGCTTGTCCAATGCAATCAGGTTGTCTGCCAGCAGGGCATAGGCCTCGCCGCTTGCATGATGGAAGCCCGCGTGGTTGCCCGCCAATGCGCCAAAAACTGCGCGGAAACGGTTGGGGTTCTTCATGTCGAACAAAGCGTGTTTGGTCAGGGCGGCCGCGGTGGCTGCGGTTTTCTGTGGCGCGGAGCAGGCGATCTGCAGGGCAAACCATTTGTCCATCACCAGCCGGTCGTCTTGCCACTGGTCAAAGAATGCCTGTGATTGGGAATCCCCCTTTTCGGCTTTCATCAACGCGGCGAGGGCGGCGTATTGCTGGGTCATGTTGTCCGCAGCTGCGTATTGGCGCACGGCCTGTTCGCCTCCGTCCAGACGGGTGAGCAGCGACAGGATGCGGCCATTCAGGGCGCGCTTGCCGGCACCTTTTGCATCCGGGGCATAGGCGCCGTCCACCGTTGTGGCAGCATACAGCCGGGGCAGGCTGGTTTCCAGCTGCTGCGCCAGGGTCTGGGTAAAGGTCTCTGCCGCGTCGTAAATTTTCTGCGGATCGGGTGTGAAGCCGCGTTCATGCAAGGTCTGGGCGATGTCGGCCTGGCTGGGCGGGGTCAGCACCAGGGCGCGGAAGGCCGGATCCTGATCGTCGTCACGCACCAGCTTTTCCAGCGCATCGAGATAGGCCGCATCCGGGGCGGCGCCATCCAGAACCATTGCCACGCGGGATTCCTTGGCCAGCGCGTTGCCTGCTTCCCAGCGGTTGAAGGGGTCGGTGTCATGCGCCAGCAGGAAGGCGCGTTCGGCGTTTGTGGTTTCACGTTCCAGAATCACCGGGGCGGAGAATTCGCGCAGGATCGACGGCACGGGTTTCGAGGCGAGGCCGCCAAAGGTGAAGCTTTGTTTTGCCCCGGTCAGCTCCAGCACCTCGGTCGCGCGCACTTCGCTGCCGTTGGGGGACAGCAGGCCCACCGCCATCGGGATCACCCGCGGCGCCTTGTCCGGCTGGCCGGGCGTCGGGGGCGTCGATTGCTCAAACGTCAGTGTGTAGGTGCCGTCCGCGAAGTCTTCGGACACCTTCACCCGCGGCGTGCCGGCCTGGCTGTACCACAGCTTGAATTGCTGCAGGTCGCGCCCAGTGGCGTCTTCGAACACTTTCAGCCAGTCTTCGATGGTGCAGGCCTGGCCGTCATGGCGCTCGAAATAGAGTCTCAGCGCCTTGTAGTAGTTGTCATCCCCCACCAGCCGCTTCAGCATGCCGATCACCTCGGCGCCTTTTTCGTAGACGGTGGCGGTGTAAAAGTTGTTGATTTCCTGGAATTGTTCTGGCCGCGGCGGATGCGCGAGGGGGCCGCCATCCTCGGGGAACTGGCGGGCGCGCAGGGTGATCACATCCTCGATCCGCTTGACCGGTTCCGAGCGCATGTCGGCGGTGAACTGGGCGTCGCGGAAGACGGTCAGCCCCTCCTTGAGGCAGAGCTGGAACCAGTCGCGGCAGGTGATCCGGTTGCCGGTCCAATTGTGGAAATACTCATGGGCGATGATTGCCTCGATGCGCTCGAAATTGGCGTCGGTCGAGGTTTCGGGCGAGGCCAGAACGCAGGAGGAATTGAAAATGTTCAGCCCCTTGTTCTCCATCGCGCCCATGTTGAAGTCGTCCACGGCGACGATGTTGAACAGGTCGAGGTCGTACTCAAGCCCGTAGACGTCCTCGTCCCATTTCATCGACTTCTTCAGCGCCTCCATGCCAAAGGCGCATTTGCCCTCGTCACCGGGACGGACCCAGATGTTCAGCTCGACATCCTTGCCGGACCTGGTGGTGAAGCCGCCGGGGTAGTTGACCAGATCGCCCGCCACCAGCGCAAACAGATAGGCCGGTTTCGGCCAGGGGTCGTGCCATTCGGCCCAGCCTTCGCCCTGGCCCATCGGGTTGCCGTTCGACAGCATCACCGGTTCGTCGCCTTCGATGCGGACAGTGAAGGTGGACATCACGTCGGGGCGGTCGGGGTAATAGGTGATCTTGCGGAACCCCTCGGCCTCGCATTGGGTGCAATACATGCGGTTGGACATATAAAGCCCCTCCAGCGCGGTATTGCCCGCCGGGTTGATTTCCACTTCGGCCTCCCAGGTGAAGGGCGCGCTGGGCACTTTGCAAGTAAGGCCTTTATCGGTGGTTTCGGGTGCGATGTCCTGGCCGTCGATCTTTGCTGAGATCAGCTGGAGGTCCTCACCGTGCAGGAAGAAGGTCTTGTCAGCTGCATCCGCTTTCGGGGCAAAGCGGATCTTGCTGAGAACGCGGGTGGTTTCCGGCGTCAGGCGGAAGGTCAGGTGAACGCTTTCAACGTCATATCCAAAAGGGGTGTAATCTTTCAGGTAGAAGGTTTGGGGCGTGTCTTTGGCCATTCTCGCTCTCCTCTGCACTGCTTCTTTTCAGGTGTAATGTATAGGGGCAGGACTGCAAGCGGATTGGTGGCTGTAACGCCGCAACGGGAAAATTCCGCAGCACTTTCTTGAAAATCAAGAAATTGAGTTCGGTTTCAGAGGTAGGCTGTTTTGTTGCCGGTCGGAAACTTCTCCCCTAGTTATGAAGCAGCATACAGTGGTGTACCGTCCAAAGGAGCAAGTCATGAGCCGGGTCGAAAAGCAGGGAATTCAGGTTGCGCTGGAACTGGCGGACTTCATCGAAAAGCAGGCGTTGCCCGGCACCGGTGTCGAGGCGGAGACGTTCTGGAAAGGCCTGGCGGCATTGGTGAACGGCTTCGGGGCGGAAAACCGCGCGCTGCTGGAGAAACGGGAAAAGATGCAGGCGGAAATTGATGCCTGGCATATCGCCAACCGGGACAAGCCGCATGACCATGAGGCCTATAAGGCGTTCCTGGCAAACATCGGCTATCTGCTGCCCGAAGGCGGCGATTTTGAGATCGAAACGCAGAACGTGGACCCTGAGATCGCATCGGTGCCGGGGCCGCAGCTGGTGGTGCCGATCACCAATGCCCGCTATGCGCTGAACGCCGCGAACGCGCGCTGGGGCAGCCTGTATGATGCTTTCTACGGCACCGATGCAATGGGCACGCCGGCGCCCAAGGGCGGTTACGACAAGGGCCGCGGCGCGCGGGTTGTGGCGCGGGCGCGGGTGTTCCTGGACGAGGCTTTTCCGGTCGATGGTGCCAGCCACGCCGATGTGCGCCGCTATTACGTGCAAGACGGGCAGCTGCTGGTCGACGACCTGCCGCTGGCGCAGCCGGAGAAATTCGCAGGCTACCGCGGCAACCCGAAGGCGCCGGAGGCGGTTCTCTTGCGTAACAATGGCTTGCATGTGGAGCTGGTTTTTGACCGCGCCCATGCGATCGGGGCGCGCGATCAGGCGGGGCTGGCGGACGTGCGGCTGGAAAGCGCGATGTCTGCAATCATGGATTGCGAAGACTCGGTGGCTTGCGTTGATGCCGAGGATAAAGTGCAGGCCTATTCCAACTGGCTGGGGCTGATGAAGGGCGATCTGGAGGCGAAGCTGGACAAGGGCGGAAAGAGCATTACCCGCCGTCTGAACCCGGATTTCGGCTTCACTGCGCCGGATGGCTCTGCGATGTCCGTAAAAGGCCGGGCGGTGCTGTGGGTGCGCAATGTGGGCCATCTGATGACCAACCCGGCGGTGCTGGATCAGGATGGCAACGAGGCCTATGAAGGGCTGCTGGACGCGCTGATCACCGTGATGATCGCCAAGCACGACTTGAATCGCGAGGGCGGCAACTCGGCCCACGGTTCTGTCTACGTGGTGAAGCCCAAGATGCATGGGCCGGAGGAAGTCGCTTTTACCGACCGGATCTTCGGCAAGGCCGAGGATATCCTGGGCCTGCCGCGCCACACCGTGAAGATCGGCATCATGGATGAGGAGCGCCGCACTTCGGTCAACCTCAAGGAATGCATCCGCGCGGCCAAGCACCGGGTGGCCTTCATCAATACCGGTTTCCTGGATCGCACCGGGGACGAGATCCACACCTCGATGGAGGCGGGGCCTTTCTCCCGCAAGGACTTCATCAAACGCAAGGGCTGGATCGGCGCCTATGAGAACCTGAACGTGGATATCGGGCTGGAATGCGGCCTGAGCGGCAAGGCGCAGATCGGCAAGGGCATGTGGGCGATGCCGGACATGATGGCGGCGATGCTGGAGCAGAAGATCGAGCATCCGAAATCCGGTGCCAACTGCGCCTGGGTGCCAAGCCCGACCGCCGCCACCCTGCATGCGCTGCATTACCACAAGGTGGATGTGTTTGCGGTGCAGAAACGGCTCAAAGCAGGCGGCCGCCGCGCCCATGTGGATGGGATTCTGGAAATTCCGCTGGCCACCTACCGCAAATGGACGCCGCAGCAGATCGCACGCGAGGTGGACAACAACGCGCAGGGCATCCTGGGTTACGTGGTGCGCTGGGTCGATCAGGGGGTGGGCTGCTCCAAGGTGCCGGACATCAATGACGTCGGCCTGATGGAAGACCGCGCCACCTGCCGGATTTCCGCCCAGCACATTGCCAACTGGCTGCATCACGGCGTTGTTTCCAAAGAGGAGGTGATGGGCAGCCTTCGCAAGATGGCCAAGGTTGTGGATGAGCAGAACCGCGGCGACAACACGTACCGTTCGATGGCACCGGGCTATGACAGCATCGCCTTCCAGGCGGCCTGCGATCTGGTGTTGAAGGGCCGGGTGCAGCCATCGGGCTATACCGAGCCGGTGCTGCATGCCCGCCGTCTGGAGTTGAAGGCTTAGGAAGCTGCTGGCTGACCGCGGCAAACTGACCGCATGAAACAGTTTCCCCGCAATTAGGGGTAGTCAAAGGGGGCCTTTTGGCCTCCTTTTTCCTTTTGTGACGTCAGGTAACGGGAGGAAGTACGCCAATGTCAGGGATATCACTGGATCAGGCCCGCACGATCATCTGCAAGGCGCTGGAAAGCGGCCGCGCATTGCGGCTGAAACCGCTGTCGGTGGTTGTGCTGGACGCAGGCGGCCATGTGCAGGCGTTCGAACGCGAGGATGGCGCGGCGCCGGGCCGGTTTGCGATTGCGCAGGGCAAGGCCTATGGCGCGGTGATGCTGGGCATGGCGGGCACGGCGCAGATGGCCCGGGCAGAAGCACAGGCCTATTTCATGGCGGCGGTGAACGGTGTCTATGGCGGCCAGGTTGTGCCGGTGCCGGGCGGAGTTCTGGTGAGGGACAGTGAGGGTGCCGTGATCGGGGCCGTGGGTGTCACAGGCGACACCTCGGATAACGATGCGATTGCCGCAATGGCTGGCATCGAGGCCGCAGGTTTGCAGGGGGAGATCTGAATCGCAAGGGTATTCCGCAGCGTTGTGCGCGGCTGAACAGTCTGTTGCGCCGTGTTCCCCGTTGAAGTGTCGGCCGCAGGGAGCTAAGTTTTTCTTCACACAGCAAAAGAAGAGCGGACTATGGCCCGGCCCAAAGTTGGCATCATCGGAAATTCCTACCTGATCAACGATCAGTATCCTGTCCACGCGGGCGGAACCATGAACTCCGAGGCGATCGCCGAAGTGGCGGGTTGCATGCCGCTGATGATCCCGTCAGATCCGCGATTTGTCACGGTGGACGAGCTGCTGGAGAGTTTTGACGGGTTTCTGCTCACCGGCGGGCGCCCGAATGTGCACCCGCATGAGTACGGCGAGGCCGAGACCGAAGCGCATGGTGCCTTTGACCGGGCGCGCGATGCGATCACCCTGCCGCTGATACGAGCCTGTGTTGATCGCGGCCAGCCGTTCCTGGGAATCTGCCGCGGTTTCCAAGAGGTCAATGTGGCGATGGGCGGCACGCTGCACCCGGAAATCCGCGACCTGCCTGGGCGGATGAACCACCGGATGCCGCCGGATGGCACGCTGGAGGAGAAATTCGCCCTGCGCCATATGGTCAGGTTCACTCCCGGCGGCGTGTTCCACCGGCTGTTCGGAGCCGAAGAGGTGATGACCAATACATTGCACGGCCAGGGGATCAAGCGCCCGGGCGCGCGGGTGGTGGTTGACGGGCAGGCGCCCGATGGCACGCCTGAAGCGGCTTATATCAAGGATGCGCCGGGCTTTACCATGTCAGTGCAGTGGCACCCGGAATGGGACGCGGCCAGCGATCCGGTGTCGCGGCCGCTGTTCGAGGCGTTCGGCGATGCGGTCAGGGCCTGGGCTGCCGGCGCGGCGCGGGCCGGATTGCAGAGGTCAGCTTAAAAGGTTTGTGTATGGCAGTTTGTGCGAGGCGGGAGGCTGCCGGCAGGCCGTTTTCCTGCGCTATAAGGCAATTCAAGGCAAGTGATGCAGCGGCGCTGGCGGATGTTATCTCGTCCGCTGTTCATGGTATTGCCAGCCGGGTATATTCTCCTGCGCAAATCAGCGCATGGTGCCCAAAGACACCGCCAAGTGACGCGATCCTGCAGAAGCTGTCCGATGGCCGGGCGGTATGGGTGGCGGCAGATGGCGAAGACGTGCCAGTGGCTTTCATCGATCTTGAGGCGGACGGCCATATCGACATGCTGTTCTGCCATCCCCGTGCAGCCGGGCAGGGCGTTGCTGCGATGCTTTACGGAAAACTGGAAGAGGCTGCGCTGCGCCAGGGAATCAGGCTGTTGTATGTCGAGGCCAGCGAAGCGGCGCGCGGCTTTTTCGAACGTGCGGGGTTTGCCTTGGACAAGCGGAGCGAATTTGTGCGCGGCGGTGTGAAAATTCACAACTACCGGATGGTCAAGATTCTGGACTAGGCGAAGACCCTGCGGCCCGCCCTGCGGGGCGGGCTGCAAGCCGTTTCAGACCATCAGGTCAAATTCATGCATCAGGGGCAGGTGGCGCGCGCGTTTGCCGGAAAGGTCAAACAGCGCGTTTGCCAACGCCGGCGCGGCTGGCGGGGTGCCGGGCTCACCTGCGCCGCCCATATGGGCCTGGGTTTCCAGCACCTTCACCACGGTCTTGGGCATCGTATGCATGCGAAGGGCGTCGTAGTCAGGGAAGTTGCCCTGTTCGGCGGCGCCATCGGAAAAGGTGATCTCGCCAAAGCAGGCCGCCGACAGCCCGTATGCCATGCCGCCGAACATCTGGGCCTTGACGATCTCCGGGTCGATCACCTGGCCCATGTCGCAGGCAATCCAGGCCTTGACGATGCGGATTCTGCCGTTTTCCTCCGCAACCTCGATCACCTCGGCCACCGGCGTGCCAAAGCTGTAGCACAGGGCCACGCCGCGTCCCACGCCATCGGGCGTGGCGCCAGTCCAGCCGGACATCTCCTTGACCGCCTCCAGCACACCTGCGGCCGGCTCCCATTCACGGCGGGCCAGGTCCAGGCGGAACTCCAGCGGGTCGGTGCCGGCGGCATGGGCCATTTCATCAATGAAGCTTTCGACGAAAAAGGCGTTAAAGCTGTTGCCGACAGACCGCCAGAAGCCGACCGGGATCTGCAGGTCGGAGATATGCCCGGCCATCCGGTAATTCGGGATTGCATAAGGGGAGTTGAAGAACCCCTCGACGTGCACCTTATCGGGGCCTGCGGGAGTGAAATCCGCCAGCCGCTTCATTGCCTGTTCGGTGGGCGAGGCCGCGGCCACCTTGCCGTCCATCAGCACCGCCGTGCCATCTTTCACCGCGCCGCGCATCCGGGCCATGGCGCCGGGGCGGTACATGTCGTGCTGCATATCTTCCTTGCGGCTCCAGGTAAGCTGAACCGGCACGCCGGGTATCGCCTTGGCGGCGCGGGTGGCGAACACCGCATAGTCGAACTCGACCCGCCGCCCGAAACCGCCGCCCAGATAGGTGGTGCGGATGTCGACCTGCTCGGCGTCCAGCCCTGCCTCGGCGGCGCATTTCGACTGGGTGAATGCCGGCATCTGATTGCCGCACCAGACGGTCAGCTTGCCGCCCTCCAAGAGGGCGGTCGCATTCATCGGTTCCATGGTGGCATGGGCCAGATAGGGCACCTGATAGTCCGCGGTCAGTTCCGTTGCGCCCACGGGCAACTGGTCGGCATCGCCGTCGTCGCGCAGAACCGAATTTGGCGCGTCGTCAAAGGCCTCGGCAATGCGGGCGAAGATCTGATCGGTTTCCGGCGGATAGGGGGCGTTCCCCCAGTCTACTTCGATTGCCTCCACGGCCTGCATGGCCAGCCATGTATTGCTGGCAACCACCGCCACGCCGGCGCCCATGTCGATTACCTTTTCCACGCCGGGCATGGCGGCGGCTGCGGCGGCGTCGAAGCGCTTCATGCCGCCGCCCTGGCGCGGGTTCATCCGCAGCGCTGCAAACTTCATCCCCGGCAGCCGCACGTCGATGCCGAATTCTGCAGTGCCGGTGGATTTCTCCACCATGTCGAGCCGGGGTTGGGATTTTCCGATCAGCCGCCATTCATTGCTCGGGCGCAAGTCCGCTTCCACTGGGTCCAGCTTGGCGGCCTCGATGGCGAGGTCGCTGTAGGGGATCAGGGTTCCGTCCGGTGCAATCACTGCACCCTTGGCGGTGCTGAGCTGGCCGCGGCTGAGGCCGAGCCGTTCTGCCGCCGCCTGTTTAAGCGTCTCGCGGGCGGTGGCGCCAGCATGCCGCATCCGCTTGAACCCGTCTTTCATCGAGGTCGAGCCGCCGGTGCCATGCAGGTTCAGCACTTTGCCGAGATGCCCCAGCGCTTCGCCGATGGAATGTTTGAAGTTGCCGCTGTCATAGCCCTTGCCCGGCAGCGCATCCGCGATGAAGGCGGAGTTGTAATAAGCCTTGGCGGCCGGCCCGTGCAGCACCCGCACCTGGTCCAGTTCCACGTCCAGCTCTTCCGCGATCAGCGCGGCCCAGCTGGTCTTCACGCCCTGGCCCATTTCGGCGCGCGGGGCAAACAGGGTGATGCCCTTCCGGTCGATCAGTACAAAAGGGGTCAGCGCAGCCTCACCCTCCGCCGGTTTCAGCGGGTTGGGGGCTGGGCGGCTGACGTAATAGGCGCCAAAGGCCACGCCGCCGACAATGGCGGCTGAGCCGATCAGGAAGCTGCGGCGGGCGATTTTTCCGATGCTGGCCATGAAATTATGCCTCCTGCATCTGTTTTGCCGCGGCATGGATGGCAGCCCGGATACGCTGGTAGGTGCCGCAGCGGCAAAGGTTGCCCTGCATCGCTTCGTCAATCTCGGCGTCTGATGGGGCCGGGTTTGCTGCCAGCAGGCTGGCCGCCTGCATGATCTGGCCGGACTGGCAGTAGCCGCATTGCGCCACCTGTTGCGCCACCCAGGCCTGCTGGATTGCCGCCATTGCATCAGGCGTTCCGAGGCCCTCGATCGTGGTGACATCCCCCCAGACATCCGACAGTGCCACCTGGCAGGAGCGCACCGCCTCGCCATCGATGTGCACCGTGCAGGCGCCGCAGGCTGCAACGCCGCAACCGTATTTGGTGCCGGTGAGGCCGACTTCATCGCGCAGCACCCACAGGAGAGGCACATCGTCAGGCAGATCCACCTGATGGGAGTTTCCATTGATGCGGAGCGTGGTGGACATGGCGTGCCTTCCTCTGATGCGGTAATGACAAATGTAACCATAAGTGTCAGTGTGTCAATTGACGTTTTTGGCGAACAATGTCAGAAGTAAACTCATGAACATGGCAGGCATTGATCCGAAACAGCAGGCAATCCTGGGGGCCGCTTGGGTAGCGTTCTCCACCTATGGGTTCCGCAAAACCTCGATGGACGACATCGCCAAGGGCGCGGGCATGTCGCGCCCGGCGCTCTATCTGCATTTCAAGAACAAGGAAGCGATCTTCCGGGCGCTGGTGGACGCGTACTACGGCAATGCGGCGGAGAATGTCCGGGCCGGGCTGGCGTCGGAAGGGCCGATGGCTGAGCGCCTGCTGGCCGCATTCGAGGGGCAAGGCGGCGAAGCGATTGAATCGATGCTGGCCTCGCCGCACGGGATGGAGCTGTTTGAGATCACCAAGAGCGTGGCAGGCGCGCAGATCGAAGAAGGCGAGGAAGCTTTGCGCGGGGTTTATGCCTCCTGGCTGCAGCAGCAGGCAGAGGCCGGGCAGGCAGCGCTGAACGGCGATGCTGCAGTGATTGCCCGGACCATTTGCGCGTCCCTCAAAGGCATCAAGCAGGCCGCCGGAGATTATCCGACCTACCAGGAAGGTGTGCGCCAGCTGGCAGCCCTGTTCGCGGCCGGGCTGGCGCCGCGCTGACGGCCGGTCCTGACATTCCGGCCTGCTGCCTGGGTCAAAGCTCGGTGCGCAGGTGCCAGAGTTCGGGGAACAGCTCCACCTCCAGCATCCGTTTCAGATAGCTGACGCCGCCGGTGCCGCCGGTGCCGCGCTTGAAGCCGATAACGCGCTCCACGGTGGTGACGTGGTTGAAGCGCCAGCGGCGGAAGTAATCTTCGAAATCCACCAGTTTCTCGGCCAGTTCATACAGCTCCCAATGGGTTTCGGTGTCGCGGTACACCTCGGTCCAGGCGGCCTGCACGGCCTCATGCGGCACATAGGCTTCGGAGACATCCCGGTTCAGCACGGCATCCGGCAACGGGAATTTTTTCGCAAGGGCCTTCAGCGCCACGTCATAAAGCGAGGGCTGGGCCAGCTCGGCTTCCAGCAGCGCCAGGGTATCGGGGCGGTGCGAATGCGGGCGCAGCATCGCCTTGTTGCGGTTGCCCAGCATGAACTCGATCTGCCGGTACTGGTGCGATTGAAAGCCGGAGCTTTGGCCCAGCTCGTCCCGGAACGCGGTATAATCCGACGGCGTCATGGTGCGCAGCACGTCCCAGGCGGAGTTCAGCTGCTCAAAGATCCGCGCCACCCGGGCCAGCATCTTGAACGCCTGATGCGCCTTGCCGGCCAGCAGCCGTTGGCGGGCCGCGGTCAGTTCGTGAATGGCCAGCCGCATCCACAGCTCAGAGGTCTGGTGCTGAATGATGAACAGCATTTCGTCATGGGTGTTGGTCCATGTCTTCTGCGCGTTCAACAGCATGTCCAGCGACAGGTAGTCACCATAAGACATGCGCCCGTCAAATGACATCTGGGCGCCGTCTTCGGCGGGGTCATAGGGTTTTGTCATCGAAGTGTTCCTTTTCCTAAGTGTATCACGGTTCAGGGAAAGGGAGGGTTTCTCCGGTTCAGGGTGCCGCATTGGGCCAGGCGCCGCCATAGCGCGACCCAGCCCGCCGGGCGGCATAGGGGGACACGGTATGTGCGTGTCAGGCGCATCAGGTGACGGCGCTGCGCTTTTTATATTCGGCGCGGTCCCACAGAACGTTGTTCATGACGTCGGCGATGATCCCGGCCGCGGAGCGCACGTCATTCTCGTCGATATAGAGCGGTGTGAAGCCGAACCGCATGATGTCCGGGGCCCGGAAGTCGCCGATCACGCCGCGGGCGACCAAAGCCTGCATCGCGGCATAGCCCTCGTCGAACTTGAACGACACCTGGCTGCCGCGGAAAGCGGGATCGCGCGGCGAGGCCAGCTCCAGCTGCGGGCATTTTTCCTCGACTTCGGCAATGAACAGGTTGCACAGTTCGATGGATTTGGCGCGCACGGCGTCCATGTCCGCCATGTCCCAGATATCCATCGCCGCCTCCAGCGCGGTCAGCTGGATCACCGGCGGCGTGCCGACGCGCATCCTGTCGATGCCATGGCCAGGGCGGTAGTCGAGATCAAAGGCAAAGGGCGCCTCATGGCCCAGCCAGCCGGACAGCGCCGGGCGGGCGGTTTCCGCGTGGCGGGGCGCAACATAGATGAAGGCCGGCGCGCCGGGGCCGCCATTGAGGTACTTGTAAGTGCAGCCCACTGCGAAATCCGCCTTGCAGCCGGCCAGATCCACCGGCACGGCACCAGCGGAATGGGCCAGATCCCAGACCGTTATCACGTCATGGGCGTGGGCTTTTTCCGTCAGCGCTTTCATATCGTGCTTGCGGCCGGTGCGATAGTCGACCTCGGTGATCATCAGCACAGCGATTTCCTCGGTAATGCTGTCTTCCACCGCCTCCGGATCGACCACCCGCAGTTCATAGTCCGGCCCCAGCGATTTCAGCAGCCCGCTGGCCATGTAGAGGTCGGTGGGGAAGTTGCCGTTGTCCGATAGCACCACCTTGCGGCCCGGGTTCAGCTCCAGCGCCGAGGCGACGGCCTGGTAGACCTTGATCGACAGTGTGTCGCCCATCACCACATGGCCCGGCTCGGCCCCGATCAGCCGCCCGATGCGGTCACCCAGCGCCTTGGGCTTGTCCATCCATCCGGCCTTGTTCCAGCCAGTGATCAGCATCTGGCCCCATTCGTCCTGCATCATCGCGCCAACGCGATCCCTGGCCGCACGAGGCAGCGGACCCAGCGAGTTGCCGTCCAGATAGATCACCCCGTCGGGCAGGTCGAACATCGCTTTGGTTGCTGCAAAATCGGTCATGGGCGCCCTCGCATCTGCTGGGTATTTTAAGCTTAAATATTTTCGGGGTTTGCTACCGTATCGTGGCCCGTCTGTCCAGTGCCTGGCAGCCTGCCTCAGCCCGCCGCTCAGCCGGGAGGCGGATCTGGAATGCCGAATTCGGCCCGTTTGCGTTTGGATAATCCCGCGGTCACCAGCTGGTAGGAAATGGTGATTTGCTCCCGCAACTCCGCATCCGTCAGCCCGGGCGCATCGTAATGCTGCAGCCATTTCATGCCACGCGATGCCAGATAGGGCGCGGGGCGGACGCCGGTGCGCTCCTGCAGCACCTCAAAGGCAATTTCGCCTGCCTTGAAGGTGAAGGCATCCCTGCCGTCAGCCCAGCCGCAGACCGCAAACAGCTTGCCACCTGCTTTCCAGACGTCCGAGTTGCCCCATTGCACAACGTGTTCGGCGGCAGGGAAAGTGGCGCAAAAGCGGTTGAAAGACTCCCGGTTCATCAGGTCTGCCTGCCCGTGACCTCAGTGCATTGGCCGTTCACCGGTCCCGGCCCGGACAGCCACAGCCCCCCCCTGACTTGACGCTCACGTCCTTTTTTACTGCGCCCGGTAATCGCGATCTGCACGCCTTCAGCTGCGAGGGTTTGCGCAATTGCCAGCCGGTTTCCGGTGCCGCCGCCGGTGGCCTGTCCGTGTTTGCCCTGCCGTATCATGCTCTCCGGCCTCCTTGGTTTGCAGGCCAGCCTAACCGGGCAACGGTCTCTGGCAACCCCGCAGTGCCGTCTTGCCGTATAATCTCAGCGTTTACAGTCATATTCACATGTGTGAATGTTGCAGCGCACACCCAGGGAGAGAACCGATGAAAGCCTTTGCCGTTGCTGTCTGCGCAGCCCTGTTGATGCCCTTGCCCGCGCCCGCGAGTGAGGACATTGCTGACCAATACCCGCAGTCCGAGCTCTATTCCAAGCCGGTGGAGGTCATTCCGCACGTGTTTTCCGCCATCGGCGCCACCGCACCGCCCACATATGGGAATGCAGGTCATAACAACAACCTGTCCTTCATCGTGACCTCCGAGGGCGTGGTGGTGGTGAATGCAGGCGCGTCGGATGCGCTGGCCAGGGCCCTGCACGACGAAATCAAGCAGGTAACGGACCAGCCGGTGGTTCTGGTGATCAACGAAAACGGGCAGGGCCACGCGATGCTTGGCAACGGATATTGGCGCGATCAGGGCGTCGATGTGCTGGCCCATGCAGAGGCGATTGCGCAGACAAAGGAAAACAGCGACCTGATCCTGCAGCGGATGCGCGGCTACAACGGGGACCGCGCAGGGGATACCCGTGTCGAACATGCAAATCTGTCCTTTGATGACCGTTATGACCTTAGCCTGGGCGGGGTGGAAATGCAGGTATTGCATCTGGGACCGGCGCATGATCCTGGCGACATACAGATCTGGATTCCTGCCTGGGACATGCTGATTGCCGGCGACATCGCCTTTCATGAGCGGATGCTGCCGGTCTTTCCGCACACCTGCACCAAATGCTGGATCGACACCTGGCAGGACAAACTGGAACCGCTGGAGCCCGCCTACGTGATCCCGGGCCATGGCCACCCGACCAATTTGCCGCAGTTGCGCCGGTTCACTCTCGACTATCTAATGGACCTGCGGGCCAAGATCGGTGCCCATATCGAGGCGGGCGGAGACCTCGCAAGCGCCTACTATGTGGATCAGGCACGCTGGAAAGGGCTGGACACGTTTGAAGAGCTTGCCACCAAAAACGCAGGCCGGGTGTTCGAAGAAATGGAATGGGAATAAACCGCGCCTACTTCAGTACACAAAAATATACGTAGGCTTTCAGGCAAATTTATGCAGGATCATGCCGCAAGCCGGAATAGATTCGTCGTTTCCGTAGTATTGGGGGCATTTTGTCCTTTTCTGAAGGTCCCGGCTGAACTGGTCTGGACGACCAAGCCGGATAAGGAAAGATTGCCCGCAATGTGCATGATTTCAGGACATATTCTGCAAGCGGGCGGGGCGTGATGCGTTGGCTGGATGTGCCGCCCGTCTGGCTGGCGGGCTTTGTTCTGGCGGCCTGGCTGCAGTCCGCACATGCCGCATTCGGGCTTTCTTTCGGAGGCACCTGGGCTGAATTCCTGGGCGGCACTCTGCTCGGCGGCGGCCTGTTGCTGGCTATACTCGCCATCACTGAAATGCGGCGGCAGAAAACCACTGTTATTCCGCACCAGACACCCAGCCGGCTGGTGCAATCCGGGATCTTCAGCCGTAGCCGGAACCCGATCTATCTGGGCGATGTTCTGATCCTTGCGGGCCTGGTGCTGCGGTTTGATGCGGTGCTGTCTTTGCCGCTGATCCCCATCTTCCTATGGGTGCTTGAAAAGCGGTTTGTCATTCCCGAGGAAGACAGGCTGCGGCGGACATTCCGGGCAGACTGGGCCCGCTACGGGAAGAAGGTGCGCCGCTGGATCTGACCGGAACGCGGCGCTGCAGCATGAATTTGCGGCAGTGCAGCAAAATCCTTGCGCAACAATGTTGCGCGTAGTAGAGAAAATCATTGTGATCCGTGCCCAAACATTGCTGGCGCGGGCAAGACGAGGGGGACCCATAAGGTGAAAATAGGGACACCAAAAGAAACATTTGCGGGTGAAAACCGGGTCGGAATGACGCCGGAGTCCGCGACGCAGTTGCAGAAGCTGGGGTATTCTTGCGCGATCGAGGCGGGGGCCGGTGCGGCGGCGGGCTTTTCCGATGCGGCCTATGCGGCGGCGGGGGTCGAGATCATCAAGACGCCGGCAGCGCTTTGGAAAGCCTGCGATATTGTCGCCAAGGTGCGCCAGCCGGATGAGACTGAGCTGAAACGGCTGACCAAGGGCAAGACGCTGATCTCCTTCTTCAACCCGGCCGGCAATGACGCGGGCATGGACGCGGCCAAGGCCAAGGGCGCCAATGTGATCGCGATGGAAATGGTGCCGCGGATCAGCCGCGCGCAGAAGATGGACGCGCTCAGCTCCATGGCCAATATCGCCGGCTACCGCGCGGTGATCGAGGCGGGCAACAACTTCGGCCGTTTCTTCACCGGCCAGATCACCGCGGCGGGCAAGGTGCCCCCCGCAAAAGTGCTGGTGGTCGGCGCAGGCGTCGCGGGGCTTGCCGCGATCGGCACCTCGACCAGCTTGGGCGCGGTGACCTATGCCTTCGACGTGCGGCCTGAAGTGGCCGAGCAGGTGGAATCGATGGGCGCCGAGTTTGTCTATCTCGATTTCGAGGAAGAACAGCAGGACGGCGCCGCCACCGGCGGCTATGCCTCTGTGTCTTCGCCGGAATTCCGCGAAGCGCAGCTGGCCAAGTTCCGCGAGCTGGCGCCGGAAATGGACATCGTCATCACCACTGCGCTGATCCCCAACCGCGAAGCGCCCGAGCTGTGGACCGCGGACATGGTTGCGGCGATGAAGCCGGGCTCGGTGATCGTCGATCTGGCGGCGGAAAAGGGCGGCAACTGCAAGCTGACCGTCGCGGATGAGAAGATCGTGACCGACAACGGCGTCACCATCATCGGCTACACCGATTTCCCCAGCCGGATGGCGGCGCAGGCCTCGACGCTTTATGCCACCAACATCCGCCACATGATGACTGACCTGACGCCGGAAAAAGACGGTTTGGTCAATCACGACATGGAAGACGACGTGATCCGCGGCGCCACCGTGGCCTTTGAGGGCGAGATCACCTTCCCGCCGCCGCCGCCGAAAGTTCAGGCGATTGCGGCCAAGCCCAAGGAGGTGGTGCCGGAGCTGACGCCGGAGGAAAAACGCGCCCAGGAGGTCGAGGCCTTCAAGGCGCAGACCAAAAGCCAGGTCACCCTGCTGGCAGGCGGCGGCGCGCTCTTGCTGCTGGTGGGGCTGTTTGCGCCCGCGAGCTTCATGCAGCATTTCATCGTCTTTGCGCTGGCCTGCTTTGTCGGCTTCCAGGTGATCTGGGGTGTCGCGCACTCGCTGCACACGCCCTTGATGGCGGTGACCAATGCGATCTCCTCGATCATCATCCTGGGCGCCCTGATGCAGATCGGCTCCGGCAGCTGGCTGGTGATCCTGCTGGCGGCGCTTAGCGTCTTCATGGCCGGGATCAACATCTTCGGCGGCTTCCTCGTCACCCGGCGCATGCTCGCCATGTTCCAGAAATCTTAAAGCGAGGCAGGTACAATGGATTACGGTTTCACCACCGCCGCTTACGTTGTTGCGGCTGTTCTTTTCATCCTGTCCTTGGGCGGTCTGTCGGGTCAGGAAAGCGCCAAACGCGCGGTCTGGTACGGCATTGCCGGCATGGCTCTGGCGGTCTTTGCGACCCTGATCGGCCCCGGCTCCGGCCTGTGGCTGTTGTCGGTCCTGCTGATCGCGGGCGGCGGCCTGATCGGTACTTATGTCGCGAAAAAGGTGCAGATGACCGAGATGCCGCAGCTGGTTGCGGCGATGCACTCGCTGGTCGGCCTGGCCGCAGTGTTTGTGGGCTTCATCGCCCATTTCGAGATCGGCAATGCGGCGGCGACCCTGGCCGCGGGCAGCACCGGGGATCTGGGCACCTTTGCCAAGCTGATTGCCAAGAAGACCCCGGCCGAGATCGCGTTTCTGCGGGTTGAGCTGTTCCTCGGCATCTTCATCGGCGCGATCACCTTTACCGGCTCGGTCATTGCCTTCGGCAAGCTGGCGGGCAAGGTCACATCCGCCGCAACCAAGCTGCCGGGCGGCCATATGCTGAACGCGGGCGCCGCAGGCCTCTCCTTTCTCAGCCTGATCTGGTATTTCAACTCCGGTGCCTTCCTGCCCTTGCTGCTGATGACCCTGGCGGCGCTGTTTATCGGCTACCACCTGATCATGGGCATCGGCGGCGCCGACATGCCGGTGGTTGTGTCGATGCTGAACAGCTACTCCGGCTGGGCCGCCGCCGCCATCGGCTTCAGCCTTGGCAATGACCTGTTGATCGTGGTCGGCGCGCTGGTCGGCTCTTCGGGTGCGATCCTCAGCTACATCATGTGCAAGGCGATGAACCGCTCCTTTGTCAGCGTGATCCTTGGCGGTTTCGGCGGCGCGGCGGGCCCGGCGATGGAGATCGACGGCGAACAGATCGCCATCGACGCCGACGGCGTGGCGGCAGCGCTGGAGGAGGCCGACTCTGTGGTGATCATCCCCGGCTACGGCATGGCGGTGGCGCAGGCGCAGCAGAACGTCGCCGAGCTCACCCGCCGCCTGCGCGCCAAAGGCAAGACCGTGCGCTTTGCCATCCACCCGGTGGCGGGCCGCTTGCCGGGCCATATGAACGTGCTGCTGGCCGAGGCCAAGGTGCCCTATGACATCGTGCTGGAGATGGACGAGATCAACGAGGACTTCCCGCAGACGGATGTGGCGATCGTGATCGGCTCCAACGACATCGTGAACCCGGCAGCGCAGGAGGATCCCAACTCGCCCATCGCCGGCATGCCGGTGCTGGAATGCTGGAAGGCGAAACAGGTGTTCGTCTCCAAACGCGGCCAGGGCACCGGCTATTCCGGCATCGAGAACCCGCTGTTCTTCAAGGAAAACACCCGCATGTTCTACGGCGACGCAAAGGCCAGCCTCGACACCCTGCTGAGC
>NZ_JBVVXU010000020.1:0-83109 GCF_055902035.1 Leisingera sp. SA215 | reverse complement strand
CCGTTCCAAACCGGGTTTGGCTTGCTGACATTACTTACGTCGATACGGACGAAGGATGGCTCTACGCCGCCGCTATCAAAGACATGGCAACACGTGAAATCGTCGGCTGGGCAATGGACGATCATCTACGATCCGAACTGTGCTGTGATGCCTTGAACATGGCCCTGGGGCGCCGTGGACCGGTTCCAGGGCTCATTCATCATTCGGATCGCGGCGTGCAATACGCAGGAGAAGAATACCGCAAATTGCTCGGGGCGGCACGCATCACGCAATCCATGAGCCGTACGGGCGAATGCCTGGATAACGCTCCAATGGAAAGTTTCTTCGCATCACTGAAAAAGGAACTGGTTCATAGGGAGCGCTTCAAAACGCGCGTCCAGGCAAAGGCGGCGATCTTCGAATACATTGAGGTCTTCTACAATCGCCAGCGGCGTCATTCCGCAATCGGCTACCTAACCCCCGCGCAAGCCTACGAAACCATGACTTGGAAAAGCGCAGCATAGGGTCAATAATCAAACTGTCCGGATATCGGGACGAACTCCAGCATCCGTCGGCGGAGCAGTCGTTGAAGCCTGTCTGCGGAGCGGGTTTCAAACCGCCCCAGGGCCGCGGCCGGTAACGACCCTCAATGAGCGGGACGGAGCGGCCGGGCGTGGCGCCGCAATCCATCATAGCGTCCGGCGCCGGCCTTGGGCTCCTTGCGCAGCGTCAAGGCCTGCAGGGTTACTGCTTCAGGCGCCGTCAGCGTCAGGGACCCAATCAGCAATCCCGCTTCTGCAGCTGGAACGCTCTTCAAGATGCAGAGCGAAAGTGAGGCCCCCGATTGCAGAGAGATGGCCAAGCACTTCGCCAACTCCATTCCCTTGCCGCAGGTTAGTGAACACGGTGGGCAGCGACCCGCGCATCCGGGCGGCATCGCGCGCCATTACAGCAAGCGACGCACCGACATGGGGCGCCAGATCCGTCTTGTTGATGACCAGCAGGTCAGAGCGGGTAATCGCCGGCCCGCCCTTTCTCGGGATCTCCTCCCCCGCGGCGACATCGATCACGTACAGCGTCACATCGGCCAGTTCGGGGCTGAAGGTGGCAGACAGATTGTCGCCGCCGCTTTCGATCAGCACAATTTCCACATCCGGGTGGCGCCGCTCCATCTCGGCCACCGCAGCCAGGTTGATCGAGGCATCCTCGCGGATTGCAGTATGCGGACAGCCGCCGGTTTCGACCCCGATCACCCGGTCCTGCGGCAGCACCTGCATCCGCATCAGCGCCTCGGCGTCCTCCTGGGTGTAGATATCATTGGTGATCACCCCGATCGAGTGATGCGGCGACAGAAAACGGGCAAGCCGGGCGGTCAGCGTGGTCTTGCCCGCGCCGACAGGGCCGCCGATGCCGACCCGCAATGGACCATGGGGTGAGGTCATGACCGGAAGATCCTTGCATATTGTGTTTCATGAGCCATCGAGGCGATATCCGCAGCAAAACAGGCGCTGGAGAGGCCGGACAGGTCCGCCGTCAATGCGTTTTTCGCTGCATCTGACACCAGCGGGCCGAGGTTTTTCAGAATGCGCTGGCCTTCGATCTGGCCAACCGGCAGCAGCCGCTGGCCCGCCGCGATCAGGTTTGCGGCCAAGGCATGCGTGAACATTTCCAGCGTCAACGCCAGCGGCAGCCCTTGCATGCAGGCCGCGCGGCCGACAGCCACCGGATAGGTCAGACCGCGCAGGCTGCCGCCCCAGACCCCGGACGTGGCCCGGCAGAAGGCGGCGCCCTGCTCGACCGTTTCGGCCAGCCGCTCGCGCGAGGGGGCAAAGGCGCGGGCGGTGGCGTCCACCTCTGCCAGCACGGCCCCGTTTGCGGCGTGAAAGGCAGCGGCCAGCAGAATTGCGTCGGCACGGGCGCTGCCGAACAGCAGCAGATCACCCAGCCAGGCTTCCAGCCCCGCCCCGTCCGCCACCTCGTTGCGGGCAACTGCCGCTTCCAGCCCATGAGACCAAGCAAACGCGCCAACCGGATAGGCAGGGGACAGCCACTGCAGCAGCAGCACTGGCCCGGTTTCAATGCTCATGGCCGTGCTCCTGGCGATGATGAAGGGAATGGCCATGTTCGTGGGAATGGGTGCGCCCGTGGCCATAGGCGCCGCCTTCAGGGGTGAAGGGCTCTGTCACCTCTTCCACCGTGGCGCCCAGCTGCACCAGCATTGCGCGGATCACATGGTCCCGGCGGATCAGCAGCCGGCTATCCTCGATCTGGCAAGGGGTATGGCGGTTGCCGATATGCCAGGCCAGCCGCAGCAGCCACGCACCGGTGATCTGCAGCAGCGGCTCGGCAGCGGCGGCAACCGCAACTTCGCCGCCGTCCTCCAGAACCAGCACGCCGCCATGCTCCAGCGAAGTGGTCTGCGGAAGATCGACCAGCAGGCGGCCGCCGCTTTCGGTCTGCAGCACCTTGCGGCGCAGGAACCTGGCTTGGTAATCCAGCACCACCCGGTCCGCCGGGGCGGCGGCATGGGCATGGCTGTGATATGCCCGGGCAGTCAGCACAGGCGCGGTCATCCTTGCGCTCCTGTGCCGGCGGCCAGCGGCCTCAGATGTAGAACTTGTCCGAGAAGATATGGCGCACGATTCCGTCGCGCTTCAGGCCCCGTTCCGCCAGTTCCTCGTCGCTCATCGCGTTCAGCTGCCGCACGGCGCGCATGCGGGAATCTGCTTCCGCAATGGCGACCAAAGCATTGCCCGCGGCTGCAAAGCAGCGGCGCAGGATGGCCGTCACCTCCGGCCTGGCGGTGATGATGTGTGAAATTGCTGCCATTGGAGATCACTCCTTTTCCAGTGAACTCCTCCCTCTGAGACAAGGGGTATGCCGCGTCGGCAGCGAGGGCCAGTTTTTTCGCCGCCCGGCTGCGGCGAAGGTCTTGCTGTGCTGTGATTTTGCTCATGTTTTTCTCCCGGTGCTCAATTTCAGTACAGGAAATATCGCTGGGCCATCGGCAGCTCGGCGGCAGGCAGGCAATTCAGCAACTCGCCGTCCGCCCGCACCTCATAGGTTTCCGGGTGGACCTCCATCCGCGGGGTGGCGCTGTTGAGCTTGAGTGCGGATTTGCCGATGCCGCGGGTGTTTTTCACCGCCACGGTCTGCTTGGCCAGCCCGAGGCTGCCGCGGATGCCTGCAGCTTGTGCCGCCTCCGACACGAAGGTGACGGCAGTATGTTCCACCGAGCGGCCGTAGGCGCCCCACATCGGCCGGGAATAAACCGGCTGCGGCGTCGGGATCGAGGCATTGGGGTCACCCATCTGGGCGCAGACGATGGTGCCGCCCATCAGAACCATTTCCGGCTTGGCGCCAAAAAACGCCGGGTTCCACAGCACCAGATCGGCACGCTTGCCCGCCTCGACGGAACCAAGCTCATGGCTGATCCCATGCGCGATCGCCGGGTTGATGGTGTATTTCGCCACATACCGGCGGGCGCGGAAGTTATCGTTCCCGCCGCTCTCCTCCGCCAGGCGACCGCGCTGCTTCTTCATCTTGTCGGCGGTCTGCCAGGTGCGGATGATCACCTCGCCGACCCGGCCCATGGCCTGGCTGTCAGAGGCGATGATCGAGAACGCCCCCATGTCATGAAGGATGTCCTCCGCTGCGATGGTCTCGCGCCGGATGCGGCTTTCGGCGAAGGCGACGTCCTCGGGAATCGACTTGTCCAGGTGGTGGCAAACCATCAGCATGTCGAGGTGTTCTTCAACCGTGTTGACGGTAAAGGGCCGCGTCGGATTGGTGGAGGACGGCAGCACATGCTCCTCGCCGCAGATCCGGATGATGTCCGGGGCATGGCCGCCGCCGGCGCCTTCGGTGTGGAATGCGTGGATGGTGCGGCCCTTGATGGCCTGCACGGTGTGTTCGACAAAGCCGGATTCATTGAGCGTGTCGGTATGAATCATCACCTGCACATCCATCGCATCGGCAACGCCGAGGCAGCAGTCGATGGCGGCGGGGGTGGTGCCCCAGTCCTCGTGCAGCTTCAGCGCACAGGCGCCGGCATGCACTTGTTCCTCCAGTGCCGCCGGAAGCGAGGCATTGCCCTTGCCCGCAAAGGCGAGGTTCATCGGAAAGGCATCCGCGGCCTGCAGCATCCGCCCGATGTGCCAGGGGCCGGGTGTGCAGGTCGTTGCCAGCGTGCCATGCGCCGGGCCGGTGCCGCCGCCAAGCATGGTGGTGATGCCCGAATGCAGCGCGTCCTCGATCTGCTGCGGGCAGATGTAATGGATGTGGCTGTCAAAACCGCCTGCGGTCAGGATGCGCCCCTCGCCCGCGATCACCTCGGTGCCGGGGCCGGTGATGATAGAGACGTCCGGCTGGGTGTCCGGGTTGCCCGCCTTGCCGATAGCGGCAATGCGCCCGTCCCTGAGACCCACGTCGGCCTTGTAGATACCGGTCCAGTCCAAGATCAGAGCGTTGGTGATGACCGTGTCCACGGCCCCCTCGGCGCGGGTTGCCTGTGCCTGGCCCATGCCGTCGCGGATCACCTTGCCGCCGCCGAATTTGACCTCCTCGCCGTAGGTGGTGAGGTCGCGCTCCACCTCGATGATCAGATCGGTGTCCGCCAGCCGCAGCCGGTCACCTGTGGTGGGGCCGTACATGGCCGCATAATCGCTGCGCGGGATCTGTACCGGCATGTCAGAGCGCTCCCATGACTTTCTGGTTGAATCCGAACACCCGGCGCTTGCCGAGGATCGGGATCAGCTGCACCTCGCGCCGCTGCCCCGGCTCGAACCGCACGGCGGTGCCTGCAGCAATGTCGAGCCGCCGGCCGCGGGCCGCCTCCCGGTCGAAATCCAGCGCCGGGTTGGCCTCGGCAAAATGGTAATGGCTGGCCACCTGGACCGGCCGGTCGCCGGTGTTGGCAACCATCAGGGTAATGGCTTCGGCGCCCGCATTCAGCGTCAGGCTGCCTTCTGCAGGGAACAGCGCTCCTGGAATCATTGCCGCCTCCAGGCCGGAACGGCGCCTGCGGCAAGCGCCGCCAGCACTGCAAAGCCAAGCCAGAGCCCGGCGGCCCCATGCGGATGGACGTGTGCCCCGCCATGAGCCAGAGCGGGACCCGCCGCAAGGGCAGTAACTGCGACGGTAAAGGGTAAAAGCTGCATTGTGATTCTCCTGTCTCAGGTGGTCCGGGGCGGCCGGGACCGGGCGGGGTCTCAGCGGATGGGCTGGTGAACGGTCACCAGCTTGGTGCCATCGGGAAAGGTGGCCTCGACCTGCACTTCGCGGATCATTTCCGGCACCCCTTCCATGCATTGGCCGCGGCCGACCACATGGGCGCCGGCCTCCATCATCTCTGCCACCGAACGGCCGTCGCGGGCGCCCTCGGCCACCGCATCGGCAATCAGCGCGATCGCCTCCGGGTGGTTCAGCTTGACGCCGCGGGCCAGCCGCTTGCGGGCAACTTCGGCGGCCATGGCGATCAGCAGCTTGTCCTTTTCGCGAGGGGTCAGATTCATCGGCTCATCCTTCTTCAAAGCATCCATGTGCGCGGCAGCCCCGCGGGCAGCAGCCGCTCCAGCACCGGAACAAGGCATTGGCGCAGGGCAAAACCGTCCCGGGCAAGCAGGCGGAGCACCAGAAGATCCGGCCCAAGCAAGGAGGCGCCTGCGGTCTGCGGCAGCATCCGGCGCAGCGGAGCAAGCTGCACTTCGGCCTCCGGCGCCACCAGCACAAGAGAGGCCATGGCGCCGGCGCCGCCCGCAACTGCGCGCCGCTGCAGCATTGCGGCGGCATCTCCGGCAAGGGCCGTGGCATCAAGGTAGATAGGACTGCCGCCGCGCCGGATTTCGATCCGGTCGCGGACTGCCGCATGCGTCAGCGTTTCACCCATTGCGGCGCGGCCGAAGATAAACGGCTCAACCAGCAGAAACTGCGCGCCAGGTTCCAGCTCGGCAATCAGGCGGCGGTGCAGGGCGCAGCCGTTGAACAGAATGGTCTCCTGCGGCAGCCAGTTCAGCCTGGCGCCGGCCTTGGCGCAGAGCCGGGTTTCGACCCGGGCGGTCTGGCCCGGCAGCGCCCTGTAGATGCGTTCCGCTGCCTGGGTGGTAACCGTCAAGCCGGCATCCGCGAGGGCGGTGGCTGAAAGCCGGAAATCATCTCCGCCGGTGATGCCGCCAGCAGTATTGACCGCAATCGCCTCGACATCCGGACGGCCCTTCGGAAACAGCAGTTTCAGAGCTCCGAGCTGATGCAGTGTTTTCAGCCTCGAACACCCGTCCGGCACATGCACGGTAACTTCTGCCCTGGCAATCGCGCGGGGCAGATCCGGGCATTTTCTTATGGCTGACTGCGCGGTGATGCTCGCCTCCCGGGAAATTTGCAGTTTCATTGGGATGGCAGATCCGGGAATTTGCCAGTGTCCGGCCGGGATCCGCAGCTGCGGCGGGCAGGCCTGCCTGAAAATTGGCTGGCCGCATCAAGATGTGCCTGCCATTTGGGCGGTAATGAGACTGCGCTGACTGGCTTGCTGCAGCAGCACCATGGAACACCAATTTTGCACGGATGCAGGGCAAATCGACGTGCACAGTGTTTCTGGCGCCAGATGCCCGGCGAACCGGGGCACACGCCCGGGGGCTGCGCAAAACGCCAGTCCTTCCTGAACCAGGTCAGCCGATGTGAATTCGGCTTTGAACAAGTGACCTGGCCGGGCAAACCACCGCCCGGCCACGCCCTGTTGGACTTCTTTTTCGGCTGCACAGGATGGAAGGAAGTATCCGGCGCAGCCTGTGTGTGGCCCTGCTATGCCGCGCTGCGGCGCCCGCCGTGAAGGTTTTTTGTGCCGCGAGCAAAGGAATCTGCCCGTTCGCCGAAGTTTAAACAGTTTTCCGGTTCATGTGCCGAACAATTGGGCGCTGCAGCTATGCTTTGCTGCAGCACTTGGCCTGCCAGCGGTCCGCAACGCGATTCAGTGCCCCCCGCAGAGCCGGACGCCGGCGCCTGGTCTGCCCGCCATTGCCCAGGGACCTGTCCAGGGATGGCAGCACGGCCGGTTAAACAATCAGCGCCGACTGAAGTTCTACAGGTCATCAGCAGCCTCCCGTGCCAGCTGCCTGATGTTTGTCCGGGGAATGCCGAGATCGGTAAGGCTGCGGTCAGACAGCGCCGAAAGTTCGAAAACGGTTTGCTCATAGCTCTTGCGGCGGCCCAGTATTTTTCTGATACCGCCGCTTTCTTGCCTGAAATGCGTGAGAACGCTGAAAAAATCGCCGCCGTGCCCATTAAACGCGTTGTGTCCTGCCATGGCTATTCCTCACCCCTTGCTGCAGTGCAGAATTAATGCTGCACTGCCAAAGTAACCCGCCCTGCAGGCGCTAACAATTTTGCAAATGCGCAAAAGGGCTATAATGGATTGGAACAGGGAGTTCGTGTCAGATGGACATTTCCTCCCAAATGCTGCTCTTCGTGAAAGTCGTGGAGCAAGGGAGCATTTCTGCAGCATCCCGCGAAATTGGCCAGTCGCCGTCAGCAGTCAGCAGGCAGGTGGCGCAGCTGGAGGATCAGGTGCGCTATCGCCTGCTCAACCGCACCCGAAGCGGTGTCTCTCCGACACCTGAAGGCCGCGAGCTTTATTTGAAGTGCAAAGCGCTGGCCGTAAAATTTGCAGAGGCGGAGGACTATATCCAAAGCCTTGACGGTCTGCCTCGCGGCAAGTTGAGCATTGTTTCGAGTGTCACGTTCGGTAAGTCTCAGCTGATACCCGTGTTGCCGAAGTTTCTGGCTGATAACCCGGACATTCAGGTATCACTGGAGGTGACTGACCGCGATATTGATTTCGTCGCCGAAGGCTTTGATGTCGCCATATGCCTGGCCGAACAGCGTAGGCAGCCTGACATCGTTGTCCGCACCCTGATGCAAAGCCGGCGCATTCTCTGCGCCGCACCTGCATATCTGGAACGCGCAGGACATCCGGAAAACTTTGAAGACCTGGCGCAGCATAACTGTCTCGGGATCGCCGGGAACAAAGAACGAAATGAATGGATCAGAGGGGAAGGCGTCAGCGGCAGAGGCGTTGAGGCGGTCGGTAACTTCGAAGGCAACAGCACCGACGTGGTCTATCGTGCCACGCTGGCTGGGCTCGGGATCGCACGGCTGCCCTGTTATCTTGTCACAGCGAAATTAAGTTCCGGAGAGCTGATCCGGGTGTTGCCGGAGTATTCTCAGAGGAACGCAGAAATCGCAGTCCTGTTTGCCGACCGGCGCAACCTCGCACCGAAAATTCGTGCATTTATCGATTTCCTCACGGGTCAGTTTCGAAATGGTGCCGGAGCCGCCTCTGATGCTGTGAGCGCCCGCCACGACAGCATCGATGTGCCGATAAGCAGCCTTAACTGACTGGTTCAGGTTGATTTTTCGTGCTTCATTGGCCTGTGGTTTCCATCTGGATGATGATTTCAGGGGACGGCAGCCAGCTTGATGGTATCCTAGGGCGCAAAGCGCAGAAAGCGGCGGTTGGGCCGTCATCGCGCGACGTCAGTATTTCCTGCGTATTCGGCATTGATCCTCGAAAAACCGACGCAGCTTTCCCAAACCTCCGCATTCCCTTCGGCCATGCAGCGGATAGGTCTGGGCGGTGCGGCAGGCCGTCGTAATGCGAGCGCGCGCAGCAAGGTTTTGGCGCTTCGTTCAAGGGCTCAAAGCCGCCAATCGCCTCTCTCCCCAAAAAAACGGCCCGCCAATTGGCGGGCCGTTCTCGTTCCTCAATGCCGTCCGGATCAGCCGGAGATCAGACCCATGCTTTCCAGCTTCAGCAGAACCTGGTGGGCGCAGTTGTCGACGTCGACGTTTTCAGTCTCAACCGACAGTTCGGGGTTCTGCGGCACGTCGTAGGGGTCGGAAATGCCGGTGAACTCCTTGATCTTGCCTTCGCGGGCCAGCTTGTACAGGCCCTTGCGGTCGCGGCGTTCGCATTCCTCGATCGTGGTGGCAACATGCACTTCGACAAAGGCGCCGAAGGCTTCGACGTCCTCGCGCACCGCACGGCGGGTGGTGGCATAAGGCGCGATCGGGGCGCAGATCGCGATGCCGCCGTTCTTGGTGATCTCGGAGGCCACATAGCCGATGCGGCGGATGTTGAGGTCGCGGTGCTCTTTCGAGAAGCCCAGCTCGCTCGACAGGTTTTTCCGCACGATGTCGCCATCCAGCAGGGTGACCGGGCGGCCGCCCATTTCCATCAGCTTGACCATCAGCGCGTTGGCAATGGTGGATTTGCCGGAGCCGGAGAAGCCGGTGAAGAACACGGTGAAACCCTGCTTGGAGCGCGGCGGCTTGGTGCGGCGCAGTTCCTTGACCACCTCGGGGAAAGAGAACCATTCCGGGATTTCCAGGCCTTCGGACAGGCGGCGGCGCAGCTCGGTGCCGGAGATGTTGAGGATGGTGACGTTGTCGCGGTCGGCGATCTCGTCGTTGGGCTCGTACTGGGCGCGCTCCTGCACATAGACCATATGCTTGAAGTCGACCATTTCGCAGCCGATTTCGGACTGGTTGGCACGGAACAGCTCCTGCGCGTCATAGGGGCCGTAGAAGTCTTCGCCTGCCGAGTTTTTGCCGGGGCCGGCGTGGTCGCGGCCGACGATGAAATGAGTGCAGCCGTGGTTGGCGCGGATCAGGCCGTGCCAGACAGCTTCGCGCGGGCCGGCCATGCGCATCGCCAGGTTCAGCAGCGACATCGAGGTGGTGGCGGCCGGGTATTTGTCCAGCACCGCCTCGTAGCAGCGCACCCGGGTGAAGTGGTCGACGTCGCCGGGTTTGGTCATGCCGACAACCGGGTGGATCAGCAGGTTGGCCTGGGCCTCCTTGGCGGCGCGGAAGGTCAGTTCCTGGTGGGCGCGGTGCAGCGGGTTGCGGGTCTGGAATGCAACCACTTTGCGCCAGCCCAGCTTGCGGAAATAGGCGCGCAGCTCGTTCGGGGTGTCGCGGCGGCCGCGGAAGTCATAATGCACGGGCTGCTGAATGCCGGTGACCGGACCGCCGAGGTAGATCTTGCCGGCCTGGTTGTGCAGGTAGTTGACGGCCGGGTGCGCGTCGTCGTCGGCACCGAACACCTTTTCCGCCTCAACCGATTTGTTCGGCTCCCAGCGGTCGGTGACGGTCATGGTGCCCAGGATCACGCCTTCCTGGTCGCGCAGGGCGATGTCCTGGCCGATTTCGATGCTGCCGGCAAAGTCTTCGGACACATCCAGGGTGACCGGCATCGGCCACAGGGAGCCGTCGGCCAGGCGCATGTTCTCGACGACACCATTATAGTCGTCTTCCGACAGGAAGCCTTTCAGCGGGTTGAAGCCGCCATTCATCAGCAGTTCCAGGTCGCAGATCTGGCGCGGGGACAGATCCCAGCTGGTCAGGCCGGCTGCTTCGACCTTCAGTTTCTGCGCGCTTTCGTAGGAAACATAGAGCTCTGGGATGGGAGCCAGGTTGCTTTGCATGGGATGAGTCCTGTGCTTTAGAGGGGGCAGGCCGCTTGCCGCGCCTGTGAGTTCCGCGTGCAGCGCGTTGTATTCTGCGAGCTTGCGGGCGAGGAATTTATCGGTGAGACGCACTTTTTCCGCCGCTCCCCGGGTGGTCAGGGAATAGGCGAACCGCTGGCGTTTATCAGGGCCGGGGCGGTTGCTGATGGTGATCAGGCCGGTTTCCGCGGCGCTGCGCAGTTGCGTGTTCAGCCCGCCCAGCGAAATCCCCAGCGCCGCAGCCGTGGCCCGCTGCGATGCATCCGGCGCCGCATCAAGCTGGCGCAGGAGCCGGAAGAGCAGGTCTTCCTCGTCAGGGGTGGATATGGTCACGGTTTCAGGCACGGCTCAACGGATCAAAGTGTGTTCACGCGTGAACGCATTGCATGGTTCCGCCGCAAAGCAAAGCGCAATTTCCTTAGGACCGGCGATTTTCTGCTGCGTTGCCGTGCTGCAACGGGGCAGGCCGGGCGGCAGATTGTCCGCCCTCTGGCTGCGGGCGCGGACAGCCGGCGGCGGCCGGGCTGCGGCGGCCGAACAGGCGTTCTGCACAGCCGCGGGGCGGCTTAACGCTGTTCCGCGGCCAGGGTCCGCGGCAGCGCGGCCGCATAGGCGACAGGCAGGGCCCGCAGCGGTCCGGCAACGCCGCGCAGCTGGAAGGTTTGCAGCGCCAGATGGCCGGATTCGTATCCGGCGGCGTCCAGCACCCGGGCCGAGATCAGCAGTTCAACGCCCAGGTCCTTGGTCTTGGCCTCAAGCCGGCTGGCGGTGTTGACGCTGCCGCCGATGATGGTGCGCGGGGCATGGCCGGCGCTGCCGATCTCACCCAGGACCAGCTCGCCCAGATGGATGCCGATGCCGATGCGGATCTCCGGTTCGCCGTCCGCCGCCAGCCGGGCGTTGAAATCCTGCAGCGCCTGGCCGATGGCGGTTGCCGCGTCCAGCGCCGCCTGGGCCGAGCGGGCGGGGGAGCGGGCCTCGAACAAGGCCAGCAGGCCGTCGCCAAGGTATTTGTCCACGGTGCCGCCGGCGCCGGTGACAGCGGGCACGATGGCGTCAAAGAAGCGGTTCAGCAGGAACACCACGTCATAGGGCAGCTGGCCGGCGGTGCGGGCGGTAAAGCCGCGCATGTCGAGGAACAGGACGGCCAGCTGCTGCTCGCTGCCCTGGCTGGCATGGGCGCGGCCGGGGCGGCCATCGGGGCGGAACATGCGGGTGACGGTCAGCGGTGCCTGTGGGCGGATCTGGCAGGCCAGCCGCATGCTGGCGGGGGCCTTGACCCGTTTCAGGCTGCGGGCTTCGGGCGGGGCGGGCGGCGGCAGGTGTTCGCCGCCTATGTCGACCACCACCCGGCAGGTGGTGCAGCGCCCCTTGCCGCCGCAGAGCGAGGTGTGCTGGACCCCGTGGGCCTGGGACATCTCCAGCAGGGTCATGCCGCGTTCGGCGCGGATTTCAGGGCCGAAGGCATAGCGGATCCGCACGGCCCGGCGGCGGCGCAGCAGCCGGGCCAGCAGATGCGCCGCCGCGGTCAGCCCCAGGAGGATGAGGAAAGCGGCGAACCATCCGCTGTCGGCCCGGTGCAGTTCGGCAAATTCCTCGCGGCCGGGCCATTTGAACCCGGCCATCAATTCGGCGCGCCGGCTGCCTTCGACGAACAGATCATAGATCCGGCGGCCTTCGGTCAGCAGACCGGCCAGGGCAAAGCCGGGGATGAAGGCCGCCAGCCCCGCCATCCAGGGGATCAGAGGCCGCCACCAGCGGGTCAGCCGCAGCCAGTAGTGCAGGCCGATGCAGCCGTGGATCCACACCGCCAGCAGCAGCGCGCTTTGCTGCCAGACCTCGGGAGAGGCCCACATCAGCACGATCTGATAGGGGTATTCGTCGTTGACGCCGTAGATTTCGTGCGCATAGCGGGTGAACACCAGATGGCTGAGCAGCTGCAGCGGGATCAGCAGGCCAAGCAGGGTTTGCACCGCCTCGCCAAAGCGCATCCGCAAGCTGCGGCGGCGGGCCAGGTTCCACAATGCGAGGCCGGCGTGCAGGATCAGCGAGGCATAGAGGACCAGGCTGCCAAGAAGGCTGCGGGTGATCAGCTGGCGGATGTCCTGGAAGTGATCCATCCATCCGGGCGACAATAGCCCCAGGCCGATGTTTATGAAATGGAAGAAGACATAGGTCAGCAGCACCAGCCCGGTGATGATCCGGGTGCGGCTGATCCAATTGCCCTGCCAGAGCGCGCTTGCCACCCTGGTCCTCCTGTTGCGCGGTTTCCGGGGTGCAGACTGGGGCGGGCGGGCGCGGCGGTCAAGCCAGCCCGGCGTTCACCCCAGGGGAAGGTCTGCCAGCAGGCGGCTTTCCTTTTGTTTCAAAACCCTGCGGGCGGCGGGGAAGGCGCTGCCGCCGGGGTGCGCGAGATCGGGGAACAGCGTCAGGATCTCCTGCCGGGCGGCGGCGCTGCCGCTGTCCAGAAGCTGCCCGCCGGGCTGGAAGCTTTCGCTCCAGAGGCCGTTGGAGAGCACCGCCTGGTGGCGCTCGAACAGCAGATGCACATAGGCGGTCCGGGCCACCGGCTGCCGGTCAACGCCGGGATGCGCCTGCAGATGGGCGGCGGCGGCGAACACCTCCGGCTCCGCGAACAGCATCTGGCAGGCGGCGCCTTTCAGCAGCAGCCGGTGCTGCGGCGAGACCCAAAGATCCCGGGCCGGCTGGCCGGGGCCAAAGGCATCGGCGGCAACCCGCACCGGCTGCAGATGCGGGCAGGCCTGCAACCAGTCAGGCCCGATCCGGCGGATGCCGACCCAGAGGACCGGCTGAAAGCCGTTGTCGCGGGTCAGCACCCGGTCGCCGGGGCGCAGCCGTTCCACCGGGCGCAGCCCCTGATCGGTGCAGATCGCGGTGCCGGTCACGAAACAGGGCACAAAACTGTCGTATTCGGAGCTGCCGGTATTGCTGCCGGAGGTTTTCTTGTACCGCGCACCGTCTTTCAGCGGGGTGTCGGTGGCAAAGCCCCAGACATCCTGGGTGACGCCGTTCTGGGAAAACACGGTGATGGTGATGACCGGGCCGAACGGATTGCCGCCGGCGTCAAGCTCTTGCACGTAGTGGTGCGATTCGGCCTCGACCGGGGTGCCGCTGGCGACCATGGAGCCGCCATCGACGATGGTATGGCCGCCTGACTGGTCATCCTCCATCCTGTCAGCGTCGCCTGCGGTGTCGTCCACGGTGATCCGCTCGGCAGCGTAGCTGGAATCATAAGTGAAAACCGTGCCGGCCGGGGTGTCCGAATTGTTGATGATCGAACTGCCCGCAGTCATATGGGGGGAGCCGGCAGCGACGGTGAATGCGTCCGCATTGAATGCGTTTAAAGTTCGTATCGCCATTTAAGCCCCCCGGCAGAACAATCTGAAGTGCAGTCGTTTTCCCGATGGTTTTGCGGTGTTTTCTCTAACGCCGGGTTAAGGCGGAGCTGAAATCCGGATGAATGTTTTTCCGGCGCCCGTTTGGCGGTGTGCAGCCGCATGGCCGGCGCCGTTAAAGTCAGGTATTCCAGAGGCTTGACGGCGCCCTTGATGCCTGCGGCGGCCCGGCGCTATGACTCTGGCAGGCGGGTCCGATGGCTGCGCGGGGGCGGCTGTTCTGACGGTTGCCGGGCCAAGGGTAACAAAACCGGACCGGCAGGATTGAGCCCTGGAGGGGCTCAGCCCTCCAGCCCCCAGCCGTCCGGCGCGAATCCGTGGGCGAGGGCGGTGCGGGTGGCCACTTCCTCGCCGATCCAGATGCCGGTGGCGGAGATGATCTGCTCTGGCAGCGTGGCCGCCAGACAGGGGATGCCGTCCTCCGCCTGCTCGGCGCTCAGGTAGCTGCAGCTGTAGCCTTCGCGGCTCAGCGCTTCGGCAAGGGCGCGCCAGTCGGCGCCGTCGCGGGCGGGGACGAAGAAGTAATCCACGTCCGCCGCCTCCGGCAGGCCGTGTTCGGCCTGCAGATCGTTGAATGCCGCAACGGTTCCGGCCCGCTGGGTTTCGAAATCATGCGGCATCCGGGGTCAGTCCTGTTCGGCCAGGAAACGTTCGGCGTCCAGTGCTGCCATGCAGCCCATGCCGGCCGAGGTCACCGCCTGGCGGTATTTGTGGTCGGTGAGGTCGCCGGCCGCATAGATGCCGGGAATCGAGGTTTCGGTCGAGCCGGGTTTGACCTGGACATAGCCGCCGTTGTGCAGCTCCAGCACGTCCTTCACCAGCTCATTGGCGGGGGCATGGCCGATGGCGACAAAAACACCCTTGCAGGGGATTTCCTTCAGCTCGCCGGTCTGCACGTTCTTGACCACGACGCCCTCAACCCCCAGCGGGTTTTCGGTGCCCACGACCTCTTCGAGGGTGTGGAACCACAGGGTTTCGATCTTGTCGTTTTTCATCAGGCGGTCGATCAGGATCTTCTCGGCGCGCAACTCGTCGCGGCGGTGGATCAGGGTCACCTTGGAGGCGAAGTTGGTGAGGAACAGCGCCTCTTCCACGGCGGTGTTGCCGCCGCCGATCACCACGATTTCCTGGCCGCGGTAGAAGAAGCCGTCGCAGGTGGCGCAGGCGGAGACGCCGAAGCCCTTGAACTTCTCTTCCGACGGCAGGCCCAGCCATTTGGCGCGCGCGCCGGTCGCCAGAATCACCGCGTCGGCGGTGAAGGTGGTGCCGCTGTCGGCCTTGGCGGTAAACGGGCGGGCGGAGGTGTCGAGCGAGGTGATGTAGTCGCCGATCACCTCGCAGCCCATCGCCTCGGCGTGCTCCTGCATCTTGATCATCAGGTCGGGGCCCTGCACCTCGGTGAAGCCGGGATAGTTTTCAACCTCGGTGGTGGTGGTCAGCTGGCCGCCGGGTTCGATCCCCTGAACCAGGACCGGTTCCAGCATCGCACGGGCGGCATAGACCCCCGCGGTATAGCCTGCAGGCCCGGAGCCGATGATCAGAACCTTGGTGTGGCGCGTCTCGCTCATGTGTGTTCCCCACGTTATGCAGCCTGGCGGGCGTGCCGCCGTCAGGCAATGCATATAGCGGCAGGGTCCGCGGGCTTAAACCCCCAAGGCTTGGCATGCGGCAGGATGCAAATCCGCCGGGGCTGCGCGCAGCGCGGCCTGCGCCAGCGGAACGCAAAGAATATTGCGCAGCGATGAAACATTATTGCGCGGCCCGGCGGCAGTGTTATAAGAAACGCAAATTCCACAGGAGCTTTGAACATGGTCACAACCCGCCTTGATCCGATCGATCGCAAGATTTTGTCGGAGCTTCAAGCAGATGGGCGGATGACGAATGTGGAGCTGGCCAAGCGGGTCGGCATTTCGGCGCCGCCCTGTCTGCGCCGGGTGCGGGCGCTGGAGGAGGCCGGTTTGATCCACGGCTACCACGCCGATGTGAATTCCCGCGAGCTGGGATTCGAGGTGCAGGTCTTTGCGATGGTGGGGCTGGAAAGCCAGGCCGAGGTGGAGCTGAGCGCGTTCGAGGAAAAATGCCGCAGCTGGCCGCTGGTGCGCGAGTGCCACATGCTGAACGGCGAGGTGGATTTCATCCTGAAATGCGTCTCGCCGGATCTGAGCACATTCCAAAGTTTCCTGACCGGTGATCTGCTGACCACGCCGAATGTGGCCAGCGTCAAAACCTCGCTGGTGATCCGCGGCGCCAAGGATGAGCCGGGGGTGCCGTTCGAAGTGCTGGAAGAGCGGCTGGCGCGCGAGGCGTAAGCTGCAAGCAGCCAGCGGTCTGACAGGCAAAAGCCGGGCAGGGATATGCCCGGCTTTGCTGTGTCCGGTGCTGCCGCCGGCCGCCTGCCGGCTTACAGAACAGCGCCGCCAGGTTTTTTACCGGCGGCCCTGGGATAGGCCAGCGGGCCGAAATCCCGGATGCTGTCGGCATGGGCAAACATGTTCAGAAACAAGGTCTTGATCGCATAGCTTGCCAGTTTCAGCGCATCCGGCCCCGGGTGGTAGGTTTCAAACTCCAGCCCGCCGACGTTGATTGCGGCGTGGCGCGGCAGGCAGAGGTGGTACATGTCCACCGGCGCCGGCGGGGCGGTTTCAAAGATGCTCATGCCGTCCTGGAATTCCGCAACCGGGGTCAGCAGCGGGCTGCTGTCCGCGCGCTGCAGATGCGGCGGGGCGCGCAGCAGCCGGGCGGCGGGGCCGGCAACAAGGCTGGAGGCGGGTTTCTGCAAGCCAAGGCTGTCGGCCATGAAGCTGGTCAGCCGGTGGCTGCGGCCGCGGCTGCCGGGCTGCGCGGGCAGCAGGCTGGTGCGGCCGATCCAGATCAGCGGCTGGCTGCCGCCACCGCGGGTCAGGATGTCATCGCCGGGCAGCAGGTCCTCGACGGCAACCGGGCCGCTGGCGGTGTCCACCAGGGAGCCGCGGGAAAAGGCGCAAAACGCCTCTTCGAACAGCGGCAGGGCAGGCGCGATGTGGCGGGTTTCGGTAATTGCCCCGCTGGGCAGCAGGCTGCTGACCTCATAGCGCCGCAGCTGCGGCTTGGTTGCGCTGCGCTGGGCTGCCGGATCCTGCAGGAACGCGTTGGCTTCAATGGCATTTGCTGCAGCTGTCTGCAGCGAGTGGGCGATGGTCATAACAGCCACCTTTCCTTTCAAACTGCCCGTTTGCATCGGCCCCCACCGGCAACACAGACGTGCTTGAACGATATCTATGCGCACCAAATGGCGGCAATTAATTCAAATTGTCAAAAATTATGAAGCAAATTGGTTAACACCCGGCCGGGCCTGGCAGCGCTGCGGGTGGGTCCCGGCGGCAGGCCGGAACGGATGCAAGACGGTTCGGCTAAGGACGCGTCACGCGGCCGCCGGCCTCCGATCAGACCGGTTGGGTGCCCCGGCGGCGGCTGGCCGGGCTGGCGCGCTTGCGCCAGGGGAAGCCGCCGCCAGGGCACCCGTCCCCGGCGTTAACCCAGTTTCTGCTTCGCGGTCTGGCCGTCTCGGCGGCGCGCGGCTGCCCAAGGCAGGGTGACGGTCTCGCTTTTGGCGGAGCGGATGATGGAGGCAATGAAACGCTTGTTCATCTTCATGGTGGTCTGTCCTTCGCCCGGCAGCTGCCCCTTGTGCAAAGGGGGCTGCTGTTTGTGTTGTTCTGACCTGTTTATGGGTAACATTTGCGCCGCGAATATGGCCGGCTGAGGGCATTTTTACCCTGGTGCCGCAGCATCGCCCGGAAAGGGTATGCCCGGCGATGCTCAGGTTAAGTGGTTGTTTTGAATTGGGTAGTTATTATCGGAGGGCGGGGCGCCGCGGCGGAGGGCAGGGAATGCGGCGGAATTTGATGAAATTCGCCACAATTGCCCGGATTAACGGCCGGTTAAAGCCGGATGCAGGAGATCAGGCGGCCGTAGTCGGCCTCTTTCGCGTGGGTCGCGCGGCGGTAGGAGTAGAATTTCTCAGGCTCGGAATAGGTGCAGTAGCGGGTCCATTCCGCCGCCCCTGCTCCGGCCTGGCGCAGCTTGTGCAGGCCCAGGCCCGGCAGGTCGAACAGGTAGCGGCCGTCCTGGCCGTTGGCAAAGAAGCGGGCGTAGCCGTCGTCCTGCATCACGAAATCTTCAAAGAACTCCGGGCCGACCTCATAGGCGCGCTGCGAGATTGCGGGGCCGATCACCGCCGCCGTGTCCTCGCGCCGGGCGCCGAGCCCCTCCATCGCGTCGAGAGTTGCCTCCAGCACCCCGTCCAGCGTGCCGCGCCAGCCCGCATGGGCAGCGCCGATGACGCCGGCTTGGGGGTCGCAGAACAGCACCGGCTGGCAGTCAGCGGTCAGAATGGACAGCGCCAGCCCCGGCACATTGGTGACCATGGCATCGGCGCGGGGGCGTTCCTGCGAGGGGGCGGTGACAACCTGCACATCGGCGCTGTGGACCTGGTGCACGGCGATCAGATTCTCGGCGGGCACGTCCATGGCCGCGGCCGCGCGGGCGCGGTTGATCTGCACCGCCTCGCGCTGATCGGTGGAGCCGAGGCCGCAGTTCAGCCCGCGGTAGATGCCCGAGGAGGCGCCGCCGCGGCGGGTGAAAAAGCCGTGCCGCACCGGGCCAAGCAGATCGGACGTGAGAATTTCAAGCGTCATGGGTTCAATCCTGGCGGAGAGGCGGCCGTCGAGGGATAGAGGCCGAGTATTTTGAATAGGTTTCCCATTTCATCCGGGTGCGTCAACCGCCGATGTGCGGCGATCAGGCTTTCCAGCGGTTCCCCCTGCAGCGGTGCGGCCAGGGCACGGGCGCGGTCGGTGATGCCTAGACGCTCCAGAAACACCCCTTGGGGGGTGAGGCGGGTAAAGGCGCAACCATTTGATTTTGCGGCCATTGCCAGCGCCTCAAAGTCCACATGGGCGGTCAGGTCGGCCTCGCCGGGGGCTTGCAGCGGATCGGCAGGTTGATGCGCACGCAAAGCTTGCAAGGTATCGCCAAGCGCGCGCCAGTCGCCGTAGTCCGCGATCAGCGCGGCGCCGCCATGGGTTGCGATTCGGCTGGCGATGGCCTGGATGACGGGGGCGGCGGCGTCGCAGATCTCGACCAGATCGCCCTCCTGGGTGTCTTGCAGCCGGTGGTCCAAGGCGGGCTGCGGCGCCGCCGGGCTGAGACCGAAGGCGAGGGTGCCGCCGGTGAGGCCGATGCGTTTTTCGCTCCACTGATCGCCGCTGCGGATGAATTGGCGGACCGGCAGGGCGTCGAAAAACTCGTTTGCCACCAGCAGCAGCGGCTGATCGGGCAGGGCCTCTGCCGTGTCCAGCCATTCAGGGGCGTATGCGTGCAGCGTCCCGGCTTGGGTGCGGCGCAGTTTCGGAGAGGCCTCGATCAGGCACAGCTGCATCGCCGCGTGGAAGCCGGGCACGCCGCGGGTGGCGCGCAACAGATCCGCCATCAGGGTGCCGCGGCCCGGTCCCAGTTCGGCCAGGGTGAAAGGGGCGGGGGCGCCCTGGTCAAGCCAGCATTGGGCCAGGGCCAGGCCGATCAGCTCGCCATACATCTGGCTGATTTCCGGCGCGGTGGTGAAATCGCCCTGGGCGCCCAGCGGATCGCGGGTGGTGTAATAGCCGAACTGCGGGTGCAGCAGGCACTCGCGCATGTAATCCGCTACGGAGACCGGGCCGTCCGCCCGGATGCGGGCCGTCAGATGGTGCAGCAGGCTCATGCCGGGCGCCGGGCGGTATGGCGGGCGCGGAGCAGGAAATAGAGGCCGATGGCGATCATCGGCAACGACAGCGCCTGACCCTGGGTGAGGCCGAAGCCGTCCATATGCCAGGCCAGCCCCAGCGGGTTGCCGGGGGTGACGAACTGCGCGTCCGGCTGGCGGAAAAACTCGACGATGAACCGGGCCAGCCCGTAGCCCGCCAGGAACACGCCCAGCAGGCGGCCGGGGGTGTGGAAGGCGCTGCGGCGCCAGGCCAGATACAGGAGCAGGGCGCCGAGGATCAGCCCCTCCATCAATGCTTCATACAGCTGCGAGGGGTGGCGGGCGCAGAGGTCCCCGAGCGCCTGGCCGCAGTCCTGTGCGGCAGGGCCGGGGAAGGCGACGCCCCAGGGCAGGTCTGTGGGGCGGCCCCAAAGCTCGGCATTGATGAAATTCGCCAGCCGCCCCAGCAGCAGCCCCGGCGCCACGGTATGGGCGACCAGATCGGCAATCTGCAGTTTCGGGATGCGGTGGCGCGCGGCATAGATCAGCGTCGCCAGAACCACCCCGATCAACCCGCCGTGAAAGGCCATGCCGCCCTGCCAGATCTTCAGGATCTCGGCCGGGTGGGCCAGATAATAGGCGGGCTGGTAAAACAGCACAAAGCCCAGGCGCCCGCCCAGAATCACGCCGAGGATAATCCAGGTCAGCAGATCCTCGACCTGTTCGGGCTTCATCGGCGGCTGCTGCGCGGGCCACAGCGCGGGGCGGCGCAGCGCCGCCGCCGCCAGCCGCCAGGCAATGATGATGCCGGCGATATAGGCCAGCGCATACCAGCGCAGCGCAAATTCGAACGTGCCGAGGGAGATCGAGAAAATCTCGGGCGAGAGGTCGGGGAAGTGGATCATGGCCTGCATGGGCGTCTGAATGCCTCTGGTCTTTGGGGGAAGTCAACGGCTTGCAGCCGCGCGCCCGCTTCCCCATATAGGAGTCAGCCCCGAGACGGAGAAGAACATGCAGACCCGCAACAAGATCCTGGACGATATTTCCCAGCTGATGACCAATGCGATGGGCGTGGCCCAGGGCGCCAAGGACGAGGCGGACACCGCGCTGAAAAGCATGATCGACCGCTGGCTGGCCGACCGTGATTTCGTCACCCGCGAGGAGTTCGACGCGGTGCGCGCGATGGCGCAGAAGGCGCGCGAGGAGAATGAGGCGCTGAAAGCGCGGCTGGACGCGCTGGAGGCGGCGCAGAAGTAACCGGGCCGCCGCGCCTGCTGACAGAGCCTGCTGCGGCGTGATGCTGCGGCGGGCTTTTTTGCGCCTTGGCGGCGCTTTGCATGGCTGCCTTGCAGAACAGGGGATGGAAACACGTCGCTTTCCGCCCGCCTGGTCGAAAACCGCACAGCGCTGATCCCGCCATTCTGTACATGCTGCCGCTGCTGCAACAGAAGGATGGTGGCATGGTGTCTGTCTATTCAGTGCCCAGTGGGTTCAGCGCGCTGGAATGCGCGGAGATTTCCAGGAAAGTGAAAGCCGAACCGGACAGCGAGGCGCGGCTGGTGGGCCAGACCCGCGATCACAACCTGCGCCGCGCCAGCGTGGTGTGGCTGGATGATGTGCCAGGGACCGGCTGGGTGATGGAGCGGCTGATCTCGCTGGTGCGGCGGGCCAACCGGGAGCTGTTCAATTTCGATCTGCGCGAGTTTGCCGAAAGCCCCCAGGCCGCCGGCTACAAGGCCGAGGACGGCGGCCATTTCGCCTGGCATTCGGACATCGGCGACGGGCCGGTGGCGGGCAAGCGCAAGCTGACCCTGATGGTGCAGCTGAGCAAGCCCGGCGCCTATGACGGCGGCGATCTGGAGGTGATGCCCGGTGCCCATGTGGTGGCCGCCAGCCGGGCGCAGGGCAGCGTCACGGTGTTTCCCAGCTTTCTGCTGCATCAGGTCACCCCGGTAACCCGCGGCACGCGCCAGTCGCTGACCGTCTGGGCGCACGGGCCGGCGTTCCGGTAGCTTCCGGCGGCGCCGCGGCCGGACGGCGGCGGCGGTCCGGCCCCCTGTGCCACCGGTCCGGCGGCGCGGCGCAATATCTGGGGCCGGCGGCCGGTTCGGGCTTTACCAGCCGGGCAGAGTGGGGCAGGGTCACACAGCCGGCATCTAGGGGGCTGTGGATAGTTCATCCACAAGTTATTGCAGATATCCCCAAAATAAAGGTTGCCAGATCCTCAATTCAGCCCCACCATATCTTGTATGGGAGCGGGGTTACGCCCCCGGCCCGTAGCAAAATAATCTAGCTATAGGGGTCTCTGTGCCCGGTAGGCTAGGCAACGAGAGAGGTGGCGACATGGCACTATCCGAGCTTCACTTGGAAGAAGACATCCACCCCATCGATATCGTCGAGCATTTGGCGTCGCATCATGATTGGGACTTTGACCGGGTTGGCGATGATCAGATCGCCATGTCGGTGGAAGGGCAGTGGCGCACCTATTCGCTGACGCTGGCCTGGTCGGGCTATGAGGAATGCCTGCGGCTGGTCTGCAGCTTTGAGATGGAGCCGCCGGAGGCGGAGCTGCCGCGGCTGTATGAGCTGATCAACAGCATGAACGACCAGTGCTGGGAGGGCTCCTTTACCTATTGGGCGGATCACAAGCTGATGCTGTTCCGCTATGGTCTGATGCTGTCCGGCGGCCAGATGGCCAGCCCGCAGCAGATCGATGCGATGCTGAAGGCCGCGGTGGCCAATGCCGAGCGCTACTACCCGGCGATCCAGCTGGCGGTCTGGGGCAAGCGCAGCACCCAGGACGCAATGCAGGTCGCCATTGCAGAGGCCTACGGGCGGGCGTAAACCTTGCCCTGAACCTGACAATTTAGGGGAGGGGCTTAAGATGGATATGCAAGAGATTTCCGCGCGCGGACTGGTGCTGCTGGGCTGCGGCAAGATGGGATCGGCGATGCTGGCCGGCTGGCTGGAGGGCGGATTGCCCGCCGCCTCGGTCTGGGTGATTGATCCGCATCCGTCGGACTGGCTGCAGGGCACAGGCGTCCATATCAACACAGACCTGCCCGCGGCGCCGGGCATCGTGCTGATCGCGGTGAAGCCGCAGATGATGGGCGCCGCATTGCCCGCGCTGCAGAGCTACGGCAACGGATCGACCCTGTTCATCTCGGTTGCGGCGGGCACCTCGATCGCCACCTTTGAGGATGTTCTGGGCGCGCAGTCGCCGATCGTGCGGGCGATGCCGAACACCCCCGCTGCCGTCGGGCGCGGGATTACCGCGATGATCGGCAATAGCCGCACCAGCGGCGCCGATCTGGACCGTGCCGAGGGGCTGTTGCAGGCCGTCGGGCAGACCGTGCGGCTGGACAACGAGGACCAGATGGATGCCGTCACCGGCGTCAGCGGTTCCGGCCCCGCCTATGTGTTCCATCTGATCGAGACGCTGGCCACTGCCGGCCAGGCGCAGGGCCTGCCGGCGGAACTGGCAATGAAGCTTGCCAAGGCAACTGTTGCCGGTGCCGGTGCGCTGGCAGAAGCAGCGGACGAAAGCCCCAGCCAGCTGCGCATCAATGTGACCAGTCCCAACGGCACCACGCAAGCCGCGCTTGAGGTGCTGATGGACGACGACGATGGTTTTCCGGTGCTTTTGAACCGGGCTGTGGCGGCGGCAACCAACCGCTCCAAGGAGCTGTCGCGTGGCTGAGATCAATTTTGACGACTTTATGAAAGTCGACATCCGGGTCGGCGAAATTGTGCGCGCGGAGCCCTATCCCGAGGCGCGCAAGCCGGCAATCAAGCTCTGGGTCGATTTTGGCGCTGAAATCGGCGTAAAAAAGAGCTCAGCGCAGATTACGGCGCATTACATGCCGGAAACGCTGGTGGGCAAGCAGGTTCTGGCCGTCGTAAACTTCCCGCCGCGGCAGATCGGCAAGTTCATGTCAGAGATCCTGGTGCTGGGCCTGCCGGATGAGGATGGAGAAATATTCCTGGCCGGGCCTGATGGACAGGTCCCGCTGGGCGGGAGGATGCACTGAGATGAAGATCTGGATTGCGCGGCCGATGACGGCAGCGGTTACGGCACGGGCGCGGGAGGCGTTTGCCGACCTGGAAATCCGTGAGACCAACGCGGTGATGAGCGAGGCGGAGATGCTGCGCGCGCTCAACGAGTTCGACATTGTGGTGCCGACGCTGGGCGACAAGTTTTCAGCCGAGATCTTTGCCAAGGCGGGCACACCGCGCTGCAAGCTCTTGGCCAACTTCGGGGTCGGCTACAACCATATCGACGTGGAGGCCGCGCGGGCGGCAGGCGTCGAAGTGACCAACACGCCGGGCGCGGTGACCGATGCCACTGCCGATATCGCGATGACGCTGATCCTGATGTCGGCACGCCGCGCCTCGGAAGGCGAGCGGATGCTGCGCAAAGGCGACTGGGCGGGCTGGCACCCGACCCAGATGCTGGGGCTGCACGCCACCGGCAAGCGGGTCGGTATTGCCGGCATGGGCCGGATCGGCCAGGCGATTGCGCGGCGCTGCCACTATGGCTTTGGCATGGATGTGTCTTATGTGGCGCGGTCGCCCAAGGATCTGGATTTCCCGGCGGACCGGGCCGACAGCCTGATTGATCTGGCCGGGCAGGTGGATTTCCTGGTGGTGGCGGTGCCGGGCGGCGCCGAGACCACGCATCTGATCAACGCCGAGGTGCTGGGCGCGATGCAGTCCCATGCGCATCTGATCAACATCGCCCGCGGTGAAGTGGTGGAAGAGGCGGCGCTGATCGAGGCGCTGCAGACCCGCCGGATCGGCGGTGCGGGGCTGGATGTTTATGAGTTCGAGCCCAAGGTGCCGCAGGCGCTGATCGATCTGGATAACGCCACCCTGCTGCCGCATCTGGGCACCGCCACCGAGGAGGTGCGCAGCGATATGGGCCATATGGCGCTGGACAATGTCGCAGCCTATCTGGCCGGAGAGGCGCTGCCCAACCGGGTCTGAGCCGCATCCAGGTCTGAGCCCGGCCGGGGGCTCAGACGTCCTTGGGCTTGTCGTTCCGGTCGTCCCAGGCCGGATCGTCCCGCTTGATCTTGCGGGTCAGAAAGGCGCCTGCCGGCCAGGCGGCCAGGGCGGCGATTGCAACGCAGACGGCGATGGACTGCCAAGAGTAGTAGCCAAGGGTGAACGCGGCGATGATCAGCGTGCCTGCGATGCAGGCGCCTGCCAGGCTGGCCATGTGAAAGCGCAGCTTGCCTGCCAGCGGGTCCCGAACGGTCATGACGGCCTCCTTTGGAAGTTGTGCCAAAGAGCATAGCACATTTTCCGGCGGCCGCTTATTCCGCCGCTTTGCCGGTCCGGAGATCGCCTGCCGCCTCGCGCCAGTGGCGGCGGCAGAGCGAGACATAGGTCTCATTGCCGCCGATCTGCACCTGGTCGCCCTCGGTCAGCACCCGGCCCTGATCGTCCTGGCGGACCACCATGGTGGCCTTTTTGCCGCAATGGCAGATGGTGCGCACCTCGCGCATTTCATCCGCCAGCGCCAGCAGGGTGGCGGAACCGGGGAACAGATTGCCCTGGAAATCCACCCGCAGCCCGTAGGCCAGCACCGGCACCCGCAGGTCATCGACAACGCGGGCCAGCTGCCAGACCTGATCGGGCGACAGGAACTGCGCCTCGTCGACAAAGATCGCCGCCACCGGGCCGCGGCGCAGCCGTTGTTCGATGCGGGCATAAAGGTCGTCGCCCGCGGCAAACATGTCCGCCGCTTCGCCGATGCCGATCCGCGAAGCGATTCTGCCCTCGCCGGCGCGGTCATCCAGCCGGGCGGTCAGCAGGTAGGTGTCCATGCGGTTTTCGCGGTAGTTATGCGACGCCTGCAACAGAACCGTCGATTTGCCCGCGTTCATGGTGGAGTAGTTGAAATAGAGCTTGGCCATGGGGGCGGGGTTTATCTGCCCCGGCCTGCGGGGAAAACCGGATTCGTGCGGGTTTTGCAGCGAACAGGAAGGCTGTGGCGGGAAGGCTCTCCGGGGCAGGCATGGCCGGGGAGGAACAAGCCCCGATAGTACCAAACCAAAAGCCCCGGAGAGCCAAAGTGCCGGGCAGACCAATTACCCGAACCGCAGAACGTCACTCACCCGCTCGGCATTGCACTGAACAAAAGATGCCAATTGCATCATCCCACTCACTAAATCCCCGAAAACCAGAGGGATGGATAAGGTATCGCAATTCCTCTACAACTTAGACATGGGAAAATAACCGGTTCGTTCCCCCATGGGGGCGGCGGTCAAGCCAGGTAGGAAGTATATGGCTGAAATCGGGACGTATCTGAAAAAACACACTGAGGCGCTGGTGAAGGATGTCGGCATCGAAGCCGCCTGCCAGATCACGGGGAAATCCAAGGCGACGCTGGGGCGCTATTATTCGGACAATGCCGAGCATACGGACCGGTTCATGCCGGTTGATGCGGTGGCCAAGCTGGAAAGCGCTGCGTCCTATCCGCATGTGACTTCGGCGCTGGCGGAGCTGAAGAATATCACCCTGTCCTACAACGGCAACGGCCCTGCCGCGGAGACCGGGCGCAGCGGCGGGGTGAATGCGGATGTGATTGCGCTGAGCCAGCGGTTTGCCCAGCTGATGAGCGAATACCAGGAAGCGATGGAGGATGGCATCATCACCGTGAACGAGGCCAAGCGGCTGTTGCGGGAAACGGTGCTGTTGCAGCAGGTTCTGCTGGATATGAAGCTGCATCTGGAGGAAGACAGTGCCTGTGACCGGTGACGGCGACAGCCTGCCCGCCATTGCGGAAAGCGAACTGCATCCGATCGATGTGGAGGCGCTGGCGGCGCCGGATGACCCGCGCCATGCGCCGCGTATTCTGCTGCTTTATGGCTCGCTGCGCGACGTGAGCTATTCCCGCAAGGCGGCTGAGGAGGCGGCGCGGGTGCTGCGCAGCCTGGGCTGCGAGACGCGGATTTTCGACCCGTCCGGCCTGCCGCTGCCGGATGATGCGGGCGCGGCGGAGCATCCCAAAGTGGCTGAGCTGCGCGATCTGGCGGTCTGGTCCGAGGGCATGGTCTGGTCCAGCCCGGAACGCCATGGCGCGATGACCGGCATCATGAAGCTGCAGATCGACTGGCTGCCGTTGTCGCTGCAGGGCGGCATCCGCACCACCCAGGGCAAGACGCTGGCGGTGATGCAGGTCTCGGGCGGCTCGCAAAGCTTCAATGCGGTCAACCAGATGCGGATCCTGGGCCGCTGGATGCGGATGCTGACCATCCCGAACCAAAGCTCGATCCCCAAGGCCTGGCTGGAGTTCGGGGAGGGAGAGCGCCTGCCGGAAGGCCCGTTCTACCGCCGTCTGGTGGATGTGATGGAAGAGCTGGTGAAATTCACCTGGCTGGTGCGCGGCCGCAAGGACTATTTGACCGACCGCTATTCGGAGCGGGTGGAGAGCGCCGGGGAGGTGCATCAGCGGGTGTCGCAGACGTAGCCCGCAGGCAGTCCCGTTATTCAGGCATAGCTGAGCCCTGGCGCCGCTGCCGGGGCTTTTTGATTCAGATCAGCGGAATCAAGGGCACGTCGCAGGCAGTCAGGGCCAGAAGGGCGGTGAGAAACAGCGTCAGGCGCATTTAAAGGCTCCGGTGTCAGCAATCGGGTCTGGCCAGTTTGCAGTGGAACAGAGGCCGCTGCAAGCCTCCGGCGGCACAGGCATTGCGGCTGTCCGGATCGGCCTTTCTCGCATTGGGTGTGCTGTGCAGTTAAGGAATTCGGCGGCCTTTCCCCCGGTATTTAGGCATTTGTTAAGGCTCATTTCCGCCGCAATTGGTCCGTGAAGTTACCGCCCGGGCCGCAAATCACGCGGAAACAGGGGAAATCCTGAACTTTTTTCCTAACGAAACCCAGCGGATTTTCCATTGTTTTTAAAGGTATTTTTCTAAAATTGCGGGCGTCTGTTAAGTAAATAAGGGGTTTCAGGACCCCGGCCCCGGCACAGAGCCCCGGCGTTAACGATTTGTTAATCCTGTCGCATTCTGCCCATGTTTCTGCCCGCGCGGCACCGCAGCAAGCCGCATTCCAGCCCCAGGGCTCACCGACGATGGCGGTGTGGGAACATGGAGTGGGTTATGAGACGATTTCTGGGAATTGCCGCCGCGGTTTTAATGGGTTTCAGCACTGGAGAGGCTGCGGCCGGGCAACCGGCGCCGGTGCAATCTGTGCCGGGATGGGAGGCGGTAGGCCGCCTGAATATCGGCGGCAAAGCCATGTGCACGGCCAGCCTGATCGCACCGGATATGGTGCTGACGGCGGCCCATTGCATGTATGACACCCGCAACGGCCAGGCGGTCAATCCGCGCAGCATCAAATTTGAAGCCGGCCTCAACGGCGTCCGGGCCAAGGCGTCGCGCACGGTGGCCAAGGCGGTTGTTCACCCCGGCTACCGCCACGGCCGGACCGGCCAGTTTCAAACCGTCACAGACATTGCTGTGCTGCGCCTGGCCAGCCCGATCAGCCCTGATGTGATCCGTCCGCTGGCCCTGGCCGCAACCCCGGAGCGGGGCGCGCGGGTGGATGTGATGTCATATTCCCGCAGCCATGAAAGATCGCCCAGGCTGCAGACCGCATGCCAGGTGCTGGTGGCGCGGCAGAACTCCTTGATCACCACCTGCAGGGTCGATCTCGGGGCGTCCGGATCGCCGGTGCTGCAGACACGCCCTGGCGGCGCGCCGCGGCTGGTGTCGGTGATCTCGTCGAAAGCGCGGATGGGCGGCAAAGGCGTATCGCTGGCCGCCCCGCTGGGCCACACACTGCAAACGCTGATCCGGCAGGCGGGGTGACCACGGGAGCCGCGCAACAGCCCCAGCGCCCGGCGGGCGGCATCAACTGAAACAGCCCCGTTCGGTTCCGGGGCTGTTTCCATGTGCGGCAGGCTAGCCGCCGGCCTCGGGCGCCCCGCTATCGGCCAGTTTGGCTAGGATGCATTGATAGATTTCGGCCACGGCTGCGGATTGCGGCGGACAAGGAAAAGCCCCGGGCGTTGCCGGGGCTTTTGTGAGCACAGCCGTCAGAATACGAGGCTGCAAAGGCTGTGCTGAAGAGAGCCGGCGCCGGGCGTCAGCCCTGCAAGCTCTTCACCTCGACATCCCCTTCGGCCTGGGCCTTGATCGCCCGTGCAGCCGCATTGGCGCCGGCCGCGGTGGTGAAATAGGGGATCTTGTCATAAAGCGCGACAGAGCGCATTTCCTTGCTGTCCTCGACCGCCTGGGCGCCTTCGGTGGTGTTCATCAGCAGCTGGACGCCGCCGTCCTTCAGCATGTCCACCACATGCGGACGGCCCTCATAGACCTTGTTCACCAGCTCGCAGGCCACGCCCTGACCTTCCAGCCAGATCTGGGTGCCGCGGGTGGCCACCAGGGTAAAGCCTTGCTCCACCAGGATCTGTGCCGCTTCCAGCATCAGACGGCCCTTGTCGGCATCCTTGATCGAGATAAAGGCGCGGCCTTGGGACGGCAGCACCATGCCGGCGCCCATCTGGGCCTTGAGGAAGGCGCGGGCAAAGGAACGGTCCCAGCCCATGACTTCGCCGGTGGAGCGCATTTCCGGGCCGAGGATGGTGTCGACGCCGGGGAAGCGGGCAAACGGCAGAACGGCTTCTTTGACCGAGAACCAGGGCATGTCCGGATCCGCCAGGGTCATCGGGTCGGCCATCGGGGTGTTGACGTCATAGCCTGCATCGGGCTGATACGGCGCGCGCATCGGGAAGTTCGACAGCGGCTCCCCGGCCATCACCCGGGCCGAGATCGAGGCAATGGCGCTGTCGGTGGCCTTGGCCACAAACGGCACGGTGCGCGAGGCGCGCGGGTTCACCTCGATCAGGTAAATCTCCTCTTCGCCGGCGTCATTGGGTTTGATCGCAAACTGGATGTTCATCAGGCCAACCACATTCAGCGCCTTGGCCAGCGCGAAGGTCTGTTCCTTGATCTGGTCGATCACCGGCTTGCCGAGCGAGTAGGGCGGCAGGCTGCAGGCACTGTCGCCCGAGTGCACGCCGGCCTCTTCGATGTGCTGCATGATGCCCGCCACATGCACGTCCTTGCCGTCGCAGATCGCGTCCACATCCAGTTCAACCGCGCCGGAGAGGTAGCTGTCCAAGAGCACCGGGCTGTCGCCGGAGACCACCACCGCCTCGGCGATGTAGCGCCTGAGCTGGTCCATGTCGCGGACGATTTCCATCGCCCGGCCGCCCAGCACATAAGACGGGCGGATCACCAGGGGGAAGCCGATTTCCTCAGCGATGGCAAGCGCTTGCTCGTCGGTGGAGGCGATGCCGTTCTTCGGCTGCTTGAGGCCCAGGTTGTTGACCAGCGCCTGGAACCGCTCGCGGTCTTCGGCCAGGTCGATGGCGTCGGGCGAGGTGCCGAGGATCGGGATGCCTTCCTCTTCCAGCGCGTTTGCCAGTTTCAGCGGGGTCTGGCCGCCGAACTGCACGATGACGCCGTGCAGGGTGCCGTTGTCCTGCTCAACCCGCAGGATTTCCATCACGTGCTCGAAGGTCAGCGGTTCGAAATACAGCCGGTCCGAGGTGTCATAGTCGGTCGACACGGTTTCCGGGTTGCAGTTGATCATGATGGTCTCGAAGCCCGCGTCGGTCAGCGCAAAGCAGGCGTGGCAGCAGCAGTAGTCGAACTCGATGCCCTGGCCGATCCGGTTCGGGCCGCCGCCGAGGATGACCACCTTCTTGCGGTCGGAGGGGCGCGCCTCGCATTCCGCTTCGCCAAAGGCCGGCGCTTCATAGGTCGAGTACATGTAGGGCGTCTGCGCCTCGAATTCGGCGGCGCAGGTGTCGATCCGCTTGAACACGGCGTTGACGCCGGCCGCGTGGCGGGCCTTGCGGACGTCTGCCTCTGTCCGGCCGGTCAGCTTGGCCAGGCGGGCATCGGTGAAGCCCAGCATCTTGAGCGCGCGCAGGCCTTTTTCGTCCGCCGGCAGGCCGCTGCCGCGGACCTCCTCTTCGGCCGCGACGATTTCGCGGATGCGGGCCAGGAACCAGGGATCGAATTTGGTGACGCCGTGGATTTCATCGTCGCTCAGCCCGTGGCGCATGGCCTGGGCGATGGTGCGCATCCGGTCCGGGGTCTGCAGGCTGATCGCCTTGAACACCGCCGCCTTGTCGGGGGCGCCGGGGATCTCCACCTCGTCAAAGCCGGTGAGGCCGGATTCCATCGACGCCAGCGCCTTTTGCAGCGATTCATGGATGGTGCGGCCGATGGCCATCGCCTCGCCCACCGATTTCATCGCGGTGGTGAGGTAGGGTTCCGAGCCGGGGAATTTTTCAAAGGCGAATTTCGGAATTTTTGTCACGACATAGTCGATGCTCGGCTCGAACGACGCCGGAGTCACCTTGGTGATGTCATTGTCCAGCTCGTCCAGCGTGTAGCCAACCGCCAGCTTGGCGGCGATCTTGGCAATCGGGAAGCCGGTGGCCTTGGAAGCCAGCGCAGAGGAGCGGCTGACCCGCGGATTCATTTCGATCACCACCATGCGGCCGTCGGCGGGGTTCACTGCCCATTGCACGTTGGAGCCGCCGGTTTCCACGCCGATCTCGCGCAGCACGTTGATCGAATGGGTGCGCATGATCTGATATTCTTTGTCGGTCAGCGTCAGCGCCGGGGCCACGGTGATCGAATCGCCGGTGTGGACGCCCATCGGGTCGATGTTTTCAATCGAGCAGACGATGATCGCATTGTCCGCCTTGTCGCGGACCACTTCCATTTCGAACTCTTTCCAGCCCAGCAGGCTTTCGTCGACCAGGATCTGGTTCACCGGGGACGCGTCCATGCCGGTGCGGCAGAAGTGGATGTAGTCTTCGCGGTTGTAGGCGACGCCGCCGCCGGTGCCGCCCATGGTAAAGGCGGGGCGGATGATTGCGGGCAGGCCGATGTCTTCCAGCGCGTCCAGTGCGATGCGGACACCTTCGTCCAGGTCCGCTTTGCCGTCCTCCAGCTTGGGTGCGGTGACGATGGTGGCGCGCGGGTTTTCGATGCCGAGGCGGTCCATTGCTTCGCGGAACAGTTTGCGGTCTTCAGCCATTTCAATGGCATCGCGGGTGGCGCCGATCATTTCGACACCGAATTTCTCGAGCACGCCCATTTCTTCCAGCGCCAGCGAGGTGTTGAGCCCGGTCTGCCCGCCCATCGTCGGCAGCAGCGCGTCGGGGCGTTCTTTCTCGATGATCTTGGCGACCACTTCCGGGGTGATCGGCTCGATATAGGTGGCGTCGGCCAGGCCCGGATCGGTCATGATGGTGGCCGGGTTGGAGTTCACCAGGATGACCCGGTAGCCCTCTTCGCGCAGGGCTTTGCAGGCCTGGGCGCCGGAGTAATCAAACTCGCAGGCCTGCCCGATGACGATCGGACCGGCTCCGATGATCATAATCGACTGGATGTCGGTTCTTTTGGGCATGGCCATATTCCTTTGGTTGACGCGCGGGCAGCTTTGAATCGGGGGCACCGGCGAGTGCCCAAATTGTCCTGCGTTATAGGGACCGCGCCGAAAGGTTCAAGGGGGATCGGAAACGGATTTGGAAATGCCGCATCCACCCCTTTTGTTCGCATAGCGAACGGATATATGTGGGGGGCAGACGTTCACGGAGTCAATTCCAGTGCGGATTCGCTTTGATCAGGGGCCCAAGGGGGCCGGCACATGTTTCGACCAGCCGCTGCGCCTGATCCGCGCGGACGGGCCGGAAGAGGTGCCCGCTGCGCTGGCCGCCTTGGATACGGCACGCGCGGACGGGCATTGGCTGGCGGGCTATGCTTCTTATGAACTGGGCTATGCGCTGGAGGTGAAGCTGGCGGGCCGGATGCCAGCGGGGCGGCGGCTGCCGCTGATCTGTTTCGGGGTCTATGACGATCCATCCATAAATGCCACCGAGGGCAGTGCCCGTCCGCGGGCGGAAAGCGCAGCGCCCGCCCGGGGGGGCGGACGGGCGCTGCCCGGCGTGCCGCCGGGCGATGCGGGGCTGGAACACATCACTCCGAGGTGGAGTTATGAACGCTACGCCGAAGCCTTTGCCGAGGTGAACCGCAACATTGGCAAGGGCGATATCTATCAGGCCAACCTGACCTTTCCGATTGATGCAGAGGCCTTTGGCACTGCCGGGGAGCTATACGCCGCACTGCAGGCCAGACAAGCGGTGGGCCACGGTGTCCTTGTCGAACAGGACGGTCTGCCGGATCTTTTGTCGCGCTCGCCGGAACTGTTCTTCCGCACCGATGCGGCGGGCGTGATCGAGACCCGGCCGATGAAGGGCACCCAGCCGCGCAGCGATGATCCGGCCGAGGACGCCCGCCGCCGCGACTTCCTGCGCCAGGATGAAAAGAACCGCGCCGAAAACCTGATGATCGTGGATCTTCTGCGCAACGACATCTCCCGCGTGGCGGAGACCGGGTCGGTGCAGGTGCCGGAACTGTTTGCGGTCGAAAGCTATGCCACCGTGCATCAGATGGTCTCGATGGTGCGGGCAAAGCTGCGGCCTGACGCCGGGCTGGCAGAGATTTTTGCGGCGCTGTTTCCTTGCGGCTCGATCACCGGCGCGCCGAAGATCCGGGCGATGGAGATCCTCAACGATCTGGAACCCTGGGCGCGTGATATCTATTGCGGCACCATCGGCTGGGCAGCGCCGGACGGCACGTCGGAATTCAACGTGGCGATCCGCACGCTGATGCTGGAAGAGGGCCGCGCGACGCTTAACGTGGGCGGCGGCGTGGTCTGGGACAGCACCGCGGAGTCTGAGTATGAGGAAGCGCTATGGAAAGCCCGGTTCGCCCGCGTGACGCCATCCGGAACGATCCCGCTTTCCGCCTGATCGAGACGCTGGGCTGGCATCCGGGAGAGGGGTTCCGGCATCTGGAGCAGCATCTGGCCCGGATGGCGCGCAGCGCTGCGGCGTTTGGCATCCCCTTTGATCCGGCGCAGGCGCGGCATGTCCTGGCGGAGGCTGGCGGCGACAGGCCGCTGCGCTGCCGCCTCGCTTTGGAGGCGGGCGGGCAGCTGGAGCTGACGGCGCCGCCGCTGGGCAGCAGCCCTGCGGAATGGCGGCTGGGCATCGCTGAAACAAGGCTGGATGCGGCGGATGTCTGGCTGCAGCACAAGACCACCCGCCGGATCCTGTATGATGCGGCGCGGGCCAATCTGCCCGGCGGCGTGGATGAGCTGCTGTTTCTGAACCAGCGCGGCGATGTCTGCGAAGGCACCATTACCAATCTGTTTGTCACCCGCGCGGATGGGCAGGTGGTCACGCCGCCGCTCAGCTCCGGCCTGCTGCCGGGCATCTTGCGTCAGGTGCTGCTGGAGCGGGGGGAGTGCCGCGAGGCGGTTCTTGGCCTGCAAGACCTGCAGGCGGCGCGGGCCATCCATATGGGCAATTCCCTGCGCGGGCTGATCCCGGCCCGGCTGGTCTGACGACAGGTCCGGCAATGGATCTGACACTGGAACTGACAGGCGGCGCTCCCGCGCGCAAACGCCCGCTGGCTGGCGCCAGACGGCGCTTGCCCTTGGGCCCGGCAGCGCGCCCTTGGCGCGCTGCGGCGGCGTCGGGACGCCGCCTGCGCCGCGCTGCAGGCGCGGCGCAGGGCCCAACGCTTGCCGCCCGGCCGCGTCAGCGGCGGGACGCGGACGGGGCGGGAGCCTCTGCGCATAGGGCGCAGCCTGCGCAAATGGCGGCCCGCGGGCGGTGAAATTGGCCAGTTTGCTTGACAACCACGCTGCAAACTTGTGTACCACCCCGGACGAATTTAAGCGCCGCTCCGGCGCATCTCCCGAATGACGGTCCACCCGGACAGACGACCCGAGACACGAAAGGTCCCGCCATGCACGCCTATCGCAGCCACACCTGCGCCGAACTGAACAAATCCAATGTCGGTGACACCGTCCGCCTGTCGGGCTGGGTCCACCGCGTGCGCGACCACGGCGGGTTGCTGTTCATCGACCTGCGCGACCACTACGGCGTGACCCAGGTGATGGCCGATCCGGACAGCCCGGTCTTTGCCGAGATCGAAAAGGTCCGCAGCGAATGGTGCATCCGTATCGACGGCAACGTAAAGGCGCGCGACGAGAGCCTGATCAACAGCAAGATCCCCACCGGCGAGATCGAGGTATTCATCCGCGACATCGAGGTGCTGGGCAAATCCGAGGAACTGCCGCTGATGGTGTTCGGCGAGCAGGAATACCCGGAGGAAACCCGCCTGCGCTACCGCTACCTGGACCTGCGCCGCGAGAAGATGCAGAAGAATATGCTGCTGCGCTCCAACATGATCCAGTCGATCCGCAAGCGCATGTGGGACAAGGGCTTCAACGAATACCAGACCCCGATCATCACCGCCTCCAGCCCGGAAGGCGCGCGCGACTTCCTGGTGCCGTCGCGTCTGCACCCGGGCAAGTTCTACGCGCTGCCGCAGGCGCCGCAGCAGTTCAAGCAGCTGATGATGGTGTCGGGCTTTGACAAGTATTTCCAGATCGCGCCCTGCTTCCGCGACGAGGACCCGCGCGCCGACCGCTCGCCCACCGATTTCTACCAGCTCGACCTGGAGATGTCTTTTGTCACCCAGCAGGATGTGTTCGACACCATCCAGCCGGTGATGCAGGGCGTGTTCGAGGAGTTCGGCGGTGGCCGCAAGGTCGACAGCGAATGGCCGCAGATCTCCTATAAAGATGCCGCCAAATGGTACGGCACCGACAAGCCCGACCTGCGCAACCCGATCAAGATGCAGGATTGTTCCGAGCATTTCCGCGGCTCCGGCTTTGCCATCTTTGCCAGCCTGCTGGAAAACGAAGGCACCGAAATCCGGGCGATCCCGGCGCCCACCGGAGGCAGCCGCAAGTTCTGCGACCGGATGAACAAGTTTGCGCAAGGAGAAGGCCTGCCGGGCATGGGCTATATCTTCTGGCGCGACCAGGGACAGGGCATGGAAGCCGCAGGCCCGCTGGCCAAGAACATCGGCCCCGAGCGCACCGAGGCGATCCGCCAGCAGCTGGGTCTGGGTGTCGGCGATGCGGCCTTCTTCCTCGGCGGCAAACCAAAAACATTTGAAAGCGTTGCAGGCCGCGCCCGCACCGTGATCGGCGAAGAGCTGGGCCTCACCGACAAGGACCGCTTTGCCTTTGCCTGGATCGTCGACTTCCCGATCTACGAGAAGGATGAGGAAACCGGCAAGATCGATTTCGAGCACAACCCGTTCTCGATGCCGCAGGGCGGCATGGACGCGCTGTTGAGCGATCCGCTGTCGGTGAAGGGCTATCAGTACGACCTGGCCTGCAACGGTTACGAGCTGGTTTCGGGCGCGATCCGGAACCACAAGCCGGAGATCATGTTCAAGGCGTTTGAGATCGCCGGCTATGGCAAGGACGAAGTCGAAAAGCGGTTCGGCGGCATGGTCAACGCGTTCCAGTACGGCGCCCCGCCGCACGGCGGCTGTGCGGCCGGCATCGACCGCATGGTGATGCTGCTGGCGGATGAGGCCAACATCCGCGAGGTCATCATGTTCCCGATGAACCAGCGCGCCGAAGACCTGATGATGTCGGCCCCGTCCGAGCCGATGAGCGAACAGCTGATGGAACTGGGACTGCGGGTGATTCCGCAGGATCAGTAATCCGCATTTTGATGCTGAAAGAAGGCCCGGGCGACTGTCCGGGCCTTTGTCGTGGGGCAAAGGCGGAATTTTTGCAGGGCTGCAGCTCCGCAAATCTGCAGATCAGGCGACGGAACGCGCGGAGATCTGCGTATCACTTGAAAATCAGCTGTGGGCCCGGGCGCTGATGCTCTAACCTGCGGCGAAGCCAGTCCGTTCAGGGAGAACAGGGCGATGCAGTTTGACGGAGATTTGGCGGAGATCCGCTTTGGGGCAGGGCTGTCGCCGCAGGTGCGGCCTCCGGTTTCGGCTGAGGCCATGCTCGGCCGTCTGCAGGACGCCGATGAGATGGCGCTCAGATTTCCGGTCAGCGGATTTGACGAAGCCTCTGCCCGCGCCAGGGAGTTCCAGCGGCTGAGACGGGACCGCAAGCGGCAGGAAGGCCAGCCAGGGTATGAGGCCGCGGATAAAACCTTTAAGGCGTACCGCCGGGCCCATAATGCGGCGCGCTTCAGGTGGCATGGCCAAAGGCTGCTGCGACATGTCTTTACCCGCGATGCCTTCCGTGAACGGCTGGTGCTGTTCTGGGCCGATCACTTTACCGCGCAAGGGAAAAACGCTGCATTGCGCATTCTGGCAGCGCCCTATGCCGAAACGGTGATCCGGCCGCATGTGGGGGGGCGTTTCGAGGATATGCTGATTGCCGCTGCCACCAGCCCCTTGATGCTGCACTACCTGGACCAGAACCGCTCGGCCGGGCCGGGCAGCCGGGCAGCGCAGCGGCGCAAGCGCCTGAGCGGGCTGAATGAAAACCTGGCCCGCGAAGTGCTGGAACTGCACACGCTGGGCGTCGACGGGCCGTATGGCCAGGCGGATGTGCGGCAATTGGCCGAGCTGTTCACCGGCCTGAGCGCCTCGCAGGACAAGGGGTTTGTGTTCCGCCCCGGAATGGCCGAGCCGGGGGCTGAAACCGTGCTGGGGCAGACCTATGGCGGCGGTAAGCCGGAGCTGGGCCAGGTGCTGGCGGCGTTGCGCGACCTGGCGCGCCACCCTGCCACCGCGCAGCATATCGCCAGGAAGCTTGCGGTGCATTTCACCTCTGACCAGCCCGACCCCGGTCTGGTGTCGCATCTGGCGGCGCATTATCAGGACAGCGGCGGCGACCTGATGCAGGTCTATGCCGCCCTGCTGGAACACCCCGCGGCCTGGCAGCCGGTTCTGGCCAATGTAAAACCGCCGTTTGACTATGTGGCCTCTGCCTGCAGGGCGCTGGCGGTGCCCGAGTCGCGGTTTTCCGCCTTGAAGCCAGGGCAGCTGAACCGGCTGCTGCTGGCGCCGCTGACGCCAATGGGGCAGCGCTGGGAGTTTTCCGGCGGGCCGGACGGCTGGCCGGAAGAGGATATGTCCTGGATCACGCCGCAAGCCCTGGCCGCGCGCCTGCGCTGGGCGATGGCTGCGCCGCGGCAGCTGGCGCAGCCGCTGCCGGATCCGCGCGGCTTTGCCACTGCGGCGCTGGGCCGGTATGCCAGCGAACGGGTCCGGTTTGCGGCCCGCGCCGCCGAAACCCAGTCAGAGGCGGTCGGGCTGATCCTGACCTCTCCTGCCTTTCAGCGCCGCTAACAGGAGGCCTGCACCATGCACCTGACACGCCGATCCTTTCTGACCCGTTCTGCCATGCTGGGCTGTTCTCTGGCGGCCAGCCCGCTGGTCACGCCGGTCAGCTTTGCCGCGGCCCCCTGGGACACGCGGCTGGTGGTGATCATCCTGCGCGGCGGCATGGATGCGCTGGATGCAGTGCAGCCTTACGGCGACCCCGCTTTGGCCGGATTGCGGCAGACCCTGTCGGGCGGACCGCAGGCCGGGGCGGCCGACCTTGATGGCTTTTACGCCCTGCATCCGGGCCTGGCGCCGTTGCTGCCGTTGTGGCGCGCAGGCGAATTGGGGTTTGTGCAGGCGGTGTCCACCCCCTACCGCGACCGGCGCAGCCATTTTGACGGCCAGGACATTCTGGAAGCGGGCACCGCGGCATTGGGGGACGCAAGGGACGGCTGGCTGAACCGGTTGCTGCAGCAGATGCCCGGCGTGGAGGCGCGCACCGCCTTTGCGATCGGCCAGGAGCGGATGCTGCTGCTGGACGGGGCGGCGCCGGTCTCCCATTGGGCCCCGGGGGCGGGGCTGGCCATGAGCCCGCAGGCCGAGCGGCTGGCGGGGCTGCTGATGGAAGAGGATCCGCTGTTCCACAAGGCCTTGAATGAGGCGCTGGAGCTGACCCGGCAGGACCTGTCGTTGGGGTCCGAAGAGGCCGGCGGCGGGGACAGCGGCATGATGCAGGCCGCGCCGAGGGGGAGAGCGCATACCGAGATTGCCGCCTATGCCGCGCAGCAGCTGCGCGGCGATACCAGGATCGCGGCGTTTTCGATCAATGGCTGGGATACGCATTACCGCCAGGCAAACGGCCTGAAATCCGCGCTGGGGCGGCTGTCGGAGACGGTCCTGAAGCTGCGCAGCGGCCTGGGGGACGGGATCTGGGGCAAGACGGCGGTGGCGGCTGTGACCGAATTCGGGCGCACGGTGCGCGAAAACGGCACTGGCGGCACCGATCATGGCACCGGCGGTGCGATGCTGCTGGCAGGCGGGTCGATCCGCGGCGGCAGGGTGCTGGGGCGCTGGCCGGGGCTGGCGGAGGCTGATCTTTATGACCGCCGGGATCTGATGCCGACCGCGGATGTGCGGCAGCATCTTGCCTGGCTGATGCATGGGATGGCGGGGGCCCGGAAAACCGATCTGGAAACAACGGTGTTTCCGGGGCTGGCGATGGCAGAGGACCCCGGTCTGCTTTTGTAAGAGCGGCGGATCTCCCGCCCGCTCTTCCCGTTCAGGGAACGGTCTGAGCCGTTGGGCCCGGCACCGCGCTTGAAGCTGCTGGCCATCGTGTCCTAGCAGGGCGGCCTATGGATTGCGTGAGGAGAGGATTAACGCGCGGCCGTCCTGGTGGCTGCGGCTGCGGTTGCGGCGGATGGCGCGGGCCTCCAGACGGGTTTGGCCGTACAGCACGATGACGAGCGTGGCGAGGGCGATAAGACAGGCTTCGATCATTTCAGATCGCCGCGCGGCGTTCCAGCCGCTCCTGCACCAGGCCGGCCAGGGTTGCGGTATCCTGGGTCAGCGGTTTGCCCTTGCGCCGGGAGAGGGCCAGGCGGTCGGCGGCCTCGGCCAGCGGGCCGTCGCCGGCACTGCGGGCTACGCCGCCCAGAAACTGCGCCAGATAAGCCAGGGTTTTATCTTCCGGATTTATGTTCAGCACATCGGCGGCATGGGCCATGTCATCGCGGTAGGCTAGAAAATCGGGTTCCACCGTTTCGTCATACAAGGCGCGCGGGCCGGACAATTGGCGGTCGGGCGGCAGGTTTGACAGAATTCTTTCCTGGAAAGCCGCAAGCGAGGTGATCGGTTTTTCCAGAAAGCCGCCGGCCCCGGCGTCGAGCGCGGCCTGTTCAAGCGTTGAATCGCCCGAGGTGGCCAGAATCACGCTGGGACGCGGGCTGGCCTCTGCCAGTTCGCCGATCAGATCGAGGCCGGAGCCATCCGGCAGGCCGACATCGGCAATCAGCACCGAGGGGCGGTAGACCTGCAAATGCCGCCGGGCAGATTTCAAGCAGTCGGCGCGGCGGATGCGGGCACCGCTGCGCAGGCACAGAAGGCGCAGCGCCTCGCAGGCAAAGCGGCTGTCCTCCACCACCAGGATGGTCAGCCCCAGCAGCGGGCGCCGGCTGACGGGCAGGCGCTGAGCGGCAGCAAACAATTCCGAATCGTCCATAACATATCCTCCTTGCGGGATAGGCTCCGACGCTAGGGATTCGAGGCTAATTACTGGTTAACGGCGCGGGCTCAGCTGCCGCGGCAGGCCGCCGTGCGGATTGGCGCACTTGCCGCGGCGCAGCATCCGCCGCATAACCGGAGCGGAGGAAATCTTTGTGAGAGGAGCACAACAGAGATGATTGGCCGTTTGAACCATGTTGCCATTGCCGTCCCCGATCTGGAGGCCGCATCCGCCCAGTACCGCAATGCGCTGGGTGCCAAGGTCGGAGAACCGCAGGATGAGCCCGACCACGGTGTCACTGTGGTGTTTATCGAGTTGCCCAACACCAAGATCGAACTGCTGTATCCCTTGGGGGAAAACTCACCGATCAACGGCTTCCTCGAGAAGAACCCGGCGGGCGGCATTCACCATGTCTGCTATGAGGTGGAGGACATCCTGGCGGCGCGCGATCACCTGCAGGCCGAGGGCGCGCGGGTGCTGGGCACGGGCGAGCCGAAGACCGGCGCCCATGGCAAGCCGGTGCTGTTCCTGCATCCCAAGGATTTCAACGGCTGCCTGGTGGAACTCGAAGAAGTTTGACGGTATGAGCACCCTGTCCCGGCTGCGGGGCGGGGCAATTTCGGGAAGGCGGAGCCATGGGTGTTACATCAGCGATCGTGCTTTATGCGGTGATCTGGTTCTTGACCTTTCTGGTGATCATCCCGATCCGGCTGGAAACTCAGGGCGACCGGGGCGATGTGGTGCCGGGCACCCATGCGGGGGCGCCGGAGAAGCATTTTCTGAAGCAAAAAGCCTGGATCACCACCGGTGCGGCAGCGGTGATCTGGGCACTTGTTGCCGGAATCATCCTGTCCGAATTGATCAGCGTGCGTGATTTCGACTGGATGGGGATGCTGCCTGCGCAGGAGTGAGCCGCGGGCATTTTGATGGTCTGCAAAAACGGCTCCCGCCCGGCTTGGATGCAGGACCTGCATCCGGGCCCGTTGGGCATGGCGCCGCGCGGGCGCGCGGCGGCGGCCAGCCCGGGCCGGAGCTGGTTGTGTACCGCCACGTGAAAAAAAATAGACTGTAGGAAGTGTTTTGGCTGAGACGCGCCCAAGAGGCAGGGCTGCGTCTCAAGACGCGCTTGCCATTTCTCAACCCGCCGCAGCCGCGCCACGGCTGCAGCGGGGAGGGGAGTGCCTTATCTGCGGGACAGCGCGTGGTAGATATGGGTGAAAGTGGCGGCACCCAGGATCGGGATCACCAGGTTCACCAGCGGCACTGACAGCGGCATCGCCATCAGCGTGCCGGCGGCCCAGATGGTGGTGGCATGTTTGCGCCGCAGCTTCTTGGCCTCGGCCGTGCCGATGCGGCGGGCGGCGGCGAGGGTGAAATATTCCCGGCCCAGGAGAAACCCGTTGAGACCCCAGAAAATGAACAGTGCCGCAGGCGGGAACAGCACATAGAGGAACAGCGCCAGGATGTTGGCGGCAATAAGCAGGCCAAGGAAGTTCACCGTGTCCTTGACCGCATCCCAGAACGGCACTTTGGCTGCCGGGGGCAGGGCCGGATAGTGCTTGTCCTCCACCGCCTGGGCGACCTCCTCGAGAAACAAGGAGGTGATGGCGGAGGCCACCGGCACCATCAGGAACACCGACAGCACCAGCATGAAGAACAGCGAGCCGATCGACAAAAGGTCATCAAGCCAGGTGACCTCGCCCAGTAGCGGCAGAGTGGCTTCGGGGCCGACCAGCCACTGGATCAGCATCAGAAAGCCTGCATAGGCGGCAATCAGCAGGGCAATGGTCAAGCCGACGCCAAGAAACAGCACCTTGCGGAATCGCGGGTCGCCGGTCTGGCCGAGGGTCTTGAAAAAGGCGTTGAAGATCATTCGCTTACCCAGGTGGTGATGGCATCCAGGTCCGGGCGCGGGCGCTCGGGCGGGGCGGTGCTTTCGGTGGCGATGTGAACAATGCCGGCGATGCGCTCGTTTTCGGCCAGATCAAAGGCCGCCTGGCAGAAACCGCGGTCATGGCTTGCCCAGCCGGTGAGCCAGTTGGCGCCCCAGCCCGAGGCCAGGGCAGCGTTCAGCAGGCCGAGGCAGACGGCGCCTGCGGAATATGTCTGTTCCAAGGCAGGGATCTTGGGGCTGTCCTTCTGCACCTCGACCACCACCACCGCAAGCTGGCCCTGGTCGAACTGGCTGCGGCCCTTGGCGATGTCTTCGGGGCTTTTGCCGAGTCGCGCGCCTGCCGCCTGGGTCAGGGCGGCCAGGCGGGTCATCGCGGGTTTCTCCACCACGATGAAGCGCCAGGGCTCCAGCTTGCCATGATCCGGCGTGCGGGCCGCGGCGGTCAGGATCGGCAGCAGCTCCTCGCGCGAGGGCGCGGGCGCCACCAGCGTCTTGGCCGGGCGCGAGCGGCGCGACAGCAGGAAGTCGAGGGCGGCGTCATTGCGTGCGGGGCGTGCGGGCATATGTGAAACCTTTTTACATCTTTTGCTGCCTATTTCGGCAAGCTGGCGGGAATTTTCAAGGGCCAACGGGCCCTGCGTGCCGCACTTGTGCTGCAAAGGCAGCAGGCGGCGGGGCTGGGGGCTGTTGCCGGAGCGAGAGCGGCAAGGCCTATGGTCTTTGCGAGCTGCACAGGGCATGTCTGGTGCCATGGGAAAGCCAAAGAAGAAAAACCTGCCGGACCTGGGCCATTTATGTGTGCCGGGGATGGAGATCGCAGTGCGGGCCACCCCCAAGGCGGCGCGCAATGCGATTGTGCCGGCAGAGGGGGCGCTGAAGGTTTCGGTCACCGCGGCGCCGGAAAACGGCAAGGCCAACGAGGCCGTCCGCAGCCTGCTTGCCGCGGCAATGGGCACTGCGGCTTCCAATCTGAATTTGCGCCGCGGCGCGGCCTCGCGCAGCAAGGTGTTCGTCTATACCGGACCGGCCTGAGGCTAGTCTTCGCCGACCAGCCGGTAGACGCCCTCGGGCAGATCAAGCGCGGCGGCCAGATCCCGCACCTGCAGGTGCGAGAGGGTGATTTTCTGCACACTGTCGGTGCGCGCGTCGTATTGCTCGACGGTGACGCACTCGGCAAAGGAATTGATGGTCACATCCTCGATGAGCGGCGGGCCGTCCTCATCCACCAGGGTTATGACCGTCGAGTCGAATTCGTGTTCGATGGTAAACATAAGGCCAGCCTGCACTGCTGTCCGGCCGCTGGCAAGGCCTTGCAATCACGGGCTATCACAGGATTCGGGCGGCAGGGTTCCGCTGCCGGGCGATTGCCTTCCGCCGGCCTTGCGCGATAAAGTGCAGGCGAACCGCAAAAGGATCCGCCATGCGCCGTTTTCTGTGTCTGCTTGCCCTGGCCGTCAGCGCCTGTGATGTGGCGATTGAACCTGCACCGCGCTCTGTGCCGGCTGCCCAGACACCGCGGGTGCAGGGGATGGCACCGGGGGAGGCGCGCACCGCCTTTGCCTCGGTGAGCCGGCGGGTGGAGCCGGTGGCTGAACGGGCGTGCCGCAGCCGGACCCAGGGGCTGAACTGCGATTTCCTGATCCGCATCGATCCGAATCCCAATGCAGCGCCCAATGCCTACCAAAGCCTTGACCGCTCGGGGCGGCCGGTGATCACCTTTACGCAGCGGATGCTGGGGCAGATCGCCAATCAGGATGAGCTGGCCTTTGTGATGTCGCATGAGGCGGCGCACCATATCCGCGGCCATCTGGCGCGGCAGGCGCAGAACTCGGCGCTGGTCAGCGTCGGCGCCGGGCTGATCACAGCCCTTGCGGGCGGCAGCGCGGCAACTGTGTCCACCGCACAGGATGTGGGCGGCTATGTCGGCGCGCGCACCTATTCCAAGGATTTCGAGCTGGAGGCGGATGAACTGGGCACCATCATCACCCATCAGTCCGGCTACCGGCCCAGCATCGGCGTGCGCTTTTTCAACCGGCTGCCGGATCCGGGCGACCGTTTCCTGGGCACCCACCCCGCCAATCCGGACCGGGTGCGGGTGGTGCAGGCCACCATCGACCGCCACGGGCTGAACTGAGCATGGCCGCCAAGGACCAGGCTGCGCCCGTGCTGGACAGGCTGGGCGTGGTGCTGAGCGACCGCGGCTCGCGCTATGCGGTGACCGGCGCGCGGGTCACCTCGCGCGCGGAGGTCGACGCGGTGCTGGCTGAGCTGAAGACCGACCGCGCCTATGCCAAGGCCACCCATAACACCTGGGCCGCGATGCTGCCCGCAGGCGGGCTCAAGGCTGATGACGGCGAGAGCGGCGCGGGCATGGTGATCCTGCGGATGATCGAGCGCGAGGGCCTGACGGACCATGTGATCATCGTCACCCGCTGGTATGGCGGTAAGAAACTGGGCGGCGACCGGTTCCGCCGGGTGCAGGATGCGGTGCGGGCGTATCTCGGCCATCTGGGCGGGAATTGAGGCTGAACACAGTCCCGTTTGACCTGCATCAAACCAGCGCCTGCGCGCTGCCGCTAAGCTGTACCGGAAATGAAGGATTCCGGGGAGCCGCGCGATGACCACCCATGCCGATCTGAAAAAGCACGCCGAACTGTTTGACCGGATGGCCGGCGCCGTCGGGCTGGATCTGGAGGAAGAGGCGGTTGCCGGCACCCTGCGCTTTGACGAAATTGCCGAGGCGGTGCTGCGCTGCAGCCGCTGCGGCGGTGCCGGGGCTTGCCGCAAGTGGCTGGCCGGCGGAGTGCGCCCCGGTGCCGAGGCGCCCGATTTCTGCCGCAACCGCGATCTGCTTGGCTATTTGAACGAACAGCAGGCCTGATGCCTTAGGCCGCAGCGCGGCCTGCCAGCCCGGCGGGCTTGGCAGGCATGGCGGGCTGGATGGTCTGCTACAGTTTGGCGTGGCTGCCGTCGCACAAGGGCTTTTTGCCTGAGTGCTTGCAGCCGCAGAAGAACAGCTTGCCGTCCTTCTCCGCGGTGTATTTGACCGGCGTAAACGCCGTCCCCTTATGCGAACCATCGCAGAACGGCTGCTTGCTGGACTTGCCGCAGGCGCACCAGAAATAGGTCTTTCCTTCACTCACCTCGACCGGGAAGGGGGCTTTCTGGGCTATTTCCGGTGCTGCTGTGCTGTCAGTTGGCATGGCTGGGGGGGCTCCTTGGCTGGTGGCGGTTTGGCCAGAGCGTAGCAGGGATTTGGCGCGAGGGGAGGGGCAGATGGTCACAACCCCGCGGCAAGGCACGCGCGGCGACTGGCTCTGGCCGGGCGTGAAACGCCTTTCCACGGGGGATCGGGCGGTGCCCGGTTCCCGGTGCGCGCAGGCAGGGCACCCTCCGTTTTTCTTGCCTCCTGCCGCATTCCTGATATACGCGCGCGAATGACCAGCAATCCGCCAGACCTCCGCCCCGACCTCGCCCCCCGCCCGCAGTTCGGTGAAGCGCCGCGCAAGGACCAGCCGACCCTTGGCATGGTTTCGCTCGGCTGCCCCAAGGCGCTGGTGGACAGCGAGCGCATCCTGACCCGGCTGCGCGCCGAAGGCTATGGCATTTCGCCCGACTACGCGGGCGCCGATGCGGTGATCGTCAACACCTGCGGCTTTCTCGACAGTGCCAAGGCGGAAAGCCTGGAAGCGATCGGCGAGGCGCTGAAGGAAAACGGCAAGGTGATCGTCACCGGCTGCCTGGGCGCCGAGCCCGACTATATCCGCGAGCATCACCCGCGTATCCATGCGGTCACCGGCCCGCATCAGTACGAGCAGGTGCTGGATGCGGTGCATTCCGCAGTGCCGCCCAGCCCGAACCCTTATGTCGACCTGCTGCCTGCGGCGGGCGTCAAGCTGACCCCGCGGCATTTCAGCTATCTGAAGATCTCTGAGGGCTGCAACCACAAGTGCAAGTTCTGCATCATTCCGGACATGCGCGGCAAACTGGCGTCCCGCCCGGTTCACGCGGTGCTGCGTGAGGCGGAAAAGCTGGTTGAGGCCGGGGTGCGCGAGCTGCTGGTGATCAGCCAGGACACCTCCGCCTATGGGTTGGACCGCAAATATTCGCCCCACCCCTGGAAGGGCGCTGACGTGCGCAGCCACATTCTGGACCTCTCCCGCGAGCTGGGCAAGCTGGCCCCGGCGGATGAGCTGTGGGTGCGGCTGCACTATGTCTACCCCTACCCCTATGTGCGCGACCTGATCCCGCTGATGGCGGACCCGGACAACGCGCTGCTGCCCTATCTGGACATCCCGTTCCAGCACGCTCACCCGGATGTGCTGCGCCGCATGGCCCGTCCGGCGGCGGCGGCCAAGACGCTGGACGAAATCCGCGCCTGGCGCGCCACCTGTCCGGATATCACCCTGCGCTCCACCTTCATTGTCGGCTTCCCCGGCGAGACCGAGGGTGAGTTCCAGCATTTGCTGGACTGGATGGACGAGGCGCAGCTGGACCGCGTTGGCTGCTTCAAATACGAAAACGTTGACGGTGCCCGGTCGAACGATCTGCCGGACCATGTGCCGGAACAGGTTAAGCAGGAGCGCTGGGAGCGGTTCATGGAGAAGGCCCAGGCGATCTCCGAGGCCAAGCTGGCGGCCAAGGTCGGCCAGACTTGCCAAGTGATCGTGGACGAGATCGACGAAGATGGCATCGCCACCTGCCGCACCAAGGCTGACGCACCGGAGATCGACGGCAACCTGTTCATTGATGAGGGCACGGGCGGGTTGCAGGCGGGGGATCTGGTGACAGTCGACGTGGACGAGGCCGGGGAATACGACCTCTGGGGCGCGCTGCGCTGAACAGGCTTCACCGGAACGTAATTCGCAAGAACGACAGATGAGTGGCCGCAGCTGATCTGGAAGCCCGGCACTCTCTCTGTCCAGCCGCGGGGTTCCCGGGGCTGGCTTGTATCCCAGCAATACCTGCGTCAGCGGTGCCGGCTGCGGTAAATCCCTCCCGAAGCACGCAAAGCTTTGATGCCGGGCGGTGTATCCTGCTTTGCACCCTGTCCCCCAAGCGGTAAGCTGGGGAAAAGCCCCTTGGCGGAACAAGGGGGCAAGACATGAGGAATGGGCCGATGAAGCTGATAATCCGGGTCGTGACGGCACTGGTGCTGGCGGTTGTGGCACTGGCGGCGCTGCTGCTGCTGCTGCCGGGCGAGAAAATCGCGCGTCTGGCCGCCGATCAGCTGGAATCCCAGACCGGGCGCAAACTGGAGTTCGGCGGCAAGGTGCGGTTCACCTTTTGGCCGACACTGGGGGTCAAGGCGGATGCGGTGACGCTGTCCAATGCGGACTGGGCGGGCCCTGCGCCGATGCTGCGGGCCGAGCGGCTGACCATCGGGGTGGCGGCGGCAGAGCTGTTGCAGGGCGACGTGCGGGTCACGGAAATCTCGGCGATTCTGCCGCATCTGAACCTGGCCACCCGCGAGGACGGCACTGGCAACTGGGTCTTTGGCACTCCCGCAGCCGGGCAAGGCGGCGCCTCTGCCGGGGGCAGCGGCGCGCTGCCGCTCAGGATTGAGGCGGTGGAGCTGACCGGGGCCTCACTGCGCTATGCCGCGTATGGCGAAGCGCCGGTGGAGATGAAAAGTATCGACCTCAGCCTGCTGTGGCCGGACCCGGATGGAACCGTGAATGCCAAGGCGACCCTGCGTCCGGCCGGTGAGCCGGTGGAGGTGGATGCCGAAATCGGAACCTTTGCGGCGTTCCTGGCGGGGAAGGTGTCCTCGGTCGGGGCAACCGTCACCGCACCGGGCGGCAAGGGACGCTTTGACGGCCATGCCGATATCAATGGCGAGGCCAGCGGGCGGCTGACCTTTGGCGCTGATGACGCGCTGCAGACCGGTGTCGCGCTGGGGCTGTTCCTGCCGGATGCCCTGGCGCAAAAGGCCGTATTCGGGGCCGATGTGACCTATACCGCCGACGGGCGGTTGTCGATGCGCGACCTGGCGGTGGAACTGGGCGGCAACAGGCTGACCGGCGCAGCGGATGCCGTGTTCAAGCCGCGGCCTGAGATCACCGCGCAGCTGCGCGGCGGCGCATTGGATTTTTCCGCATTTTCCGGCGGGCCGGGCGGTACCGGGAGCAGCGGCGCCGCTGCATCCGGCTGGCCGAAGGACGCAATTGATGCCTCGGTGCTGGGGCTGGCCGATGCCGCCGTGGATCTGTCCTTTGACAGCCTGAAAACCGGCGGTGTGAATCTCGGCGCCAGCACGCTGAACCTGACGCTCGACCGCAGGCGCGCGGTGCTGAAATTCCTGCCCGCATCCATGTTCGGCGGCCAGATACGGGGGCAGGTGGTGGCCAACAACCGCGATGGCCTGTCGGTGGCCGGCACGCTTTCGTTCGATGGTATCAGGCTGGAGCGGGCCTTGGGGGAAACCACGGGCTACAGCCGGCTGAACGGCGCGGCGCTGGGGGAGCTGGAATTCCTCGGGTCCGGAAATTCGATTGACGCAATCATGCGCTCGCTCAGCGGCAAGGGCTGGCTGGAAGCGGGCAAAGGCTTCTTTACCGGCTTCGATCTGGAGCAGCTGATGCGCTCGGGCGGCAATGGCGGCAGCACCGTGTTCGACCAGCTGACAGCCAGCTACACACTCGAAGGCGGCAACCTGCGCAACCAGGACCTTCTGGTTCTGCTCAAGGGGTTCCGGGCCGAAGGCAAGGGCCGGATCGGACTGGGCGCGCGGGATCTGGATTATCTGTTTATTCCCCAGTTGGTGCGGGCAGGCAGTGATCAGGTGCTGACCATCCCGGTGCGGATCACCGGTCCTTGGGAAGATCCGGATATCCGTCCGGACCTGAGCCAGGCGCTGCAGACCAGAATTGATGATGTCGGGCAGGAGGCCAAGGACCGGGTGCGCCAGAAGCTGAGCGAGGAGCTGAACCTGGAAACGGAAATCGCTCCGGAACAGGACATCAACGATGTGCTGAAGCAGCGCATCGAACAGGAGGCCCGCGACCAGCTGCTGAAACTCCTGGGCGGCGACTGATCCCGCCAGCCGGACGCCGGGTCAAGGAGAGCCGCAAGGCCCCGGGCAAACCCGGCCTGTCCTTGACGCGGCCGCAGGCGCCTTACAATGGAACTGGCGCATGCAAGGGCAGACCTGCCCTTGCATCGCTTCTCAGCCAAAAGAAAAGCGCCCGCCGGAGGCGGGCGCGGATCGCCTGCGAAGCAGGCGAAATTCCTCTTGATCAGGAGATCAGATCGTCTGGTCGTAGTCGCCGACCAGCGGTTCGGTGCGGATCACCGCGTCGATATCTGCGAAAATCGCCCGCATCTCGTCTTCGCTGTCCGAGCTTTCGCAGACCACCACCAGGTTGGGGGTGTTCGACGAGGCCCGCACCAGCCCCCAGGAGCCGTTGTCCAGGATCATCCGGGCGCCGTTCACGGTGACAACTTCCTTGATCGCCCGGCCGGCAATGCGTTCGCCTGCCTCATGCTTGGCCACCAGCTTCTGCACCAGCCGCTCCAGAACGTCGTATTTCTCGGTGTCGGCGCAATAGGGCGACATGGTTGGGGTTGACCAGGTCTTGGGCAGTGCCTTGCGCAGATCGGACATCGACTGATCCGGGTTGCGGTCCAGCATCTTGCAGACTTCAACCGCCACCCGCATGCCGCAGTCGTAGCCGCGGCCGATGGGCTCCGCCAGGAAGTAGTGGCCGGATTTCTCGAACCCTGCCAGGGCGCCGATTTCCTTGACCCGCCGCTTCATGTGGCTGTGGCCGGTCTTCCAGTAATCGGCAGTGACGCCGTTCTTCTGCAGCTCGGGATCGCTGGCGAACAGGCCGGTGGATTTCACATCCGCGACAAAGGTGGCGTTCGGATAGATCTTGCTGAGGTCGCGGGCCATGATCACACCCACCTTGTCGGCAAAGATCTCCTCGCCTTCGTCATCGACCACGCCGCAGCGGTCGCCGTCGCCGTCAAACCCCAGCGCCAGGTCGGCGCCCGAGGCCTTCACGCTGGCGGCCATGTCGTGCAGCATCTCCATCGCTTCCGGGTTGGGGTTGTAATGCGGGAAGGTGTAGTCGAGCCGGTTGTGGCTTTCGACCACCTCGACGCCCATGCGCTTGAACAGCTCGGGCGCAAAGGCCGAGGCGGTGCCATTGCCGGTGGCGCAGACCACCTTCAGCGGCCGGGACATTTTGAAATCGCCGACCAGATCGTCGAGGTAGGCTTCCTTGACGCCGTCCACGAATTCGTAGGAGCCGCCGGGCGCGGGCCGGCCTTCGCCGTTCAGCACGATATCGCGCAGCTCGCCCATCTCGTCCGGGCCGTGGGTCAGCGGCCGGTCAAAGCCCATCTTGACGCCGGTCCAGCCGTTCGGGTTGTGCGAGGCGGTGACCATGGCGACCGCGGGCACATCCAGGTGGAATTGCGCGAAATAGGCCATCGGCGACAGCGCCGGGCCGATGTCCTTGACCTGAATGCCCGCCTGCATCAGGCCCAGGATCAGCGCGTTCTTGATCGCCAGCGAATAGTCGCGGTAATCGTTGCCGACCGCGATCACCGGCTCGATGCCGCGCTTGCGGATCTGGGTGCCGAGGCCAAGGCCAAGGGCGGTCATGCCGGGCAGGTTGATTTCCTCGGGGTATTTCCAGCGCGCGTCATATTCGCGAAAGCCCGTCGGCTTGATCATCGCGTCGCGCAGAAAGCTCCAGGTGTTCGGGGTCGCCTCAGGCAGCGGTTTGGTCATTGCTGAAATCTCTTTCTGGGTCAAATACGAATAGGGTCGGCCTTGGCCAGCGCGTCAAAGCGCATAAGGCTTTCGATCAGCTTCGGCATCTGGTCGAGATAGATCATGTTCGGCCCGTCCGACGGCGCGTTGTCCGGATCCTGATGGGTTTCGATGAACACCGCCGAGATGCCGAGCGAGACCGCCGCGCGCGCCATCAGCGGCGCAAATTCGCGCTGGCCGCCGGTGGAACCGCCCTGGCCGCCGGGCTGCTGCACCGAATGGGTGGCATCCATCACCACCGGATAGCCGCCTTTGGCCATCTGCGGCAGGCCGCGCATGTCGGCCACCAGCGTGTTGTATCCGAATGAGGTGCCGCGTTCGGTCAGCAGGATCTTTTCGTTGCCGGTGCTTTCCACCTTGGCCACCACATTGGCCATGTCCCAGGGCGCCAGGAACTGGCCCTTCTTGATGTTGACGGCCTTGCCGGTGTTGCCTGCCGCCAGCAGCATGTCGGTCTGGCGGCACAGGAAAGCGGGGATCTGCAGGATATCAACGGCTTCGGCCGCCGCCGCGCATTGCGCTTCGGTGTGGACATCGGTCAGCACCGGCACGCCGAATTCGCTGCGGATCGTGTCCAGGACCTTCAGCCCTTCGTCCAGCCCCAACCCGCGCACCCCCGACAGGGAGGTCCGGTTGGCCTTGTCATAGGAGGCTTTGAACACAAACTGGGCGCCGGCCTTTTCACAGGCTTCTTTCAGCTGCCCGGCAATCATCCGGGCGTGGTCTGCGGTTTCCAGCTGGCAAGGGCCGGCAATAATTGTCAGCGGACAATCGTTGCCGAGGGTGAGGCCGGCGATGTCGATGTTTTTCATGAGCTTCCGATAGCTTTATGATGAGACCTGTTCCCGCAGGATCGATGCGGTAAGCGAGCACATCAGATAAATACCGGAAAAGATCAGGAATGCCAAAACGGTATTCTCGAACTTGCGCGGATAGGAGGGTTCCTGGCTTGGCACCGGCTCCACCGCGGTGGTCAGATAGCGGACCTGGCGGTTGGCCTCCAGACGGGTGGTTTCCACTTGCTGCAAGGCCGATTGCAGCATCAGGTCGCGGGTCGCGAGGTCGGCCTGGGCCATCTGGATCTGGATCCGCAGGTTGGCAAGCGAGTTTTCGCCGGCCGAGGCGTCCAGCATCCGGTTGTTGAGGTTTTCGATCACCGCTTCCAGCCGCCGGATGTCCGCTTCGGCGCCGGACACCTTGGCCCGGTTCGGGCGGGCATTGTCCTGCAGCGCGGCCAGTTCCAGCCGCTTTTCCTCGAGCTGGATTTCAAAGGTGCTGATCTGCTGGCGCAGCGAAACGATGACGCCTTCGGGGTCCAGCACCGAGCCCTGCTGCTGCAGCACCACCAGCTGCTCCTGCGCGGCGCGGCGCTGGGTTTCGGCCTGGGCAAGTGCGGTTTCGGCCTCGGACATCTGGTCGGCGCGCTTTTGCTGCGACAGGTTGTTCACCTTCTCCTGGGCATAGGAAATCAGCTTGCGCGAAAATTCGGCGGCGGCTTCGGGATCGGCGGCAGAGACTTCCATCCGCACCACGCCCTCGGTCGGGTCATAGCCGATCTTCACATTGCGGCTGTAGGTGGCATAGGCCTGCTCGTTTGTCGGGGCGGTTTCCAGCCGCTGGATCGGGTCCAGCCAGTCCTGGGTGAAATGTGCCTTGAAGCCGGCCTCGCGGTCCAGCCGCAGCATCGCCTCCTTGGACATCAGGTAGCTTTGCACCGCAATCGAATCCTGGCTGGTGGCAAACTGGGTGCCCGACAGCAGGCCGCCGACGCCACCGGCGGCACTGTCGGCCTTAAGCACCAGGAACTCGGATTTGGAGGAATACATCGGCGTCGCCACCGAGTAGAAATAAAACCCCGCGGCCAGCGTCGGCAGCAGCACGAAAAAGGCCAGCCTGGCCGCCAGCAAGGTCAGTTTCCGGCGGCGGCGGCGGGCGATATCGCGCTGAATTTCCTGGATTTCACGGGTGCGCCGCTCTGCCGGGCTCAGCTCGGTCGAGGGCAGGCTGGTCTTGCCTGCGGGCACCGTCTGCGGCAGCTGGACGGTGCCCGGCGCAGGCGGTGTGCCTGCGGGCTGCGCCTTGTTCTGCGGCACCACCAGTTCCAGCATATTGGTGCGCTTGAACGGGTCGATGCCGCGCTCGCGCAGCATCCGCACGGCTTCAAAATCCGAAGTGGCGGCAAGGTTGTGTTTCTGCGCCATCCGGCGGGCCAGGCGCAATTGGCGGCCGGTCAGCCCTTCCTGGCGGATTGCATCGATATCGGTTTCCTGCTGGATCTCGCGGGCCGAGCTGACCATGCCGGACAGCGGCGCGGCGCGGGTTTGCGGTTCAGCCGGATGGGCTGCCTCCGGGCTTGCCGGGGCTGGTGATGCCGCCGCCGCAGCCGCCGCAGGTGCCGCGGGCCGGGCGGCAGCCGGTGTTTGGGGCCGGGGGTGCCCGGCCGGGCTTGCAGCTGCGCCGGCCGCCTGCGGCTGATCCCCGGCGCCGGCGCCGGCGGCCGCGGGGCTGCGGCGGATGCGGAACTTTTTAGCTCTCGGTTTCGTAGTCATAGAGCTGTTTCGCTTCTTCCAAAGTGTCAAATATGTGCAACTGGCCCTGCAGCAGGACCGCAGCTGAACGGGCAAATTTCTCCAGCGTCTTGGCTTGGTGGGAGACGATGATGATTGTGGTTGTCGCCAGCCGCTCCTGCAGGATTTCACCGGCCTTGCGGTTGAACTCCACATCCGTGGTGCTGGGCATGCCTTCATCGATCAGGTAGATGTCGAAATCCAGCGCCAGCATCAGCGAAAAGCTGAACCGGGACCGCATCCCCGAGGAATAGGTGCCAAGCGGCTGGTCGAAATACTCCCCCAGGCCGCACAGCCAGCGGCAATAGGCCTCCACGTAATCGGGATCCAGCCCGTAAAGCTTGGCGATATAGCGGCAGTTCTCCATTGCCGAAAGACGGCTGATCACCCCGCCCATGAAGCCCAGCGGAAAAGATATCTTGCAGTTGCGGCGGATCTCGCCCTCATCCGGTTTTTCCAGGCCGGCCATCATGTTGATCAGCGTCGTTTTCCCGGTGCCGTTCGGAGCCAGCACACCCAGCGATTTGCCCGGCTCGACGCGGAACGACACGCGGTCAAGGATCACCTTGCGCTGGGTTCCCGTCCAGAAGGACTTGCTGACGTTTTCAAACTCAAGCATTGCTGGTTCCGGTGCTGCTCGTGCGGCCTTCTTGCGGGCTCTGACTGTCTGCCTCGTTTCCACATCGGCGTACTCAGGCGCCCGTGGCTCTTTGTTATCAAAAGAGTGTTAATGGCCTACGCCGCGAATTTGGCTTTATTATGTCGAATTGTACCATAATTGATCAATGAAGTTTTAACCATTTCAGCCATGATCCGGGGCCGGGGGCGTGTTTTCAGGCGGCAGGGGGGCAAGGCGGGGCAAGCAATGACTGTTTCCAAATGCGGGACAATGGCGGCCGGTCAGCAATTGAAGGCGCAGATTCGCGGCTGCCGGATCTGTGCGGACCGTTTTGCCGCAACCGCCACCGCGCATGAGCCGCGCCCCGTGGTGTGGTTCCGGCCCTCTGCCCGGATCCTGATTGCCGGCCAGGCGCCGGGCGCGCGGGTGCATGACAGCGGCCGGCCCTTCACCGATCCTTCGGGCGACCGGCTGCGGGCCTGGCTGGGCCTGAGTGAGGCGGAGTTTTATGACAAGGACCGGGTGGCCGTGGTGCCGATGGCGTTCTGCTTTCCCGGCTACAACGGGAAAAAGGCGGATCTGCCGCCGCCTGCGGTGTGCGGCAGGACCTGGCACACCCAAGTGATGGCGCAGCTGCCGGAGGTCCGGCTCAGGGTGCTGGTCGGGGCGCATGCGCAGCGCTATCATCTGGGGGTAAAAGGGCCGGTGACGGCGCTGGTGCAGGGCTGGCGGGAACATGCGCCGCAGGTCTTCCCCTTGCCGCATCCGTCCTGGCGTAATACCGGATGGCTGAAGAAAAACCCCTGGTTCGAAACCGAGCTGCTGCCGGTGCTGCAGGCCCGGGTGAAGGAGCTGATGCGATGACAGAAGAGACCCCGCTGGATCTGGCCCATGCGGCGATGGAGGCGGCCCCTGCAGATGATGCCGCCCGGCTGCGGTTTTACGAGCGGCTTGGCGATAGCGAGCTGTTCCTGATGCTGACCGAAGAAGCCGCCGGCGGGCAGATCTCGCCGGAGCTGTTTGAGACACCCGAGGGGGCGTTTGTCCTGGTGTTCGACCGCGAGGAACGGCTGGGGCAGTTTGCCGGCAGGGCGGTGCCTTACGCGGCGCTGTCGGGCCGGGTGATTGCGCAGATGCTGGCCGGGCAGGGGATCGGGCTGGGACTGAACCTGGAGGTGGCTCCGTCCGCCATCCTGATCCCGGCCGGGGCGGTCGGCTGGCTGCATCAGACGCTGGGCCACGCACCGGAAGAGGTGGAGGCTGCGGTGGAGATGTTTACTGCGCCCAAGGGGCTGCCGGAGGCGCTGCTGACGGCGCTGGATGCCAAGCTGGCCACTGCCGGCGGGCTGGCCGCGGCGGCCTATCTGGCAGGGGTGCGCTATGGCGGCGGCGGCCAGGGGCATTTGCTGGGCTTTGTCGGCGCCAAGGAGGCCGCGCAGCCGTCGCTGGCCAAGGCGGCAAGCGAGGCGCTGACCTTTTCCGGGATTGAGGCGGGGGCGATGGATGTGGCGTTCTTTACCGCCGAGGATCCGGTTGCGGCCAGTCTGGCCCGGGTTGGTCTGCGGTTCGACCTGCCGCAGCCGCCGGAGCCGGAAACCTATCAGCCGGAGATCCCGGGCAGCAACCCGGACAAGCCGCCGCGGCTGGTCTGACTGAAGCTGATCTGATTGAAGCCGGTGCGGGGGCTCCGGCCTGTTGCAGCACATTGTCCAATGTGCCTCGCAGTTGGGCGCGGCGCTGTGCTGCGCACAGCGCGGAGTTTCGGCTGAAAGGCGCTTAAGGGCAGATTTGCCTGTAAGCGCCAACTCGCGGATGCGTTTGCCCTTTGCCGCCCCAAGGGGGAACCGCGCACGCCGCCCGCCGCGCGTCAGCGCGGCGCCCGGCCCAAGGCCGCAAGGGCAGGCCCGGGCATTGCCCGGGCGTCCGCGGGCGCGGGAGGGGCTGGCCGGCGGTTACTCCGCCGCCGGTTCCAGTTTGTCCTGGGTGCGGGTGTCGAAGTCGCTGGCATCGTGGCGCTCGTGCAGCTGCATCTCCAGGTCGCCGAACGACCGGTTCACCATGCGGCCGCGCTGCACCGCCGGGCGGGCGTCGATCGCCTTGGCCCAGCGGACCACATTCTTGTAGCTTTGCGCGTCCAGGAATTCGGCGGCATCATAGAGGCGGCCCAGAACCAGCTGGCCGTACCAAGGCCAGATCGCGATATCGGCAATGGTGTAGTCCTCGCCCGCGATATAGCTCCGCTCCGCCAGCTGGCGGTCCAGCACGTCGAGCTGGCGTTTTGTTTCCATCGCAAAGCGGTCGATCGGATACTGCCATTTCTCCGGCGCATAGGCATAGAAATGGCCAAAACCGCCGCCCAGGTAAGGCGCGCTGCCCATCTGCCAGAACAGCCAGTTCAGCGTCTCGGTGCGCGCGGCACCCTCCTTGGGCAGGAACTCTCCGAATTTCTCGGCCAGATGCATCAGGATCGACGCGCTTTCGAACACCCGCAGGGGGGCATCTCCGCTGCGGTCCATCAACGCCGGGATCTTGGAGTTCGGGTTGATCTCCACAAAGCCGGAGCCGAACTGGTCGCCGTCGCCAATCTTGATAATCCAGGCGTCGTATTCGGCGCCCGCGTGGCCCTTGGCCAGCAGCTCCTCCAGCATCACCGTGACCTTCACCCCGTTCGGGGTCGCCAGCGAATAAAGCTGCAGCGGGTGCGCGCCCACCGGCAGCTCCTTGTCGTGGGTTGCGCCGGCAGTGGGGCGGTTGGTGGAGGCGAACTGGCCGCCGTTCTCTTGTTCCCACTTCCAGACTTCCGGCGGGGTATAGGGGGTGTCGCTCATCTGTCGGGCCTCGTTTCATCGTTTCCGGTATGCGGTCAATCGCACGCGCCGCGGCAATTGGCATTGGCGAAGATAAAGGAGTATTGGCATTTTCCAATGACTGGAAGGTCCGGCCACGGAAATTTTACAAACTGATCACGCAGGCTCGTGTCCGCACACAGAGGCGTGAGCCCCCCTTCGCATCTGCCCCGGGGTCTGTAGTGTTTGATCCCAAGCCGGATGCGATGCCGGCACCGGGATGGAACCGGACTCCGATGAAAGGGATGACCTGATGAAGCGTTTTGCATTTGCTGCCGTGGCAGCGCTGTCCATTGCCCTGCCGGCCTTTGCCGGCGAGCAATATGTCGATGGCACCGGTTTTGCCGTGTCCGGCTATGACGTGGTGGCTTACCGGGGCCTGGACATGAACCCGGTGGGCGCGCCCCAGACCGCACCGGTGCGGGGCCATGCGGATTTCACCGCCGAGTACAACGGCGCCACCTGGGCCTTCTCGACGGCAGAAAACCGCGACAAGTTTTTGGAAAATCCGGCTTTTTACGCGCCGCAGTATGACGGCCACTGCGCCTATGGCGTGTCCAAGGGCGGCAAGGTGCCGGCCAACCCGAACCTGTGGCGCATCGTCGGCGACAAACTGTACCTGAACATCACAAAGAATGTCGTCGGTTTCTGGGAAACGGACATTCCCGGCAATATCACCCTGGCCGAGGGCAACTGGCCGGGCATCGAGCCGGATGGCGCCTCGGACAGCGTGATCCCGAATTTCACGTCTGAAGGGCCGGTTGCGAACTGAGCCGCGGCTGAAGCCCAGCGTGCCCGGACCGCAAACCGGGCCTCTCGAAAGAAAAACCCGCGCTGGCTGGCGCGGGTTTGTTTCATTGCTGGTGCGGGCCGCTCAGCGGCGGCGGTCGCGGCGCGAGGACATCGGCTGGAACGCCACGCCCACATGCGCCTCGCAATAGGGCTTGCCCTGCTGGGCGGGCAGGCCGCAGAACCAGAAGTCCTCGGTCGCCGGATCGCCCACCGGCCATTTGCAGGTGCGCTCGGTCAGATCCATCAGGCTCAGCTTCTTGGCCTTCTTTTCGATTTCGTTGACCTTGGCCAGCGCCTCGGGGCTGATTTCATTGGCCGAGGGCTGCGGCGGCAGCGGCTGGCCGGCCGGGATGATCTGGCGGCGTGTAGGCGTTGCCGGTTTGGCGTCGGCTGCCGCAGGCTGGGCCGCCGCCGGACGGGCCGGTTCGGTCTTCGGCTGCGGCTTGGGTTTTGGCGCCGCGGCGGGTTTTGGCGCCGCGGCTGCCGGGGCGGCTGCGGGCTTTTCCTTCGGCTCGGCGGCCTTGGAGCCGCCGCTGTTGCGGTTGGACAGGCCGAGGCGGTGCACCTTGCCGATCACGGCGTTGCGGGTGACGCCGCCCAGTTCTTTGGCGATCTGACTCGCCGACTGGCCTTCGCCCCACATTTTCTTGAGCAGTTCGACGCGCTCGTCTGTCCAGGACATATGTTGCCTTTCCAAGCTAATAGCGGCCCCAGGGTTTCTGCGGCCGCCATCCTATTCCGTATGATCGCCCTATTTTAATCACTGCGGGCGGAGTTACAAGACATCTTGCGCCCCATGCCGCAGCCGTTATGCAGGCAAAGCAGCGAAAAACGGGGGCAGCATGGCGGATCGGGGATATCAGGTTGAATTGGGCGCGCGGCGGTTCGGGCGGGTGAACTGGCTGGGGCTCAAGGCGCTGGCCTGGCGCGAAGTGAAGCGGTTCCTGGCGGTCTGGACCCAGACGCTGCTGGCGCCGCTGATGACGGCAGCCTTGTTCCTGATGATCTTCAACATTGCCATCGGCCCCAAACGCGGCGATGTGATGGGGGTGCCGTTCCTGACCTTTCTGGCGCCCGGCATCATGATGATGACAGTGATCCAGAATGCGTTTGCCAATACCTCGTCTTCCATCGTGATTGCCAAGGTGCAAGGCAACATCGTCGACACTTTGATGCCGCCCCTGTCGGGGCTGGAGATCCTGCTGGGCTATCTGGCAGGCGCCGTGGCCCGCGGCACGCTGGTGGCGCTGGGCATCGGACTGGGGTTGATGGCGGTGTTGCAGATCGTGCCCGCACATCCGCTGGCAGCACTGGTGTTTATCGTGCTGGGCGCAGCTTTCCTGGGCGGTTTGGGCATCGTCGCCGGGGTCTTTGCCGACAAATTCGACCAGATGGCCGCGATCACCAATTTCATCGTCACCCCGCTCGCCTTTCTGTCCGGCACCTTCTATTCGGTTGAGGCTTTGCCGCCGGTACTGAAGGTGATTTCGCAATTGAACCCGGTGTTCTACCTGATCGACGGGGTGCGTTTCGGGGTGATCGGCACTTCGGACAGCTCGCCCTGGCTGGGGCTGGCCGTCTGCAGCGGCGCCACTTTTGGGGTGTGCCTGCTGGCCTGGGCCATGCTGCGCGCCGGCTACCGGTTGAAACCCTGACGCCGCTATTCTGCCGGAACCGGATTTTCGCCGGGCACCGGCGCCGGTTTTCTGCGCCCAAGCCGCGGATGCAGGTTGCCCGCCAGCAGTACTGCCGCTGCAGTGGCCGCAGCGCCTGCCGCAAAGATCCCGGCAACCGGCGCGGCCAGCAGAACCAGCCAGGCAACCCCTGGCGTCAGAATGCCGGAAATGTCGCGGTAGCTGGAATAGACGGCTGACATCTCGGTCCGCTCGGAGGGCTTGACCGCCATCAAAAACGGCAGCCCGGCGCAGATATCCAAGAGGATCAGCGCTGCCGAGCCGGCCACCAGCAGAGCGATCGCGGCAGGCGGCCAGCCCTGGGCCAGGGCCGCCGCGCCAAAACAGCCCGTCACCCCCAGAAAGCCGGTCTGCACCGCCAGCCGGATCGAATGCCGCTGCACCCAGCGCTGCAGCAGCGGCGCGCTGAACAGAGCCGCGTTGGTCACAGACAGCAGGATGCCGCCGAGCCCCTCTCCCAGGCCTTTTTCGATCGCAAAGATCGGCAGGTAGACCACATAGATCCACCAGCCGGCCGAGCGGATCACCGCAAACAGCCAGCCGGCGACCAGCCGCGGCTGCGCCAGGAAGCGCGGCACATAGGCCAGCGGGCTGGAGGCGGGGCCGCGGGCGCGGGCGATCTGCTTGCCGTTGCCCATCCGCATCCACCAGAAGGCCGCCAGCATCAGCAGCGCGGCCGCGGCGGAAATCAGGAACGGGGCAGGGGGGCAGACCTCCAGCAGCAGCACGCCGGCCACCGGTCCGGCGGTCCAGCCAAGCGCCGAATAGAACATCCGCGAGGTTTCGCACTGCCCCAGCGCCACCCGCGAGATATAGTCCAGCACATAGGCATTGAAGCAGATGAAGGTGGTCACCGCCGCCACCGTGTTCAGCGCCAGCGCCGCAAGCACCGACGCCGGGCTGCCTTCGATGGCGAATCCGGCCGAAGCGATGAACATCAGCGCCCCCAGCGAATAGGCCCAGCGGCGCGGCACCAGCCGGATCAGCGCAGGGATCATCAGCCCGGCCAGCAGCGACAGGATGCCGACAGCAAAATATGAGGCCGACACCAGCCCGGCATCGCCCAAGGCCCGGTACATGATCAGCGGAAAGACCGAGATCAGCGTGCCGCGCACCACCGCTTCCAGCCCGGCCAGGATGCCAAAATCCCGCACCGAAGGCACCGGCGCATGGCGCAGCCATTCGGGTATCCGCCTCTCGTGCATCTGCGTCCTCCTCTCCTGTTACAGGACAGGGTGGCGCGCAAAATGCCCGGAAAATGCCGGTTTTCGACGCGGAGGTCGCAGGCGGGCCGCGCAGCGGAAATAACTTTCGTGAAGGCCGGCCGCCTAGGACCTGTGCGCGGCGGCGGCGGCGCGGCCGGCCGGGGGAACCGGCCGCCCTTCCCGCCAGGCGAGGATGGCGGCGCCTGCCAGGATGATAAAGGCGCCAAGCAAGGAGATGGCATCCGGCACCGCGCCAAAGCCGAGAAAGTCATAAAAGGCTGCAAAAACCAGCGTGGCATAGCTGAACGGCGCCGCAAAGGAGGCATCGGCGCGGGCCATGCCGTTGATGAAACAGGCCTGGGCACAGGCCATCAGCAGCCCCAGCGCGGCCAGCGCCCCCCATTGCGCAGGGCTGGGCATCTGCCAGACCGGCAGCACCGCGCAGCTGGCAATCATCACCCCCAGGAGGTTGTTGACCCATAACACCTGCAAGGGCGCTTCGCGGCCTGCCAGTTTCTTGATGAAGATCAGCTCCAGCCCCATCACCGCCGCCGCCCCCAGCGCCAGCAGGGCCGCGGGTTGAAAACTGGCCGGGGTCGGCCGCAACAGGATCATGGCGCCGATCATGGCAATCAGCGCCGCGCCCCAGCGCCAGGGGCCGACCCGCTCTCCCAGCAGCGGGATGGCCAGCAGCATGGCGAACACCGGGTTCAGGAAGGTGATCGCAGTGGCATCGGCCAGCGGGATATAGGCGACCGAGGCAAACATCAGCGTGACCCCGGCCCAGCCAAAGGCGGTGCGGCCGATGTGATAGCCCCAATGCGGCCGGAGGAACCTGGGCCGCAGCGCAACCACCAACGCGGAGATTGCCAGAAAGGCAAACACAAACCGCCCATGGCTGATCTGCAGCGGGTGCAGCGGCGTGCCCAGAAGATCCGTTCCCAGCGCCTTGGCGAGCAGGGTGGTGCCGGCAATGAAGGTTGTTGCCGCCAGAATGAGGGCGGCGGCCAGCGGCGGGTTCTGCGGTGTGTTTCGGCTCATGGGCAAGCGGTGCGGCAAGCCGCCGCGGGATGCAAGGGGAAACGCATCGCTGCCAGCCGCATTCCGCTGCGGCAAAGGCGGAGGCAGCCGCGCAGGCTGAAAGGAATGAAGGGCGCTGCCCCGCAGGCTTGGCGGGAAGAGGGGCGCTGCCCCGCAGGCTTGAAGGAAAGAGGGGCGCTGCCCCTCTTGGCCGGCCGGCCAATTCACCCCGGAGTATTTCGAACCAGAAAGAAGCGGCTGCCGGGCGCATGTGCCGGTTTGCCGGTCCTGCCCTTCCAAAAGGGGTTTTCTTTTGACCAAACCTCCATTATGGAACCGCATTATGATCAAACGCGCACATATCACCCTTCCGCGACGCCGACGCCGCCTGGCGTAACCGGCCCTTTGATCCGTTGTGCCGTTTTCCGGCGCTCCTGCTTTCCCAAAACCGTTGACCCACCGTTGACCTAAGGCCCTTGCTGAGTCACAGCTTTGGCTTCACTCCATGAAAAGGATGATCCTGATGATCCCGTCCGTTCTGCCGACCTATAACCGTGCACCGCTTGAGTTCGTCAAAGGCGAAGGCGCCTGGCTGACCACGGCGGACGGGCGACGCTTTCTGGACCTGGGTTCGGGCATTGCGGTGAATGCGCTGGGCCATGCCCATCCGGCGCTGGTGGAGGCGCTGACCACCCAGGCGCAGAACCTGTGGCATGTCTCAAACCTCTACCAGATCCCGCAACAGCAGGCGCTGGCGGACAAGCTGGTGGAACATACCTTTGCCGACACCGTGTTCTTTACCAATTCCGGCACTGAGGCCTGCGAACTGGCGGTGAAGATGGCGCGCAAGTATTTCTACGACAAGGGCCAGCCGGAGCGGGTGGAAATCATCACCTTTGACGGCTCTTTTCACGGCCGGTCCTCTGCCGGGATCGCCGCAGCCGGGTCGGAAAAGATGACCAAGGGCTTCGGCCCGCTGCTGCCCGGGTTCGTGCATCTGGCCTTTGGCGATCTGGATGGCCTGACCAATGCCATTACCGGGACCACCGCCGCGATCATGATCGAACCGGTGCAGGGCGAGGGCGGCATCCGCCCGGTGCCGGATGCCGAACTGAAGGCGCTGCGGCAGATCTGCGATGAACACGGCCTGCTGCTGATCCTCGATGAGGTGCAATGCGGCGTCGGGCGGACCGGCAAGCTGTTTGCCCATGAATGGGCGGGCATCACCCCGGACATCATGATGGTGGCCAAGGGCATCGGCGGCGGCTTTCCCTTGGGCGCGGTGCTGGCCACCGAAGAGGCTGCCAGCGGCATGACCGCGGGCACCCATGGCTCCACCTACGGCGGCAACCCGCTGGGCTGTGCGGTCGGCTGCGCGGTGATGGATCACGTTGCCGAGCCTGAGTTTCTGGCAGATGTGAACCGCAAGTCCGGCCTTTTCCGGCAAAAGCTGGAAGGGCTGGTTGCCGATCACCCGGAGGTTTTTGAGGAGGTGCGCGGCGCGGGCCTGATGCTGGGCCTGAAATGCAAGGCGGTGAACAGTGATGTGGTAAGCGCAGGCTATGAAAACGAGCTGATCACCGTGCCGGCGGCAGACAATGTGATCCGCCTGCTGCCGCCGCTGACCCTGACTGATGAAGACATCGCCGAGGCCGTCAGCCGCCTGGAAAAAACCGCCGCCCAGGTCGCAGCCGCCTGATCATCATCTTTGCAGAAATACTCCGGGGGTCCGGGGGCAGCGCCCCCGGCCTTCGCCAGAACAAAGCGAAACCGACATGAACCATTTCCTCGACATCCACAAAACAGACCCTGCCGAATTGCGCGGGATCATCGATCAGGCCAAGGCGACCAAACAGGCGCGCCTCGGCCGCCCCAAGGCCGCCTTGGACGATGAGCTGCCGCTGAAGGACCGGATGGTGGCGCTGATTTTCGAGAAACCCTCGACCCGGACCCGTGTGTCCTTTGATGTGGGCGTGCGCCAGATGGGCGGCCAGACCATGGTGCTCAGCGGCAAGGACATGCAGCTGGGCCATGGCGAGACCATTGCCGACACCGCCCGGGTGCTGTCGCGCTATGTTGATATGATCATGATCCGCACCTTTGACGAAACCGTGCTGACCGAGATGGCGGACTATGCAGACGTGCCGGTGATCAACGGCCTCACCGACCGCACCCATCCCTGCCAGATCATGGCCGACATCCTGACCTACGAGGAGCACCGCGGCCCGATCAAGGGCAAGAAGGTGGTCTGGGCCGGCGACGGCAACAATGTCTGCGCTTCTTTCCTGCATGCGGCGGGGCAGTTCGGGTTCGACCTCACCTTCACCGGCCCGGCACAGCTGGATCCGGAGGAGGAATTCATCGGTCTGGCGCGCAAGGCGGGTGCCAAGGTGACCATTGAACGCGACGCGTTCAAAGCGGTTGAGGGCGCCGATCTGATTGTGGCCGATACCTGGGTGTCGATGCATGACAGCCAATCATCCAAAGAGCGCCGCCATAACATGCTGCGGCCCTATCAGGTGAACGATGACCTGATGGCCCATGCCAAGCCCGATGCGCTGTTCATGCATTGCCTGCCCGCCCACCGCGAGGAAGAGGTGACCTCGGCGGTGATGGACGGCCCGCAGTCCGTGATCTTTGACGAGGCGGAAAACCGGCTGCACGCGCAAAAAGCTGTCATGCGCTGGTGCATGGGCGGCTGACTTTTGCGGCTTGCGCGGCGGCGGGCTGCTGCCTGCCGCCGCGCATTCCATGGATAGAACCTTGCCTGTTGGTCGGGCGCGGCGCCCGGGCAAAGAAAAACCCCCGCAGCCGGCTGGCGCGGGGGGTTCCAATTGCCACGGCATTGCGGATCAGCCGACGAGGGCGTTCAGCAACAGGTAGATCACCGCTGACAGCAGCGCGGCGGCGGGCACGGTGATGACCCAGGCCGCAATAATGGTCATGAAATGGCTGCGGCGCACCAGCTTGCGGCGGCGGCGTTCTTCGGGGGCGATACGCTTTTCCGGCGGCAGGCCCTCGGCGGATTTCTTCAGGCGGCGCTCCATATGCCATTCGCGGAAGAAACCGACGCCGAACACGGCCCCCACAGCGATATGGGTAGAGGACACCGGCAGGCCCAGCCAGCTGGCCACGATCACGGTGATGGCCGCAGACAGCGACACGCAGAAGGCGCGCATCGGGTTCAGCTTGGTGATCTGACTGCCCACCATGCGGATCAGCTTGGGGCCGAACAGGAACAGGCCGAAGGAGATGCCGAAGGCGCCGATCACCATAACCCAGGTCGGGATCGCCACCTTGGAGGCGAAATCGCCGAACTCGGTGGCATGCACGATGGCCGCCAGCGGGCCGACCGCGTTGGCGACGTCGTTGGCGCCATGGGCAAAGGACAGCAGGGCGGCGGAAATCACCAGCGGCAGGCCGAACAGCGTCTTCAGCGACTTGTTGCGGTTCTCCATGCCTTCGGACTGGCGCTTGATCAGCGGCGCGGTGATCACATAGGACAGCGCCCCGGTGCCGGCGCCGATCAGCAGCGCCGTCTCAAGGTCGATCTTGACGATCCGTTTCAGGCCCTTGAGCGCGAGATAGGCAGCAAAGGCGCCGGCCATAATACCGACCAGCACCGGCACCCAGCGGCGCGCGGCGGCGATCTTGTCGTCCTGGTAGATGATCTTGGCCTTGATGAAGGCGAGGAACAGCGCCGCAATCACTCCGCCCAGTACCGGCGAGATCACCCAGCTGGCGGCGATCTTGCCCATGGTGGGCCAGTTCACGGCGGCAACGCCTGCGGCGGCGACACCAGCGCCCAGAACACCGCCGACAACCGAATGGGTGGTGGACACCGGCGCGCCGACCCAGGTGGCCAGGTTCACCCACAGCGCCGAGGAGATCAGTGCCGCCATCATCGCCCAGATGAAGACGCTGCTGCTGGCAACCGCGGCGGGGTCGACAATGCCCTTGGAAATGGTCGAGACCACATCGCCGCCGGCCAGCAGCGCGCCCGCGCTTTCGGCAACCGCGGCAATCACGATGGCGCCGCCCATGGTCAGCGCGTTGGCGCCCACCGCCGGCCCCATGTTGTTGGCGACGTCATTGGCGCCGATGTTGATCGCCATATAGGCGCCGAATGCGGCGGCGGCGATAACCACCATATTCATCGCGGAACCGCCGAAGAACACCCCGGCGCCAAGCCCTGCCAGCACGATGAAGGCCAGCGCGATGCCGGGCGCTACCAGCGGGCGGGAGGCATAGCTTGTGGCAAGTTCAAGCTGGGAGATCCGGTTCAGATCCTTGTCCAGCGTATTCCATTGCGTGCGCGGATCTGCATCGCTCATCGTGGCATTCCTGATTCCGAAGGTCTGCGCACGCGCCTAACGCCGCTCTGGCTACGGATCAAGCGTCTGACATGAAAATGTCACATAACTTTTACAATTGACGCAAAACGTCCTGCAACTGCGGCTCATGCACCAGTGTTGCGGCTTCCTCCGGGCGCATCCACTGGCGGTTGCGCTCGGCGGATTCGGGGTAGTCGTCGGTCAGCTGTTCGACCTCGGCCGCGAAAATCAGCGTCGTCACCGGCTCCTCGGTGCCGTTGTCGTGATATTTGGTGTAATTGTATTCGCCGATCGGTTTCTCCGAAACGCGGGCGGCGCTGACGCCGGCTTCTTCCCAGGCTTCCTGCAGGGCCGAATCCGGCCCGTCCTTGCCATCGACCGGCCAGCCCTTGGGCAGGATCCAGCGGCCGGTGCCGCGGCTGGTGATCATCAGCACTTCCTTGCCGTCCGCGCCGGTGCGGTAGCACAGCGCAGCAACCTGCAGGCGGTTTGGTCGTTTCAGCATCGGCTTGAGAATTTCTTCCCAGGCGCGGATCAGAGTGCTTGTCATATCTGCCCAGCCTTTGTTGTTGGGTTGGTCCCGTGTTTTGTGTGGAATTGTGAAAAAGTAAGCCTGAATCCCCGGAGTTTCAAGGCCGCGCCCGCAGATATGCCGGCCTTGCAAGAGGCAGGTTGCACCGGGTCCCGGGCTGCCAGCGCCCGCGGTGCAGACCCCTGACGCGGGCCGGGGCCGCAGCCCCTCCCGCCCGCTGCCCGGCGCCTATTTCCGGCGTTTCGCGCGCAGCGTCGGGTCTTCGCGGGTGGGGTCTTCGGGCCAGGGGTGTCTGGGATATTGCGCGCGCATGTCCTTGCGCACGTCGGCGTATGACCCCGCCCAGAATCCGGGCAGGTCGCGGGTGATCTGGATCGGGCGCTGGGCCGGCGACAGCAGGGTGATCTTCAGCGCCACCCCGCCCACGGCAGGGTGGCGGCTGACGCCGAACAGCTCCTGCAGACGGACCGAGATTTCCGGCACCTCATCCTCATAGCTGATCGGGATCTTGCGTCCCAGCGGCGTGATGAAGCTGCCCGGCGCCTCGCGGTCCAGCAGCTGTGTCTGCTCCCAATCGAGGGCGGCGCGCAGCGCGGGCAGCAGATCGAAACGCTTCCACTCTTCGGCGCTTTTCACCCCGTTTAGCATCGGCAGCAGCCAGTCTTCCAGCCGGTCCATCAGGCCGGGGATGGTGAAATCCGGCAGATCATGGCCCTCAGCCCGCACCAATTCCACCCGCGCCGCCAGCCGTGCAGCGGCGCCGGTCAGCCGCAGGCCCAGCTCGCGCACCCCGTCCAGCATGGCAGCGGCAACGGCGTCTTGCGGAACCTCTTTCCAGAGCCGGTCGTCCAGCACGATGGCGCCGAACCGCTCCTGCTGGCGCGACACCACCCGGCGGTCGCGTTTGGACCAGCCGCAGACATCGTTCCAGGCGATCTGATCCGCAAACAGCGCGCGGATTTCGCCGAGGGAGATCTGCGCCGCCATCCGGATCCTCGCCTCGCGCGGGTTGCCGTCGGTGTCCAGCGCCACGAGGAAGGGAGCGCCCGCCAGCGTGTCGCTGCTTTCCAGCACCGCGCCCTTGCCGCCGGACAGCACAAACCGCGGCGCGTCGCCCTTGCGCCGCTGACCGATGCGGTCGGGATAGGCCAGCGCGGCCATCGCCGCCGGCGACAGCCTGCCGGTGCCGCGTCCTGCCTGCCGCTCCAGCCGCCGGGCCTCGCTTTTGATCCGTTCCACCACCGGGCGGTTCAGCTGATAGGGGCGCTTGCGCTCAAACCCCTTGGGATCTTTCAGCGCCTCCAGCCGCAATGACAGATCGGCAGGCGCTCCGCGCAGCGGGTCGCGCTCGCCCAGGAGGGCCGCCAGCGGTGCCGCAGCCGGGCCTGCGGTCAGCAGCATATGGCCAAGGCGGGGGTGCAGCGGCAGTGCAGACAGCGCCTTGCCGTGTTTGGTGATCCGCCCCTGCGCCGTCAAGGCGCCCAGCATTTGCAGCAGCGCCTGCGCTTCGCTCAACGCGCCGGCAGGCGGCTGGCTGAGGAACGACAGCTCCTCCGGCGCCGCGCCCCACAAGGCCAGCTCCAGCGCCAGATCAGTAAGGTCGGCGCTTTCGATTCCGGCCGGCGGGAACGCCATCAGCGCGCCTTCTTCGCCCTTGGTCCACAGCCGGTAGCAGACGCCCTCGGCAACCCGGCCCGCGCGGCCCCGGCGCTGGGTGGCCTCGGCGCGGGTGACTTTCTCGGTGACCAGCCGCGACATGCCGGAGCCGGGATCGAACCGGGCGCGCCGCGCCTGGCCCATATCCACCACCACCCGGATGTCCTGAATGGTCAGCGAGGTCTCGGCGATCGAGGTTGCCAGCACCACCTTGCGCCCGTCCTTTTCCGGCTGGATTGCGGCACGCTGATCGGCAAAGGGCAGGGCGCCGAACAGGGGGCGGATATGGCAATGGCCGGGCAGGCGTTTGGCCAGGGCGCCGGCTGCACGGCGGATCTCGCCCTCGCCGGGCAGGAACACCAGAATGCCGCCGCCCTGATCGCTGTCTGCGCTGCGGGTGTCCTTCTCCGCCTGCACCACCAGATCCGCAAGCGCGTCCGCACGGCGGGCCTGGGCGGGCAGGGGGCGGTCCAGCCAGCGGGTCTCCACCGGATAGCTGCGCCCCTCGGAGGTGACCATCGGCGCGTCCATCAGCGCCGCCACCGGCCCGGCATCCAGTGTCGCGGACATTGCCATCAGGATCAGGTCATCGCGCAGCGCGCCGGCCACTTCAAGGCACAAGGCCAGGCCCAGGTCTGCGTTCAGCGAGCGTTCGTGGAATTCATCAAAGATCACCGCACCCACGCCGGGCAGGTCCGGGTCCGACTGCAGCATCCGGGTCAGGATGCCTTCGGTTACCACTTCGATCCGGGTCGCCTTGGAAACCCTGGCATCGCCGCGCACCCTGTAGCCGACTGTCTGGCCGGGCGTCTCGCCCAGCGTTTCGGCCATCCGCTCGGCCGCCGCGCGCGCCGCCAGGCGGCGCGGCTCCAGCATCACGATCCGCCCCGCGGTCAGCCCGGCCTCCAGCATGGCCAGCGGCACCCGGGTGGTCTTGCCCGCGCCGGGCGGCGCCTGCAGCACAGCACGGCCCCGCTTGCGCAGGGCGTCCAGCAGTTCAGGAAGGGCGTCTTCGATCGGTAATCTGCTCATGACCCGCCTTATCGCCAAAGGCGGCGGCAAGGTCTAGCGCCCGGTTTGCAGCTGGCAGTCTGCGCAAACGGCGGCAGGCGCGGCGGATTTGCCGCCTTTTCCGCGCCTGCTGCTGTTGTAGGTTGCCCGGCAGATGGCAGGCACTGGACAATCCGGGCGGGCTTGCGCCAAGGTCCGCCCATCACGACAGGAAGACGCGCATGGATACTGAACAGCTGAAGCAGAAGATCTTGGATGGCGACCGCCGGGCCCTGGCCCGCGCCATCACCCTGGTGGAAAGCGGCCGCGCCGATCACCGCAGCATGGCGCAGGAGCTGCTGTCGGAACTGGCACAGCACAAACGCCAGTCGCTGCGCATCGGCCTGTCCGGCACCCCGGGGGTGGGCAAGTCCACCTTTATCGAAAGCTTCGGCATGATGCTGACGGCGCTGGGCCTGCGGGTGGCGGTGCTGGCAGTGGATCCCAGCTCGGCGCGCTCCGGCGGTTCGATCCTCGGCGACAAGACCCGGATGGAGCGCCTCAGCCGCGAGAAGAATGCCTTCATCCGCCCGTCCCCCAGCCAGACCCACCTGGGCGGTGTCGCCCGCCGCTCGCGCGAGGCGGTGGCCCTGTGCGAGGCGGCCGGGTTTGACGTGGTGCTGGTCGAGACCGTCGGCGTCGGCCAGTCGGAAACCGTGGTGGCCGAGATGTCGGACCTGTTCCTGCTGCTGCTGGCGCCTGCGGGCGGCGACGAGCTGCAGGGGGTGAAGCGCGGCATCATGGAAATGGCCGACCTCATTCTGGTCAACAAGGCCGACGGCCCCCTGAAACCCGTCGCGACCCGCACCTGCGCCGATTACGCCGGCGCGCTGCGGCTGCTGCGCAAGCGCCCGCAGGACCCCGAAGGCTTCCCCAAGGCGCTGATGGTCTCGGCGGTCGAGGAACACGGGCTGGAACAGGCCTGGGAGGAGATGCAGGCGCTGACCGCCTGGCGCCGCGAGAACGGCCATTGGGACCGCCGCCGTGCGGATCAGTCCTGCTACTGGTTTGATCAGGAGGTGCGTCAGGCGCTGCTGGCGCGGCTGCATACCGCCAGCGCCCAGACCGCGATGGCAGCGCTGTCCGGCCAGGTGGCCGAGGGCGCGCTGACCCCGGCGGCGGCGGCGGAACAGATGCTGCAGGAGCATCTGAAAGGCTGAGGCGCATGCAGGGGATCCGCGTCTTTGACGGCGAAAAACTGCGCGCCTCGCTGTTCAATGCGCAGGCAGAGCGGCTGTTCGTGACCTTTCGCCAGCGGGTTGCCGTGGCCGGAGAGTTCGAAGACCGCGGCCCGGTCAGGAATATGACGCAGCACGGCTATGCGCATCTGCATATCCAGTGCCGCAAGAATGACTGGTACGTGAACAGCGAGACACAGGCCCTGTCCCGCAGCCTGAAAGAGCTGGCCAGGCGCTATCGGGACGCGGCGGCGATGGGGTTTTCGATGGGCGGCTACGGCGCGCTGCGGTTTTCTTCGGCGCTGAATCTGAAGCGGCTGATCGCCGTCTCGCCGCAATACACTATTGCCCAAGGCGTGGTGCCGCATGACCGCCGCCGCAAGGAAGCGGCGGCTTTTGATGAAGCTCTGGGCGATCTGATCCGCTATGGCCGCCACGGCCTGCAGGGGGTGGTTCTGTTCGATCCGTTCCGCAAGATGGACCTGAGCCACGCGCTGTACATTCAGGCCGTATTCCCGGATCTGCAGCTGTGCCGCTTGCCCTGCGGCGGCCATCCGGCCAGCCAGGTGATCCGCGAGGGCGGCAGCTTCTGGGACCTGCAGTCGATGCTGCACACAGGGCCGCTGACCGCGGCGCGGGTTGTTGGACTGCACCGGGAGCGGCGCAGGCGCTCGCAGACCTATTGGCAGCGCCTGGCGCGGGTTGCGCGGCAGCGCCGCAGGCCGCGGCTCGGCGCCGCTGCGGACGCATGGCTTGAAAGGCTTGCAGCCGAACAGGAAAAGGGGCAATAAGCCCCGCAAGAAAGCTGAGTTGAATCACTTGACGCTGTTGCTGGTTGATCGTATGAGCAGCGGACCAGTTTTCGGGCGCAGCCAATGGCCGCGCCCCTTGTGATTTAGCCCGGAGCTGCTCCGGGCTTCCAGAAACGAAGGATGATGATATGTCGCGCCGTTGCGAACTGACCGGAAAAGGCCCGATGACTGGCAACAATGTCAGCCACGCGAAAAACAGAACCCGCCGCCGGTTTCTGCCGAACCTGAATGATGTGACCCTGCAGTCCGAGACCCTGGGCCGCGGCGTCAAGCTGAAGATCTCCGCTGCTGCGCTGCGCTCGGTTGATCACCGTGGCGGCCTGGACGCCTTCCTGGCCAAAGCCAAGAACGAAGAGCTGTCCGACAACGCACTGAAAGTGAAGAAAGAGATCGCCAAGGCGCAAGCCGCCGAGGCTTGATAGGCCTGGCCTGATCCCTTCACCGGATTACAGTTACAGTTACAGGCACCGCGCCGGGGAAACCCGGCGCGGTGTTTGCGTTTGCGCAATCTGCCGCGGAGTTGTGTCTTGCAGCCGTCGTGCCATGCGGGCATATCTGGCGGCAATGACACGCATCCTGCGCATATGCCTTGGCCTGTTCCTGGTCCTTGCGGTTGCCCTGACGGCGCATAGCGCTGCGGCACGGCAGGGCGCGCGGGACGCGGCCGGGCAGATGGTGATCTGCACCGGCCTGGGGCCGGAAATTGTCTATGTGGACAGCGACGGCCAGCCGGTGCCGCCGCCGCACAGCTGCCCCGATTGCGTGATGCATCTGCTGGATGCGGTGGCGCTACCTGCCGCCCTGCCGGTGCCCGGGGAGGGGGCGGGCCGTGTGGCTGCGGTTCCGCAACGGCCGGTCAGCGGCGGATGCCGCGAACCGGAGGCCACCGCACGTTCGCCGCCTGCGGCCTGACCGCAGACACCCCCGTTACCCAAAAATTCAAATGCTTTCATGCGAGGAGACAGACAATGTCCCTGAAATCCGTTTTCGTTGCCGCCGCCGCTGCGGCGGTTCTGGCCGGTTCGGCCTTTGCCGACGGCGCCCATAAGATCCTGGTGCAGGATCAATACGCCCGGGTGTCCTCGCCCGCTGCCAAGGCCGGTGCCGCCTTCATGCAGATCGTGAACCAGACCCATGCGGATGACCGGCTGATCGGCGTCCGCTCGGATGTGGCGGCCAAAGTGCAGCTGCATACCCACAGGGAAACTGATGGCGGCGTCATGAAGATGATGCATGTGGAGGAAGGCTTTGCCATCGCCGAGGGCGCCACCCATATGCTGAAGCGCGGCGGCGATCATGTTATGTTCATGGGGCTGAAACGGGCGCTGAACCACGGTGATGTGGTGACGCTGACGCTGGTGTTTGAGAAGGCCGGCGAGGTGGAAGTCGAAGTGCCGGTGGATCTGGAGCGCAAGGCCGGGGGCCACGGCGGCCACTCCAACTGAAGCCGGGCAGGGCGGGCGCGGCGTCAGGCTGCGCCGCAGCCCTCCTTCGCGCCCAAAGCCCGCCGGATGGCGGGCTTTCCGGTGTCCGGGGTCAGCCGAGCAGCTCTGCCACCCAGGCCGGAACAGTTTCGCCGGCGGGACCAAAGCGGCGCTCGGCAAAGCGCGAGGCGGTGGCGGAAGGCTGCAGATTCAGCTCTACCGTACGGGCGCCCGCCAGATGCGCCTCATCGACAAAGGCGGCAGCCGGGTAGACCTCACCCGAGGTGCCGATGGCAGCAAACACATCCGCCGCCGCCAGATGCGCAAAGATCTCTTCCATGAAATAGGGGATCTCGCCGAACCAGACCACATCCGGGCGGCCCGCAGGCGCCGCGCAGGCGGGGCAGGCTATGCCTGTGCACATTGCCAAAGGGGCGGGCCAGCGGTGGCCGCAGGCGGCGCACAGCGCCCCCGCCAGCGTGCCGTGCATATGCAGCACCGCCTGCGCGCCGCCGGCCTCGTGCAGCCCGTCCACATTCTGGGTGACGATGACCACCTCGCCCTTGTGCTGTGCCTGCAGCCGCGCCAGCGCCTGATGCGCCGGGTTCGGCCGGGCCGCCGCCGCCTGGGCGCGGCGGGCGTTGTAAAAGCGATGCACCAGATCCGGGTCGCGGGCAAAGCCTTCGGGCGTTGCCACATCCTCGATCCGGTGCTGCGCCCACAGGCCGCCCTCGTCGCGGAAGGTGCCCAGCCCGCTTTCGGCGGAAATCCCGGCGCCGGTCAGGATCACGATCTTCGCGCTCTTCCCCATCGCTGCGGAACCTCCTATCACGGGCTCTGTACACAGGAGCCACAAACCCATGCCTACCCGTATTCTGTTCGTCTGCCTAGGAAACATCTGCCGCTCGCCGGCGGCCGAAGGCGTGTTCCGCGCACTGTGCCCGGAGGTTGAAACAGACAGTGCGGGCACGGCCTCCTATCACGCAGGCGAGCCGCCCTATGGCCCGATGCAGGCGGCGGCACGCGCGCGCGGGCTGGATATCTCGGACCTGCGGGCGCGGCAGTTCCGGCGCGGTGATTTCGAAACCTTCGATCTGATCATCGCAATGGACGCCGGCAATCTTGAGGCTATTGAAGCCCTGCGCCCCGCGGGCAATGATACCGCCGTGCGCCTGTTCACCGGCTATGCGCCCGGAACCGGCGCCGATCATGTGCCCGATCCCTATTACACCCGCGATTTCGATGCCTGTCTGGATCTGATCGAGGCGGCCGCCACGGGCCTGAAGGCCGCGCTGTAATTACGCCCCGATCACCCGGAACCCGCCCGCCAGAAACGGCAGCCGCTGCACGGCAGGGTCGATCATCTGGCTCTGCACCAGCCGCCGCAGGGTTTCCGCCACGTCGCGCGGCACCCGGTCAGCCCAATCGGCAGCCGAAAACAGCGAAATCGTCCGCGACATCTCGCCAAAGGGCAGCGGGAAGGCGTCGATCTGATCGTGGAAGCGCCCGGCCCGCATATAGCCCAGCGGCGTGGTGATGGCCCAGCCGATCCGCCGCGCCACCATCGCCATCAGCGCCAGATGCGAGCCGACCTCGAACCGGTCTTCGAACTCCAGTTTCTGGCGCACCAGCAGCCCTTCGATCTGCTGCGAGATCAGCTGCTCGCGGGCATAGCGCAGAAAGGGCAGATCCTGCAGCTGCTCTGCCGCCTGCGCCGCATCGGACAAGGCGCCCTTGGGCGCCACCAGGATAAAGGGGTCGCGCACCAGCGGGTGTTCCACCAGCCCGTCGTGCGGCCCGCCGGTGGCGGCGGCAACCGCAAGATGCAGCTCGCGCGCCACCATCGCCTGCACAATATCATGGCTGGAGGCGGTGATCATCTTGAACCGGCACTGGGTCAGGCTATCGGCAAGGATGGTCGCCAGCCGCGGTGTCAGGTCGTTGTCAAAATCATCGATCAGCCCGATCGACAGCGCCTGCAGATGGGTGAGGTCCATCACTGTCAGTTCGCTTTGGGCCAGCCGCAGTTCGGACAGGACCGCCTCGGTCCGGGTCAGAAAACTGCGCCCGGCGGCGGTCAGCACCATCGGGCGGCGGCCGTGATCGATCAATTCGCTGTCCAGCGCCTTTTCCAGGTTGCGCATCTGCTGGCTGACGGCGGGCTGGCTGAGGCCGGTCATCTCCGCCGCCTGCGCCACCGATCCGGTCTTGGCCAAAGCTTCGAACACTTCCAGCCCGCGCAGGGTAACACCTTTGATCAACATCCAAACGCTCCAATAACTTACGCCGTTTGTTCCGCGTTGCTGCAGCCCGGTCAAGAGGGCAAAGGCGCAGCCTTATCCCGTGCGGAATCCCTTGCGAAAATGCCGCAGCGCAGATGCGTTGAAGTGAAACAGGCGCCCGCAGGGGCGGCTGTTTCCGCGGTTTGACTGAAAGACTGAAAGCCGGGGCGTCAGCCGCAGCTGCGCGCCGCGTGATCGCCGAACGCCTTATAGCGCAGCCACAGCCGTTCGTCCGTGCGGCTGGAGGACTGGCGCACCACCTGGGCCTGGTGCGGATCGGAAAACCATTTCGAGACGGTCTTGCGCTCGGCCCGTGTCAGGCTGCGGTTGGCCACCTTCTGGATGCAGCTGCACAGGCCGGGCGAGGCGGCGGTGCGGTCGGACTGGCGGCAGGCGCGCTCAATCTCCCCGGCTTCGGCGCCGGCTGGCGCCAGTGCGGTGAGGAACCCGGCGCAAAGCGCGGCGGTCAGGAAAAATTTCATCTTGCTCGTGCCTCGTTTTTTGGCAAGCGGGTCTGCTGCCCGCGGAATTGGCGGCAGTATGCCAAAAGCCAAGGCGCGTTTCAATCACGGTAAGCGGGGGGTGGGCAGGGCCGGAGCGCCGGTTGCCCCGGCCCTCCGGCTGCTGCTGTTTTCAGGCCTGGTTCGGCCCGCGCAGGGCGCGGACGGCCTGGCGCACGGCTTTCCAGTCTGCGGCTTCGCTGTCCTTGCCGGCTTCCTGGCAGCTGCGCATCTTCTGTGCGGCTTCGGCCTCGGCCTTGTCGCCATGCGCGGCATAAAGCGCGCGTGCATATTCAGCGGCTTTGATTGTATCCATGCGGGTCGTCCTCCTTTGCTGTGTCTCCCACCAGAGGGGCGCGCGTTTCGCGGTACAGAAGGAGTATAGCGCATTTCGGGTGAACGCGAAGGGGGCGGGGAGAATTTGAGGCGTTCGGGGCGTCTGAAGGCGGCGGGGGCTGAACGCGCCGCCCCTGCCAGCCGGCTGCTGGCTGATCTTCTGTCTCGATCCGGCGCAAAACCCGGCCTCCAATTCCTCACTTGGTGAAATATCATCAGCTGGGCCGCTGCGCCCGCTTGACCAAACCCCAAAACCAAATCATATCCCCTTGCATGACAGACCTCGCCAAAATCCGCAATTTCTCCATCGTCGCCCATATCGACCATGGCAAATCCACCCTCGCTGACCGGCTCATCCAGGAGACCGGCACGGTGAAGGACCGCGATATGAAGGAACAGCTGCTCGACTCGATGGATATCGAGCGCGAGCGCGGGATCACCATCAAGGCCAACACCGTCCGCATCGACTACACTGCCGATGACGGCGACACCTATGTGCTGAACCTGATCGACACCCCCGGCCATGTCGACTTTGCCTATGAGGTCTCCCGCTCGATGCGCGCGGTCGAGGGCTCGCTTCTGGTGGTTGACAGCTCGCAAGGGGTCGAGGCGCAGACCCTGGCCAATGTCTATCACGCGATGGAGGCCGACCACGAGATCGTGCCGGTGCTGAACAAGATCGACCTGCCGGCTTCCGACTGCGACCGGGTGGCGGAACAGATCGAGGATGTGATCGGCATCGACGCCTCGGGCGCCATTCAGGTGTCCGCCAAGACCGGCCAGGGCATCCGCGAAACGCTGGAAGCCATCGTGCAGCACCTGCCAGCCCCCAAAGGCACCCGCGACGCGCCGCTGAAGGCGATGCTGGTGGACAGCTGGTATGACGCCTATCTGGGCGTCATCGTTCTGGTGCGGATCATGGACGGGGTGCTGAAAAAGGGCATGCGGGTCAAGTTCATGTCCAATGATACCCTGCATAACGTTGACCGTATCGGCGTGTTCCGGCCGGAAATGCAGATGATCGACAGCCTCGGCCCCGGCGAGATCGGCTTCCTCACCGCCTCGATCAAACAGGTGCGCGACACCCGTGTCGGCGACACCATCACCAATGACCGCAACGGCACCGAGATGGCGCTGCCGGGCTTCAAACCCGCCCAGCCGGTGGTGTTCTGCGGGCTGTTCCCGGTCGATAGCGCCGAATTCGAAGACCTGCGCGAGGCGATCGACAAGCTGGCCCTGAACGACGCCTCCTTCAGTTTCGAGATGGAAACCTCCGCCGCGCTGGGCTTCGGCTTCCGCTGCGGCTTCCTTGGCCTGCTGCACCTCGAGGTGATCCGCGACCGGATCGAGCGCGAATACAATATCGAGCTGATCACCACCGCGCCCAGCGTGATCTATCACGTCTATATGAAAGACGGCGAGAAGATCGACCTGCACAACCCTGCCGACATGCCCGACATGTCCAAGGTCGACCACATCCAGGAGCCGCGCATCAAGGCGACGATCCTGGTGCCCGACGACTACCTCGGCGATGTGCTGAAGCTCTGCCAGGAGCGCCGCGGCCTGCAGGAAGACCTGACCTATGCCGGCTCCCGCGCCATGGTGGTCTATGACCTGCCGCTGAACGAGGTGGTGTTTGACTTCTACGACCGGCTGAAATCGGTGACCAAGGGCTATGCCTCCTTTGACTACCAGATGACCGGCTACCGCGAGGATGCGCTGGTCAAGATGTCGGTGCTGGTCAATGACGAGCCGGTTGATGCGTTGTCGATGATGGTGCACCGCGACCGGGCCGAGATGCGCGGCCGGGCGATGTGCGAAAAGCTGAAAGAGCTGATCCCGCGCCATATGTTCAAGATCCCGATCCAGGCGGCGATCGGCGGCAAGGTGATCGCCCGCGAGACCCTCTCCGCCCTGCGCAAGGACGTGACCGCCAAATGCTACGGCGGCGACGCCACCCGGAAGCGCAAGCTCTTGGACAAGCAGAAGGCCGGCAAGAAGAAGATGCGCCAGTTCGGCAAGGTCGACATCCCGCAGGAGGCGTTTATTTCCGCCCTGAAAATGGACAGCTGAGCACCGTCTAGGAAACGCTCCGGGGGAGCGTTTCAGGTGCGAAGGGGCGGAGCCCTGTCCGCCATTTTAAGGGACGGCGGGCGAAAGCGGCTGGCGCAGCCAGTCGCGTGCCCGCCCCCCTGCGTTCTGCGGCGGAAACGCTACATATTCAGACAGTTGCAACACGGGGCCTCGGTCCCGTTTGTTGTTACTGGCCTATCCAACGTCCCGCCCGGTTGCCAGGCCGGGCAGCGCCGGGCGCTGCCCTCCGCGTGCTGTTTTGGCCCTGCGAAAGCCGGTATTCGGGGCCCTGCAATGAAACGGAGGCCGCTCGCGTTCCCGCAGCGCGGGCAATCCTGCCCATCATCCAGTGCCGCCGCACCCCATGCGCCACTCTCCGCCGATCCGCCGCCGGGCCGCAACTCTCCACCTGAAACCGTGCCCGTTCCGTGCTATTCTCCGCCCCGTTCACCTGGGGAGGATGACACCATGAAACATCTGACTTTGGCCGCGGCGCTGTGCCTGCTGGCGGTTCCTGCCTTTGCCCATCAATGCCCCGCCGACATGGCCGCCATCGATACCGCACTGGCCGCCGGGACGGAGCTGTCTGAGGCGGATCTGGCAACGGTGCAGGAACTGCGCAGCGAGGGCCAGGCCCAGCATGAGGCCGGCGATCATGACGCCTCGGTCGCGACCCTGGCCGAGGCCAAGGCGCTGCTCGGGATCGACTGACCGCGCAACAAAAACGCCCGGCACCGGGCCGGGCGTTTCGATCGACAGAAAAACAAAAACCTTACAGCGCGTCCTGCACGTCCTGTGCGGCGCCGCTGATTGCTTGGCCGGCCTTGGAAATGTCGCGCCCGGCGCCCTTGGTGGTCTCGCAGGCGGCCAGCCCCAGCAGCATCAGCGCACACGCAAAAATCCTGATCATCGTCTAAGGCTCCTTATCTCTGCCTGGGTGTTTGCCGGGATATCTAGCAAGCCGCTGTGGCGCAGGCCAGCGGAATTGCCGGGGCCGTAGTGCAGGCCGGAAAGCGATTTACCAGAAATTTGCAACTTATAGGGTAGTGTGATACCCGGAAGTCGCGGATATATTGACCTGGATCAAGGCGGTAGCTTTGTCTCCGCGGCACGTTGTGCGAAATTTGAGCTGGAGGGCATGTACTATGGACTTTTCCACCAGAAAACAAACCCTTGAACTGCGCCGGATGGCGCTGGCAGGCACCCTGGAAAAAACCGCCCTGGCGCCGGCGCCGGCACATACCGGCCGCGCGCCGGACCCGGTGCAGATGGGGTCGGCCCGGCAGGCGGGGGCAGGCCTTGCCGGTGCCGGATCCATCGCGGTCCCGGCCAGGGCCGGCCTGGACGAGCTGCGCCGCATCGATGCGGCTCTGGCCCGCCTGCGCGAGGGGTCCTATGGCTATTGCCGGATTTGCGGCGACAATATCGCCGATGACTGGCTGGACCAGCGTCCGGCCTCGCCCTTCTGCAAAAGCTGCGCGCTCTGACAGCGCGGCCGCCCGGCCCCGGCTGCAGCGGGGCAGGGCGGCAGGGTGACACGCCTCAGACAGATCCGGGATCTTCCACAGCCGGGGGGCAGCCGCCCCGCCGGCCGGTGCCGGTCCTGAACCGCCGCCGCAGCGCTGCACTACTTCGGGGCTTCCTGCAAAAGCCCCCGTTGCCGTGCCGGCCGGGATATGTCACAACCTGCCTGACCGACTGAACAAATGAGTTTAGCAGATGCCAGATTTCCCTGAGCGCCGCCGCATGATGGTGGACACCCAGATCCGTCCGTCGGATGTCACCAAATATCCGATCATCGAGGCGATGCTGGCAGTCCCGCGGGAACAGTTTGTGCCGGACGCGCAGCGCGAGGCGGCTTACGCGGACAAGAACGTGAAACTGGGCGGCGCCCGGGTGCTGATGGAGCCGCGCACCCTGGCCAAGATGCTGGATGCGGTGGATCTGCAGAACGACGAACTGGTGCTCGATGTGGCCTGCGGGCTGGGCTATTCCACCGCTGTGGCCGCCCGGATGGCGCAGATGGTGATCGGCGTCGAAGAAGACGCGGACATGGCCGCCGACGCGCAGGAGCTGCTGTCGGAGACCGGCGCGGACAATGCCATTGTGCACACCGGCCCGCTGGCGGAAGGGGCTGCCGAACACGGCCCCTATGACGTGATCCTGGTCGAGGGCGGCGTCGAGGCGCTGCCCGCGGCGCTGCTGGACCAGCTCAAGGACGGCGGCCGGATTGCGGCGCTGATGATGACCGGCGCGCTTGGCGAGTTGAAAATCGGCTATAAAAGCGGCACCGGGATTTCCTGGCGGTTTGCCTTCAATGCCGGCGCCCCGGTGCTTCCGGGGTTTGCCGCCGCGCGTGACTTCGCGCTCTGATCCGCGGATCGCGGCATTGCGTTTGCAGCGATGCCGCCGTTAAACTGAACCAGAGGCCGGGCGCCGGACAAAAGAGCGCCCGGAGTGCAGAAAAAAACCACCGCGGCTGGCGGCGCGGCAAAAGATAAGGCAACCGATGCGAATGAAATTCCCGGCGAGTGTGTTGAAGGCTTTTGTGTTTGCCAGCGGCGTGGCGGCCACGGCGCTGGTGCCTGTGGCGGCCGCGGCGGACAACCTGTCCGACGCGATGATCGGCGCCTATAAGACCAGCGGCCTGCTGGATCAGAACCGGGCGCTGCTGCGGGCCGCGGATGAGGACGTGGCGATTGCCTTGTCCCGGCTGCGCCCGGTGATCGACTGGACAATCACTGCCAGCCATACCTATTCCCGCAGCATCAACCAGTTCGGCACTTTCAACGAGTTCACCAACAACGATCTCGGCACCCAGATCCAGCTGACCCAGCTGCTCTATGACGGCGGCGAGACACGCCTGCGCAAACTGGCGGCGCAGGAGCTGGTGCTTGCAGCGCGCCAGCAGTTGCTGAGTGTCGAGCAGACGGTGCTGCTCAATGCCGTTCAGGCCTATGTGGGGGTGCTGCAGGGGCAGGAGAATGTCGCCCTGCGCCGCAACAACCTGAGCTTGCTGCAAGAGGAGCAGAAGGCGGCGCAGGACCGGTTCGAAGTGGGCGAGGTGACCCGCACCGATGTCGCGCTGGCGCAAAGCCAGGTGGCTGCCGCGCGTGCCAACCTGACCGATGCCGAGGGCGCTCTGCTGACCGCCCGGGCGACCTATCTGCAAATCGTCGGCCACGCGCCGGGCAGGATTGCCGGCCAGCCGCGGCTGCCGTCGCGGGCAGTTTCGATTGACGGGGCGCAGTCCATCGCGGCCCGCAACCAGCCGGATCTGCTGGCGCAGCAGCATTCGGTCAAATCCGCCGACATTCTGGTCCAGGCAGCGACCAAAGCCCTGGGGCCGAACGTGAGGTTCCGTGCCTCCGCAGGCTTGAGCGAGGACGTGAACGGCAGCACCGGCACCGACTCGGATGCTTCGGCTTCGGTGACACTGTCGCAACAGCTCTATGCCGGCGGTCTCAACGCGGCGACCCGGCGGCGGGCCATTGCAGGTGCCGACTCGGAACGCGGCGCCCTGATCAATATCCAGCGTGCCGTGCGCCAGAATGTCAGCTCGGCGTTCTTTAATGTGGAAACGGCGCGGGCGACCCTGGTGTCCTCCAATGAACGGGTGCGCGCGTCCAAGGTTGCTTTTGACGGCATCCGGGAAGAGGCGACCCTGGGGGCACGGACGACGCTGGACGTGCTGCAGGCAGAGCAGCAGTATCTCGATGCTCAGACCGGCGAGGTGACTGCGCGTGCCAGCCAGGTGATCGCGGCCTACCAGCTGTTGCAGGCACAGGGGCTGCTCACCGCCGAGCATCTTGGGCTGGCGGTGGAGATTTACGACCCGGCGCTCTATTACAACCTGGTCAAGGACGCGCCTGCGCAATACAGCAAGCGCGGCAAGGATTTGGACCGGGTGCTCAAGGCCTTGGGACGTAACTGACAATTCATCCTATCGGTTGTGCGGTGACGGGAAGGCCGCTACACTCTGACTCAAGAGGCAAGAGTGGTTTATAAAATGTCCGACCCAGTTACCCATGCTGAGATCGAAGATGTATTGTCCTCAATCCGCCGCTTGGTGAGTGATGACAGCCGCAGCGGGCCGGCGGTTCCCGAACCGGCGGCGCGGCTGGTTCTGACACCCGCCCTGCGGGTGCAGGAGGGCGGTCCAGACTGCCCCCCCGCAGCCGAAGATCCGGCAGTTGATGATCCGGCAATTGATGATCCGGCGGCTGAAACCGGGTCTGCACCCCGCCGCCCGTCTGCCGGCGCCGCTGACTGCGCTGGCCAGGCCGGAAACGGCGCTGAGGCTCCGGAGCCAATCGGCCGGACCGGCAGCGCGGCGCTTCTGGAGGCGGAAGCCCCGATTGCCTTCCGCCACCGCAGCAGCGTGCCTGAAACCGGATCGTCCTTGGATGACGGGCTGGCCGATGCGGAGCCGGACACCGGATTGCAGGCCGTCCAGCCGGATCCAGGCGATTTGGACACGGGCCATTTCGATACGGATCATTTCGATACGGACCATTTGGAATTGAACCGCTTGGAAACGGGCCGCTCGGATGCCGGGAATCCGGACACGGGCATCCCGGTTTCAGGCCTGAATGCAGACGTGCAGGACCCGCAACCGCAAACGGCGCCCGGTGCTGCGGCGGACGTCCCCTGGGGCGACCCCAATGCCACTCTTTTTGCCGCTGCCGCAGACGCGGACCAGCCGGCAGACGGCACAGCCGGTCCGGCCGCTGAAACGCCTGCGGGCCGTCAGGCCCCGGACAGCGGTCACGCCATTGAAACCGCCGGTGCCCGCGCTGCCTCTGTTGTGCGCAAAATCGCCGAGCTTGAGGCCCGCAGCGCCCGCGGGAAAAACCAGGACCAGCAGCAATGGGAGCCGGACAGTCAGACGGAGGCGCCGTTTGCCGGCACCGTCCCCGACACCATCGAATGGCGCGACGAACCGCTTTCCGCCCGCCGTGCCGGACCGCAGGCCGGGGGCGGCGCCTCCGCCGCTGATGATGCGCCGCAGGATGCGGGCGCAGAGGTTTTGCCGGGCCCCGGCGTCAACGATGGCAGCACGGTTGCGCGGGCTGAAACCGTCGCCGAATCCGCTGTTGCCGAAGCCGCTGTCGCCGGGGCTGCCCTGGAAACTCTGACCGAATCCGCTGACGGCTATCTCGACGAGGACAGCCTGCGCGAACTGGTGGCCAGTATCGTGCGCGAGGAGCTGCAGGGCCCGCTGGGGGAGCGCATCACCCGCAACGTGCGCAAACTGGTCCGCCGCGAAATCCAGCGCGCTCTGGCGGCACATGATCTGCTCTGACAGCGGCAGCAGCGTTTGTCAGGATTTCTCAAGGCGCTCCAGCGGGGCGCCTTTTTTGTTCCGGGCCGGATATTGCAGCCCGTGCCTGTGCGGCAACGCAGGGGGCTCCCGCCCGGCTCGCGGCTTTTGAAAAAGCCTCTCGCCCGTTGGGCCCGG